>NZ_JAOQKD010000001.1:266338-422968 GCF_025567065.1 Megasphaera stantonii
TATTCTTGTATATCATGATTTTACTATATTTATCGGGGTGTACGCAATAAAAAATGTACCATATCAAGTAAAATTTTTTCCCCACCGACATATAGTGTCGTCAGCATGATGAAAACTGCGCCGCATATATCGCAAAAAAACCGGCAAATGCTCGTTCGCACTTGCCGGTTTTTAGTTTCGTTTTTATCAGAACCGCAGCATGGATTTCAGGAAGCTTTGGGTTCGTTCGTTTTGCGGGTTTTCGAAGACTTGCTGGGGCGTGCCTTCTTCCTGGATGAGGCCGTCGGCCATGAAAATGACCCGGTCGGCTACTTCTTTAGCGAAGGCCATTTCATGGGTGACGATGATCATGGTCATTTCTTCGTCGGCCAGCTGCTTGATGGTCCGCAGGACTTCGCCTGTCAGTTCCGGGTCGAGGGCCGACGTCGGTTCGTCGAACAGCATGATGTCCGGATTCATGGCCAAGGCTCGGGCGATAGCTACGCGCTGCTGCTGGCCGCCGGACAGGCGCGACGGGTATTCGTCCCGTTTCTCCCACAAGCCGACCTTTTTCAGCAGCTCTTCCGCCGTCGGCATGATGTCTTCGGTCTTCATGCCCTTGACGATGCGCGGCGCTTCGAGGATGTTGTCGAGGACGGTCATATGGGGAAAGAGATTGAAGTGCTGGAAGCACATGCCCATGCGGCGGCAGATGGCCCGCACCTGGGCCGGCGGAGCGTAGACGGAGCGGCGGCTGCCTTCGGGCTGGCTGACCATGACGTCGCCGTCGACGGTAATCGTGCCGCCGTCGATGGTTTCGAGCTGGCACAGGCAGCGCAGGAAGGTACTCTTGCCGCTGCCCGACGGGCCGATGATCGAGACGACTTCGCCTTCGTCGACGTGGAGCGTCACGTCCTTCAAGACCTCCAGATTGCCAAATTGCTTGCGTATATGATCCATTTCAATAAAACTCATCGTGTCGTTTCCTCCTTTATTCGTCGTACACGGCGTAGCGTTTTTCCAGATAGGTGAATACCTTTGTCAGAATAAAGGTAAAGAACAGGTAGAACACGGCGGCGACGACGAAGGCCGTCGTGTCGAAGTCGCGCTGTACGATGGAGCGCGTAATGCGCAGGATGTCGTTCATGGCCAGGATGTAGACCAGGGACGTATCCTTCAGGAGGTTGATCGTTTCGTTAGCCACCGGCGGCAGGACGCGCTTGACGACCTGAGGCAGGATAATGCGCCGCATGGTCTGGACGTAGGTCATGCCGAGAACCTTGGCCCCTTCGTACTGGCCCTTGTCAATAGACTGGATGCCGCCGCGGAAAATTTCCGCAAAGTACGCCGCGTAGTTGAATACGAAGGCGATGATGGCCGCCGGGAAATCGGGCAGGCGCAGGCCTTCGATGATAAAGGGCAGGCCGTAATAAATGAATAAGATCTGGAGCATGAGCGGCGTGCCGCGCATGACGTAAATATAGGCGCCCATGAATTTCCGCAGGGGCATAATACGCGAAATGCGGGCAATAGACATGAGAATGCCAAGGGGCAGGCTCAGTACGATGGTAATGACAAAAATCTGCAGGGTGATTTCCAACCCGCCGGCAATGGCCGGGACAATATTCAATAAGTACTCCATAGTGTCTCCTCGCTTACAAGGGCCGTAAAGACGCACATAAGGTGATAGGCGCAGAAAGCGCGGAGCCGCCGCCCCTCGCCCTCTGCATGCTATCACCTGCTGGGCCCTTCGTGATTATTCTACTTTGATCGTAATGTCTTCGCCGAACCATTTCTGGGAAATCTTGGTCATGGTGCCGTCGGCGCTCATCTGCTTCAAGGTTTCGTTGAGCTTATCCTGAAGCATCTTGTCTTCCTGGCGCAGGCCGATGCCGTACTGTTCGTCGCCCATCTTGTTGTCGATGACCTTGAACTGTCCCGGCTTCTTGCTCATGTAGTAGCGGCCTACGACGCTGTCCACGAGGATGCCGTCGATGCGTTCCAGTTCCAAGTCCATGAAGGCGGCGACGAAATCGCCGTACCGTTTGACTTCCTGAAGGGAATTTTTAAATTCCGGCTGTTTTTCCAAGGCGTCGATGGAGCTGCTGCCTTCCTGGGTGCCGATGATCTTGCCCGACAAGCCCGCCCGGTCAGCAATGGGCGAATCCGAACGGACGACGAGGATCTGGGCGTTGTCCAGATAGGGCTTGGAGAAGGCGATCTGCTTGGCCCGGTCTTCCGTAATGGTCAGGCCGTTCCAGAGCATGTCGACCTGCTTGCTCTTTAAGGCCGCTTCCTTGCTGTCCCAGTCGATAGGCTTGAATTCGACGGGAATGCCCATGCGCTTGCCTGCTTCTTTCGCCAAGTCGATGTCGAAGCCTACGAGTTCGCCGTTTTCATCACGGAATCCCATAGGCGGGAAATTATCGTCGAGGCCGATGACGATTTTATCGGGCAGCTTATCTGCCGCTTTTTCTTCGCCGCCGCAGCCGGCCAGCATCGTCGCCGCCGCTGCGGTCAGCATTCCTATTGCCGCTAATTTCTTTACGTCCATTTTCCATACCTCCTACATGGATACGTCCATGCCAAACCATTTTTCCGAAATCTTCTTAGACGTGCCGTCGTTGTGCATGTCTTCCAATACCTTGTCCAGCTTTGCCTTCAGCTCCGTATCGTCCTTGCGCATGCCGACGCCGCAGGGAATGCTGGGATAACCTACGTCGATAATGCGGAAATCGGCGTTGTTCTGCTGCTTGAAGTACGCTGCCGTCGTCAAGGCTACGACTACGGCGTCGATGCGGCCGACTTCCAAATCCATGAAGGACGTGACGTTGTCCGAATACTGCTTCAATTCCTTAAAGGAATCGCGCAGCTCCGGTTCGGCGTTGATCGCTTCGAGGCCTGTGCTGCTCTGCTGGGTTCCGACGATCTTGCCGGCTAAATCGGCCTTGCCCTGAATGGGCGAATCGCCGCGGACTAGCAGGATCTGCGGGCCGTTCTGATAGGGCCGGGAGAAGAGGATGTTCTTTTCCCGTTCCGGCGTGATGGACAAGCCGTTCCAGATAGCGTCGATGCGCTTGCTCGTCAGCTCCGTTTCCTTGCTGTCCCAATCGACGGACTTGAATTCGACTTCCATGCCCAGGCGCTTCGCCGCTTCCTTCGCCATGTCGATGTCGAAGCCTACGAGCTCGCCTTTTTCGTCGTGAAAGCCGAAGGGCGGGAAGTTGTCGTCCAGCCCGATGACGATTTTATTTCGTTCCGCTGCGGCGCTATCCTTAGACCCCTCGCTGCCGCAGCCGACTATATTCATTGCTACAAGTGCAGCCGCCCCTACGACTGCCAACCGTTTCCACATCATCTTGAATCTCCCCTTCATATCTTACACAGTTCTAAATACAGTCCTTATTTTACTTTATTTCGTTAAAATAATAAAGAGTTTTCATCATTCAAAATGATGGAATTTTTTCATGAATCCCCTTTGTTTTGCTCTTATTCTCTTCAAATCTCTTTTTTACGATCGTCTTTCTCTTCTTTGGCCCTATGATTCGTCGTCGTGCGTCTCCTGCCATTCCTTGATGCGGTCGATAATGCGCTGCTTGTTTTTCCTGGACAAGAACTGCATGTGGACTGGCAGCACGGCGATGCCCCCTTCTTCAGCCTTGCCCAGCTCGATTTCCTGCCAGTTATCAGCGATGAGAAAGATATTCTTGTAGGGGATAAAGACGAAGCTGCGCTCTTCGTGAATCTGCTCGTCGCAAAATTCCCGGAGAGACATGAACTGGCGGCGCACGATGAGGCCCTTGTCGGTGACGAAGCAGACGACGTCGCGCTGTCTGTGGATGCGCCACAGGCAGAACAGCAGGACGGCGATGTTGTCCAGGCGTGCCGCCAGCGTCGCTTCACCGAGCATGAGCCAGAAGAAATACATGCCGACCAAGGTGAAGACGAGCTGCATGAATACGGAAAACCATTTGGAGTTTTCAAATTCTTCTTCGATGACGCCGCAGTTCGGATAGCGGCGCATCATGTCTTCTCTCGTAACCATAGTCCCTCCTGCCGGGCGGCTTCATGAAAAAAAGGGGAACGCCCAGCGTCCCCCAATACAGACTCAGCGAGTCTTCTTACTTGTCTTCGGCCCCGTCTTGATGACGACGTTGCGGCCGTCCTTGACGACTTCCAGGGAAATATCTCCGACGCCGTCTTTATAGTAGGCCATCTTGATTTCCAACAGCAGGGAGCCGACCTTTTCCTGCAAGTCGTCCGTGAAGAACTGCTTGCGGAAATCCGCCGCCGTCTGCTTTTTTGCCGGTTTCTGAACGACGCGGGGCTTTGCCGCCGGTTCGTCGTCCCAATCGGCCGTTTCAAAGGTTATTTCTTCTTTTACGCCCTTGAACATGTCTTCGAGAGACCGATTCTTGGGGATTTTATGCTTTGCCATCGTATCACCTTACTTGTTTGTATCGCCGGAACTTTCCATCTTATCCGACGCTTCCAGCATGCTGTTGAGGGTCAGCTTGGAAAAGTCTTCCGGCGTTTTATATGTCGCTATCTTCGTGAAGCCCTGACGCAGGCGGCCGCGGTACGCCGCAATGACCTTGTCGTCGCGGTTCAGCTCGGCGACGTAAATATCCTGGCCGTCGATGCCGACGAGGCGGTAATTGCCGACCGGCGAGATTTCCCGCCAGCTGCTCGTCGCCCCTTCGAACATGTAGACGACGCCGGTGCGCAGGTTATCATAGAAGAAGATATCTTCGTCGTAGAATACGGCGATGCGGCCGATGTTTTCAGCCTGAACGTGGATGCGCCGCGTGTCGTAGTTGGCGTCGGTACGGTAAATGCGGTACCGTTCGGGAGCCACTTCCAGCTTCATGTATACGACGTTCGTCGCCGTCGAGTAGGCTACGTCGACGATCTTGCTGTCTTCCGGCGCGTCTTCGATAGGCGTGTCCAGCTCCCGTTCGGGATATACCGGGTCGTACTGGGCGATGTGGACTTCATAATTGCCCGTCTCGTTATCGTAGCCGTAGGTGGCGAAAATGGCCAGATTGCGGTCCGGCAGCCATTCGAAGAAGGACACCTTCTTGCCGTGCAGGTTGATGCGCTGCGGCTCGCCCTTCTTGCCGGCTTCGTAAATCAACACCTGGTCGTCGACAATGGTCGCCATAAACCGCTTGTCAAAGGAATAATAGGACTGGCCGTTCGGCTCTACGCCGAAGCCCAAGGCTTCCTGCTGATTCGTGCCGGCAATCTGGAAATCCGAGGCCGGCGCAAAGAGCACCTTGTCTAAATACAAATACACGCCTGCCTGGACGGCAATGCCGACAACGAAGGCTAAGAGAACTCGTTTCGTGTTCATACATACCTCCTATTTGACGATAAATGCCGTCGGAATCATGCGTTCGCCCAGCAAGTCCGCCGGTTTGTTCACTACATTGCCGTTGAGGTACAGCGTCGAGCTGGAGCCTCCGTCCAAATTGGCCGCGATGACCGCGCCTTCTTCATAGAGGATGTTCTGCAGGTCCCGCAGCGTCGCGCCGACAGAATAGCCGGGCTGGCGGCCGTCGATGACCAGGAACAGCACCGTACCGTCCTTGCGCTGACCGATAGCCGTGCGGGGACCGACGCCCCAGCCGCCGTCGCCGTCGGTAATCATCTTTTCGCCGTTGACGATGAGGGCCGGGCCGAAGGATATGCCTTCTTTCGCGCCCATTTCGATGATTTCGCCCTTGCTGTACGTACCGGCGATGAGATTTCCTTCTTTATTGAATCCGACGAATTCGTTCACTTCCACGTCGAGGGAATTCTGCCCCAGAAGGAACCGGCCGTCATGAATGATAAAGCCATACGGGCTGCGGCCCGTGCCGGTACCGTTGGCATCGTAAAAGCCGCCGGCGTTGATGGCCGCCACGGCGTCATGCCGCTTGGCGATGCCGCTCGTCGTGTCGCCTTTTTCATCCATATTTTCCGCCGTCGCTACTTCGATGCGCTTCGGGTCGGGGATTTCCAGCAAAAAGCCTTTGAAGCGGCTCGATTCAATCTGCTTTAAATTCAGGGACGAATCGGTGCGGGCCGTAAATTTAAACAGCTCCTGCTTCGGCGCCGTGCTGATGCCGCCCAGTATTTTATCGATTTCTTCCTGAGAAAAAAGCCACGTAATGTACTGGGGGTGGCGGCTCTTTAAAATCGCGCCGACGACGGTCCGCTTGACGTTGTCAAAGGGGCCGAACAGTACGACGACAGGCGACGTTACGCCGAAAAAGACCAGCAATACTATTAAAAATTTGCAAATATCTTTGAAATGTTTCTTCATAGTTACCTCAGAAATGTAAAGATAGACCCGGCGTTATCGTTCTTCGTACTGCTCTGTCGTAACGCGCTGCTCAAAGTTTCCTATATCGACGGCATTGCCAATCCAGATGCGGTTGACGGCATAGGGATTGTCGCCGCGCTTCGCCCATCCCGGATTCATGGTGACGGCCAGCTTGATGCCATGCTTTTTCATGACGTCTTCGACGGCCTCATTGACCCGGCCATAGGGATAGCAGAAAAATTCGTTGTCGATACCCAGGCGCTGCTTCAGCTCTTCCTGGCTCTTTTGCACGTCTTCTTCGACGGCTGCCGCTGAAAGCTCTGTCAGGCGCTCGTGACGGTAGCTGTGCGAAGCAATAGTAATGCCTGCGTCTTTCATTTCCTGGATCTGCTGCCATGTCAGGCGCGTACCCTGGTCGGCGTCATACGTCGGGATGAATACGGTGCAGGGAAATCCGAATTCCTTCATGATGGGCATGACGATGGAATACGTGTCGGGATACCCGTCGTCAAAGGTCAGCACGACAGGTTTTACAGGGACGGCCTTCCCTTCCGTCATGTATTCATGGAGCTGCTGCAGCGTAATGGGATGGAACCCGTTGTCCTTTAAAAACTGCATCTGCTCGCGGAAGTGCGATTCCAACAGGACGGCGTCGTTATCAGGCACGTCGCCTATCATATGATACATGAGGACCGGAATCCCTTTTTCGGGAACGGCCATTTCCACTTGTTCCTGCTGCGCTGCCGGCGCGGCGGACTCGGCTGCCGTCTTCGTGTCGGAAGACGGGCCGCAGCCCCCTAACAGGGCGCAGCAAAGACATGCCATTGCGGCGAATTTCCAAATGCGCAAGACATAAAGCCCCCTTCGTATGTCGGTTTATCCTGCGGCGCGCCGGCGCCCTTGCGCCGATACGCCGCTTGTATGCACGATGTTAATATGTATCTTTTACGACGATCGGCAGTTCGTCCCGCCGCCCTTCGAAGAACCGGCGGATATATGTCTCGGCGTCGTCGCGGACCTGCTTATCGGCTTCGACCGAATGGAAACTGACGTTAGGCGTCAGCAGGAATTCCGGCCGGGCGATCATTTTGAGCAGCATCGGACTGGGATGCTCCATAGACAAGACGTCCAGCGCCGCGCTGCGGATATGCCCGTCGTCGACGGCATGGTACAGCGCCGCTTCGTCGGCCAGGCCGCCGCGGCAGCAGTTGACGAACATAGCCCCCTGCTTCATCTGCTCGAACTGTTCATCCTGGAAAATATACCGCGTCGTTTCATTCAGCGGCATATGGAGCGATACGACGTCGCTCGTCTCCAGCAGCTGATCCATATCGACAGGACGGACATGATGCGCGTTCATGATGTCTTCGCTGACAAACGGGTCGTACGCCTGGATGCTGCAGCCGAAGGCCTGCATGCGCGACGCGACGGCCCGCCCGATATGGCCGAAGCCGACGAGGCCGATGAGGTTGCTGCTCACGCGGTGGATAGGCCAGGCCACGGAGCCGTATTCCCAGCGGCTGTTGACGTTGATGTCCGTCAAGTATTCCGGCAGCTGCCGAATCAGCGCCAATATCATAGCGC
This sequence comes from Megasphaera stantonii, assembly GCF_025567065.1. Classification (NCBI taxonomy): domain Bacteria; kingdom Bacillati; phylum Bacillota; class Negativicutes; order Veillonellales; family Veillonellaceae; genus Megasphaera; species Megasphaera stantonii. The sequence continues at coordinate 274,212 of NZ_JAOQKD010000001.1, forward strand.
ACGTATGGTCGGCAATATCGTCGACGCAGTACGACATGTTATTGACGACGAGAACGCCGTTGCGGGCAGCCCCATCCAAATCGACGTTGTCATACCGCGTCGATAAAATGACGATGAGTTTCAAGTCGTCGAGCCGGTCCAAAAGCGAGCCGGAAATCCGTTCCGATTTGCAGATAATCACGTCGGCGTCTTCCAGCCGGTCAGCCATGACGTCTTCGTCGGCTTCCGGGCAATATTCGACGCGGGCAATATCCCGCAACCGCTCTCCAAAATCATCTTCGTCCTGACGTCCCGTCAAAACACTTATGTGATACATATCACAGCCCCTTTTCTTTGGTAAAAACAATCAGCTAATTAAAAACCTACATATATCCTTAATTATATAACACATATTTACCACTTCGCAAGTAAATAGGGCCATTCCCCCTCATTTCTCTCCCCCATAGCTGCCTGGGCCAGCTACAGCAAAAGCCCGCAGGAACATGGCCCGCGAGCTTTTCGATGGCTGCTCCCTTGGCAGCGCTTTATTTCATAACAGCGTCTAAAAATGAAACGGCCCAGGCTTTGTCGATAACCGGCACGTCCTTCGACTGTTCTTCCAATTCCTTGCTGAATTCATTCCGCAGCGTTTCGTACAATTCGGCAAAGCTGGCTTCGTAATCGACGTTCAGCGCTTCGTTAGTGCCATCGTCAATGAGGTGGATAATAAACTTCCCCTCTTCGTCCCGGATGAAATAGCAGCCCGTCGTATGAAACTCGGGATACTGGGCTTCCACCTGGCGTTCTGCCAGCAGCTTCAGCAATGCGATAATGCGGTCGTCCAGACCGGCGTCGGCGATGCGGAGCTTTTCCAGCATTTCGTCGAAGGAATGGACGATGCGGCAAACGTAATGCGCCGCGTCGTGCAGCACCGCCATAGCTTGCTTAAAAGCCTGCTGCGCCGTTTCCTCTCCCTGTTTGTCGGCAGCATGATAGATCATGACGGCTTCATCCATATCATGATACAAGAAATTGTAGCTGACGACGTGCTCGTACCCGCAATGAGGACAATGCATGGTAAACGCTTCCAAGGACCGCACGGCGGCCTTCATATCTTCATCGGTCTGTGTATTCACGCTGTCCCATACCTTAAACCGGCTGGTTTTGCCGCACTGGGGACAGGTAATTTCTTCCTCATGGAATCTCGACATAACGAACCTCCTTACTTCTCTCCATACGATATATGTTTCGCCGCAGACACGCCGCCTGCAGCTTTCCAGCTATTCCATTCCTATTATATTTTTACGAAAAAAAACTGTCAATTCCCTGCCGAAAATTCAACGCTTTGCGCCCCTCTGCCAGCGTTGCCGCAGCCTCGCCGCCGCTGCTTTCAAGAGCACGAATAAGCGCGCCCCGTTATTGACAGCGATAAAAAAGTATTCTATGCTGTACCTAAACTCTCCGGGCAAAATAGATTCCCGCCGGCCGCGCTGAGCCCTTCTTCCAGACGAAACACGCAGCCTCGGACTGCGCAAAGCCGGCTTTATTGCCTATAAAACAAAAAATTAGGAGGATATACGTATGGAAACGAAATGGTATGACAAAAAATGGATGTTGTGGGCTGCCCTCATCATCTGCTGGCCCCTCGGCTTGTATCTCTTGTATCGCCAGCGCCGCAACTACACGAAAACGCAGATTATCCTGTACATCATCATCACGGCCATTTGGTCCGCCTTCGCCCTGCTCAATGTATCACAAGGATGACGCATACGGCGCAGCTATGACAGGACGAAATCGCTCACAGACAGATTTTATGCCATAGGGAAGCTGCCAATACGCCTTCCTGCGCCTGTCTTTCATGAAATAAACCCCTTTTTTAAACCCCTTGTCCAAAAAACAGCTCAAACTAGTAAACTAACAGGGCCCGCCGAAAACCGGCGAGCCCTGTTGTTTTCTTGGCGGAAAGGGTGGGATTCGAACCCACGGTGCGTTGCCGCATCACTAGTTTTCAAGACTAGCTCCTTAAACCACTCGGACACCTTTCCATAACGGAATTATTATAGCAAACATCTATAATTTCCGTCAAGAAAATTTCACCTTCCCAATACGGCTTCGATGAGCCGCAGGAAGGCCCGGATGCCTTCTTTTAAAGCCGGTTCCGGCGTGTCTTCTTCCTTGCAGTGGGAAATACCCGGGTCCGACATGACGAACATCATGATGGACGGCGCGGCCTTGACCATTTCTACGGCGTCGTGGAGCGGAGCGGAATACATGATGGCGTCCCTTCCCGTTTCCTCCTGGACGGCACGACGGCACAGCTCTTTCAGCGTTTCGTCAAACAATACGGGCTCCTTGTGCCAAAGGACGTCATGCGCTGCAGCTACGCCGTGTTCCCTGGCCCGCCCTTCATAGGCGGCGCGGGCTTCGTCTATCATCGTCTGGAACGTTTCTTTGTCGATGCAGCGGATATCCAGGGAAATGCGGCAGCGGCCGGGAGAAATGGTCACGACATTGGGGGCGACGTCTACTTGCCCGACTGTGCAGTACGCGCCGTATTTCAACGCTATTTTATTAAAATCAACGGTTGCTTCGGCAGCCGCTAAAAAGGCGTCGCGCCGCAACGCTACAGGCGAACCGCAATGGCTCTGCTGTCCCGTAAACGTAATGTACTCGCGGTGGCAGCCGCACACGCCGTACACGCAAGCAGCGCTCGTCTTGTTCTGCGCCAGCAGCGGCGCCTGTTCGATGTGCAGTTCCAAATAGGCCTGGACCTGCCGCGCTGCAAAGGCCGCCCTCGCCTCGTCTATCCGCTCGCCGTCCAATCCGCACGTTCGCAGCACGTCGGCGAAGGATTCCCCGTCTTTCGTTGTCAGAGACGCCGCCGACTGGGCCGTCATAGAACCGCTGGCGACGGCAGACCCAAAGCAGCTCTTGCCGAAGGCCATACCTTCCTCATCGACCCAGCCGACGACATACAAAGTCTTCTTCGGCTTCTTTCCATCTAGGCAATACGCGCCGTAGCCCATGCCGGCCGCTACACCCAGGGCCCCGTCCAGCCAGCCGCCGTCCGGTACGGAGTCAATATGGCTCCCTACGACGACGGACGCTTCACTTTCACCGGCAAACTTCGCCCATATATTGCCGACGGCATCCATTGACACTTCGGCTCCGGCCGCTTCCATATGACAGCGAAACCATTCCGTCGCCTGCTGCCACACCGGCGTCCACGACAGGCGCTGGGCACCGCCTTCGTCTGACGTAAGCGCCGCCAGTTCTCTTAAATCGGCGACGATTTGTTCTGCCGCATCTGCTCTGTTCATCTGAATCCCCCTTGTATATACATATCTATGCTATATGTTCCCGAAATGGAATTAGTTTGATAATACTATGACTGCCAGCCCGTTGGCAAGGTATACTTGCGCTCAATCTACAAAGGCCGCCTTCTCTTTCACCGAAGGCGGCTATTTTGTCATACCAGCAACATGACAAAATACCCTCTTTGCCGTGACATCCAGCAAAGAGGGTATATAGTATCAAATTCGCGCCTTACTGCAGCACGTGTCTGGCAATGACCATTTTCTGCACTTCGCTCGTCCCTTCATAAATGCGCAGGATGCGGGCGTCGCGGTACAGGCGTTCGATGTCGTAGTCCTTCATGTAGCCGTAGCCGCCGTGTATCTGCAAGGACAAATCGCAGATGTAGCAGGCCGCTTCAGAGGCATAATATTTCGCCATCGCCGCCGCCTGGCTGATATCGCCGCCGGCCATCCGTTCCGACGCGGCGTTGTATACGAGGAGACGAGCCGCTTCCAGACGCGTCGCCATGTCGGCCAGATACCACTGCAGGCCCTGCTTGGCCGCAATGGGCTTGCCGAATTGAACCCGTTCCTTTGCGTATTTAACAGCGCCGGCCATGGCCGCTTCGGCCACGCCCAGGGATTGAGCAGCAATGCCGATGCGCCCGCCGTCGAGGCCGCTCATAGCGACCTTAAATCCGTCGCCGACACGACCCAGCACGCACGATTCCGGCACAGCGCAGTCCGTAAAAATCAGCTCCGACACAGCGGCACCGCGGATCCCCATCTTATCTTCCGTCTTGCCCAATGAAAATCCCGGCGTGTCCCGCTTCATCAAAAAGGCCGTCATGCCGCCGCGAGTCCCCTTTTCCTTGTCCGTCACGGCGATGACTACGACGTGATGCCCTTCATGAGGCCCCATATTGCTGATAAAGCACTTCGTGCCGTTTAATACATAGTGTCCGTCTGCATAGACTGCCTTAGTCGTCAGCCCGCCGGCATCTGTACCGGCTCCGGCTTCGGTTAGGGCAAAGGCTCCCAAACACCCTTCGGCCGCAGCCGGCAAGAACTCCCGCTTCTGTTCTTCCGTGCCGCGCTTGACGATAATATCATTGACCAGCAGGTGAACGGCCAAGATCTCCGCCGTACTGGCGCAGCATTTCGCCACTTCTTCAATAGCGACGACCTTGCAGATTTCATCCATGCCGGCTCCGCCGTATTCTTCGGGAATGTTCAGCCCCATAATGCCCATGTCGGCCAATCCCTGAATCGCCTCGGCCGGGAACCGCCCCGTCTCGTCGATTTCCTTCGCCAAGGGCGCGATCTTTTCCTGCGCATAGTTGCGCACCATCCTCTGTATATCTCGCTGCTCTTCTGTCAACTGCATAGAAATCCCGCCTTTCATCGTAAGCTATACTTCTATTATGACCTACGAAAAGGCGCTTTGGCAACTGTATGTGAAATTAGCATGCCTACGTCTTTTGCTTATGGAAAAAATGCGGCGAATCGCCCCACTGGCCGAGCCCTACGGTATCGCCGACAGACGCGACGCGGGCGGCCAGGCAGTTCTTGCATTGGCCCGGCGTGTCTTCGACACATGGCTTGTTGTCGTACAGCAAATATTGAGAGCGGAACTTCGGCACCGTCACGATGGGCATGAGGACGTTGGCCCCGGCCTTAAGGCCCAGCTCGCGGCCCATGGGATGCAGGGCCTGCAGGGCCGTCGTCGAAGCGATGTTGACGTCCGGCAAAAACAGGCGCGTCACGGCGATCATCTTGAGGCCCAGCTCCAGACGGCGGCGTTTCCCCTCGGCTGAATCGAGCCCCTGGGCTACGACGGCCTTGCCAAGAGGCGTATTGTGATGGACGACGTAGGGACCCATGCCGATCATGTCGATATCCATGTCGCGGTAAAACAAGATGTCGTCGGCCAAATCTTCTATGGTCTGGCCGGGCAGGCCGCTCATGTCGCCGGTGCCGACCTGATAGCCAATAGCCCGCAGCGCGTCAAGGCAGTTCTTGCGGACCTGCCATTGATGATGGCCGTCCTGCGGATGGAGCTTGGCGTACAGCTCAGGATTGCTCGTCTCGATGCGCAGCAGATAGCGGTGCGCGCCGGCTTCAAACCAGCGGCGGTAGGCTGCCTCGTCCTGCTCGCCGACGCAGAGTGTAATGCCCAGCTCGCCATGGCTCAGGGCCTTGATGTCCCGCACCAGCCCTTCGATGTAGTCGATAAACGCCTCATCCTGCCGTTCGCCCGACTGAAGCGTCAGAGAACCGTACTGGTTGTCATAAGCCCATTTCGCCATCGCCAGGATATCTTCCCGTTCGGTGTCAAACCGCTCCACCTCGTCGTTGTCCCGACGGATGCCGCAGTACAGGCAGTTCTTGATGCAGCGGTTGGAAAATTCAATGAGACCGCGATAATAGACGACGCGGCCGACGTTGGCCGCCTTGACCTCATAGGCACGGTCGTACAAGGCCTGCATCTCGTCGGCGTCGGTCAGGCTGAGCAGGTAAATTAAATCGTCGCGAGTTAAATCCTTTTTATATAATACATCGGCAAGCGGCATAGCGCTCCCTCCTTTGCGATTGCACAATGGATTAGGAATCATTTTCGTAATCCGATAATACTATGACCGCCGCGATTTATCAAGCCCGTTTTTCACACCTTCCTCCCCATTGTATAGAAGACGAAAAAAAAAGAGGACTCTTTCGAGTCCCCTTTGCATCGTCAGAAAGGAATCATTTTTGGCATGTCCGTTAACGTTTACCTTATATCGTACAACTGCAGCCCGCCGTCTTCCATAACAAAAGACCTGCCGCCCATGCAGCAGGTCTTTTGCATATTTTTTAATTTTTATTGGCCCAATGAAGCCGTTCAAAGAGCAGGAAGACGAGGCTCAGCACCATGGCGACGACCGTCGCAAGGCCCATGCCTTTGAGCTGGACAGGACCGAATACGATGGTCGCGCCGCTGAGGCCGGAAATCATCGTCACAGCCGTGAGGATGAGGTTCTTCGACCGGGTGTAGTCGACCTTCTTTTCAACGAGCATGCGCAGGCCTGACGCGGCGATGAAGCCGAACAGGAGAATGCACACGCCGCCCATGACCGGCGTCGGAATGGCGTGGATGAGGGCGGCTATCTTGCCGATAAAGGAAAAGATGATGGCGAAGACGGCGGCGCCGCCGATAACCCAGGTGCTGTATACGCCTGTAATGGCCATGACGCCCATGTTTTCGCCGTACGTCGTATTCGGCGTCGAGCCGAGAAGGCCCGACAGGACGTTGGACACGCCGTCGGCAAAGAGGGAGCGATGCAGGCCCGGGTCTTTGATGAGGTCGCGGCCGACAATGTCGCTGGTCACGAAAAGGTGTCCCAGGTGCTCGGCCAGTACGACGAACAGGGCCGGCATGATCATCATGATAGCGCTGAGGTTAAACTCCGGCTTGTAGAACGTCGGGAAGGCAAACCACGGCGTTTCCTGTACGTGGCTCAAGTCGACAACGCCCATGAAATACGACAGGATATAGCCGGCGACGACGCCGACCAGGATGGGAATGATGCCTAAAAATCCGCGGCCCAATACGCTGGTGAGAATCGTGACGATGAGCGTAAAGGTCGAGATGATCATAGCCGTTTCGTTGGACATGCCCTGGGCTTCGCCTATATAGCCCGACATGGTCATAGCCAGGGGCGCCAGCTCCAGACCGATAATAGCTACGATAGAGCCCATCGCCGCCGGCGGAAAGAGGACGTCAATCCACTTCGTGCCGATTTTGTCGACGAGAGCCGCAATGACGATAAAGGACAGGCCGAAGACGATGAAGCCCCCTTGGGCGTCGCCGTAGGACATGCCCGGCACGGCACAGACGGCCAGGACCGGCGAAATAAAGGCAAAGCTCGAGCCCAGGTACGCCGGCAGCCGCCATTTGCAGATGGTCAGGTAAATGAGCGTGCCGATGCCGTTCATAAACAGGGCCGTCGCCGGATCTACGTGCAGCAGGAACGGCACGAGCACCGTCGAGCCGAACATGGCAAACAAATGCTGCAGGCTGAGAGGAATCGTCGGCAGCAGGGGCAGCCGTTCCTCTACGTGAATAATCCTTCGTTGTTCCATATATTCCTCCTAATGCAATCAGCGCAGGGGAAAGCGGCTGCGCGTTTCTTCCTTCATGGACCGCAGGACAGGCTGCGGTTCCGCCGCGGCCCGCTCCATGGCTTGCTTGTAATTTTGCCGGCAAATATTGAGCAGCAGGGCTGCCGCCGCCATATTGACGACCAGGGATGTGCCGCCGTAGCTGATAAAGGGCAGGGGCACGCCGACGACGGGCAGGACGCCGCAGACCATGCCGATGTTGATAAAGCCCTGGCCGCCGAAATACAGCGTAATGCCCAATGCCGTAAACATGCCGAATTTATCCCGGCAGTTCCAGGCCGTCATGGCCCCGAAGTAGACGACCGTACAGAACAGGAGCAGGATAAAAATAGACCCGCGCAGACCCCATTCCTGGGCCAGTATGGCAAAGGCAAAGTCCGTATGGGCTTCGGGCAGATAGCTGAATTTGCTGACGCCGTCGCCGATGCCTTGTCCCAGGATGCCGCCGGAGCCAATGGCGATGAGGCTCTGCACCGTCTGGTAGCCCAGGGTCTTTTCATATTCCCAAGGGTCGAGCCAGGCGATGATGCGGTTCATGCGGTACGGCGCCGACAATAGGTACAGCAGCGCGCCGCCGCCCAGCACGGCGCAGTGCCACTTGATGTGGGACAGGCGCGCGCCGCCGGCAAAGACCATGACCGCCGGAATCGCCAGGATGACGAAGGCCGTGCCGGCGTCAGGCTGCTCCATGACCAGCAGGAACATGAGCAGCGGCCCCCATAAGGCGATATGGGGCACAAACCGCAGCCGCCGCCAGAATACGACGTCTTTGCCATGAGACAGGCGGTATAAAAACTCAATGGGCTTGCGCCGTTCCAAGAAATCGGCTAAATGGGACGCTGCATACAAAATACCGGCCAGCTTCGCCACCTCCGATGGCTGGAAGGTAAATCCGGCGACGCCGATCCAGCGGCGCGCGCCGTTGACGACGATGCCGATGGGAAAGACGATCAGCAGGAGGACGACGGCTCCGATGATAATCCACTTCGTATAGTTCCGCCATATGCGGTAATCTTTTTTATACAGGAAAAGCGCCGGCCCCAGCCCGACGGCGAAAAAAATGGCCTGGCGCATCAGGTGATTGAAAAACCGGCCGTGAACGCCGTCGGACACGAAGGTCGCGCTGAATACGTTGGCCATACCCATAGCGACCAGCAGGGCAAAGGCCGTCAGCAGGGCCCAGTAGGTCCGCCGCAGTTCTTTAGTTTCCTTCGTCATGACCTATTCCTCCGGCCGGCGGCATAGCCGCGCAATGAAAAATAGGCTGTCCTTTCGCGCTGAATTTTGCTTCGTATTCGGTCATCGCTTCGTTGACGATATCGCTGTGATGAAGGTCGTACGTCACTTCCGACAGCTGCCACTGCCGTTCCTTAAATTCTTCCAGCGTAAAGTCGAACAAGCCCGCGTTGTCAGATTTAAAATCGATGCGGCCGCCCTCCGCCAGCAGACGGGCGTAGCGGTCGAGAAAATCGCGGTACGTCAGGCGGCGCTTGGCGTGGCGCTTCTTCGGCCAGGGGTCGCAGAAATTGATAAAAAAGCGGGATACCTCGCCGGGCGCGAAGATTTCTTCCAAACGGGCCACGTCGAACCGCAGCAGGTGGACGTTGTTCACCTCGGCGGCGGCGCATTTCTTGCCAGCGTAATACAGGACGCCGACCTGAATTTCAATGCCGATGAAATTTGCTTCCGGGTGGAGCTGGGCCATTTGGGAAATGAAATTCCCCTTGCCCGTGCCGAGCTCTACCCACAAGGGCTTGTCCGGGTCTTCGAACAGCTCCCGCCATTTTCCTTTATGTTCTTCACAATGTTCCAAGTGGACGAACGAAGCGTAATCCAAAATGGCCTCGTCAATCCACGGTTTTCTCCGTAAACGCATGAGTTCCTCCTTTATCTGCGTATATAAAGAGGCTGATTCCACGCGAAATCAGCCTGTAATACTCGTATTATTATAGGATATGGAAAAAGGCAGTGTCAACTGAAATTACAGTTCTTTCCACCCTTTGACGCCGGTAATGCCCAAGCCCGGCCGTTCCGGCAGGACGAGCTCATTCGCCTCATAGGATATGCCGCCTTCTACGGGGTCGCTGGCCATCAAATCGGCGGCGTCCAGGTCGTTTTTGACGAATACGGTCCGGCCGGCCGACAAGGCTGCCGCCGCCGTAATGCCGACCTTGCTCTCAAGCATGCAGCCCATCATGCAGCCGACGCCGGCGCTTTCGGCCAGGGCCGCTATCTTTGCCGCCGGGCCCAGGCCGCCGGCCTTCATGAGCTTGACGTTGATGAGGTCGCAGGCCCGCATGGACAACAAGCGGAAGACGTCGCGGAGGCTGAAAGCGCTCTCGTCGGCCATGACGTCCGTATCGACATGATCCGTCACCTGCTTCAGCCCTTCGAAATCCCAGGCCGCCACGGGCTGCTCGACCAATTCGATGTCCAGTCCCGCATCCTCCATACGGCGGATGAGCCGCACGGCTTCCTTCGGCTTCCAGCCCTGATTGGCGTCGAGGCGGATGGAAATATCCGGCCCGACAGCCTGCCGCACAGCTTGGACGCGCCGGAAATCTTCGGCTCCGTCGAGGCCGACTTTGACCTTGATATGGCGATACCCGGCGGCGACGGCACGGCGCGCGTCGGCGGCCATCACGGCGGGCTCGTTGACGCTGACCGTCAAATCCGATACGACGCGGCATCTCGCCCCGCCGAAAAAGCGGTGCAGCGGCATGCCGTACCGCTGGCCGAACAAGTCGTGGACGGCCATGTCCAGGGCGGCCTTAGCCGACGTATTGTGGACCATAGCCGACTGGATAGCCTGCAATATCGCTTCCCTGTCGTCGATATCCCGGCCGACGAGTTTCGGCCCGATCGTATGCAGGATCGCCGCCGCAACGGACTCGTGGCTGTCGCCGGTAATGACGACCGTCGCCGGCGCATTGCCGTAGCCGACGGAGCCATCGTCAGCCCGCACCTGCACGATCAAATCCTCTGCCGTATCGACGCGCCGCAGGGCCGTTTTAAAGGGCGTCTTTAAGGGAATACTCACCTTCCCGACGCGTATATCCTGAATTTTCATATATCCTGTCCTCGTTTCTCCGCCCCTATCCCTTACAGGCGGAAGCTTTCTCGTTCTACCAGATCGGCGCTGAATTCCGTCCGCACCGGCACGGCGTCTCCGCCGTTTTCCGTCAAGGTAATCACCAAATTGACGGCGGCGGCGCAGAGACTGGCCAGCTTATTGTCTACGCTCGACAAGGTCGGCGTGGCGCATTGGGCCAGAATCGAATTGTTCCAGCCGACGACGGGCACGTTCATGCCGCTGCGCAGCATAGCCCGCTGGGCGCCGACGGCCAGCACGTCTTCCGACGTCAGAATGGCATCGAATTCGCACTGCGACGCGACGAGGCGGTCGACGCTGGCTTCCGCCGCCTCGAGGGTCCGCTCGATCTGGCAGATCCGCTCGTCCGACACGTCCAGTTTCAATTCCCGGCAGCCCTGATAAAATCCGTCGAGCTTATGGCGGCCGCTGTAGGTCAGGAAATCGTATAAATACGCCGGCTTGCGGCATCCCTTTTCCGCCAGCCAATGGACGAGCTTGCGCATGCCTTCCTTTTCATTGCAGACGACGCTGTACATGTTCGGCAGATGATAGTCGCAGTTGATCGTAATGACCGGGACAGATTCCGCGACCTGCTGCAGCTGCCGTATATCCTTTTCCGACGAAAAGGGCGTACCGATCGTGATGATGGCATCGACGTGCTTGGCCGTCATATCCGTGATGTACTTGCTGTTGCGGCCCCGGTCCTCGCCCGTATTGGACAGCATGACGTCCAGGTTGTGGCGGCGCAGGCCCTCTTCCAGCAGCGACACGGCGCGGGCATAAAAAATATCGGCTACATCCGTACAAATTACGCCGACGATTTTCATGGAATCAAGGCCCAAGCCGCGGGCAAAGGGATTGGGCTTGTACCCCATGTCCTTCATGACTTCCAGAATGCGGGCCCGGGTCTTTTCGCTGACGCGGCTGCTGCCGTTGAGCACCCGCGATACCGTAGCGATAGACACGCCGCACTTCTGGGCAATATCGTAAATCGTTATATTCATGAACGTATCATTCCTCTTGTATTGCTCGTAAAATCTCGCTGCCGCAGCCTCTGCTGCGGCGCTTTATCATATTATAGCATAAAAATGGAAATGGAATAACTTATTCATTGTAAGCGCTTTATGCGAGAGCTATTTTTTACGCTGTCCAGAGAAAAAATCCCCTGTTTTTCCAAGATATATAGCGAAGAGGAATCTATTTTCCAACACTTTGATAGTTTTTTCACATAATTTTTAATGAGATAAACGCATGAAAACGCCTTATTTTTTCTATTCCTATACAATTGCGGCATATTGCGTTGACAACCATGTTCTTCCGTAGTACATTTACAGTAACAAATGTAAGTGCTTACAGTAAAGTAAGTGGAGATACCGTCGAAAACATGAAAGGAGACGCATTACATTATGAAACAATTCATGGACAAAGACTTTTTATTAGAAACGGAAACGGCTCGCCGCCTGTTCCACAACTACGCTGAAACGATGCCGATCATCGATTACCACTGCCACATTTCCCCTCAGGAAATCGCAGAAGATCGCCATTTTAACAGCATTACGGAGGTATGGCTCGGCGGCGACCATTACAAATGGCGTCTCATCCGCTCCAACGGCACGCCGGAAGAAAAGATTACCGGCAAGGAATCGACGGATTTGGAAAAATTCATCGAATACGCGAAAGCGCTTCCAAGAGCCATTGGTAATCCCCTCTATCATTGGAGCCATTTAGAGCTGCAGCGCTACTTCGGCATTACCGAACCGCTCAATGAAAAGAACGCCGAAGAAGTCTTCAAAAAGTGCAATGCCAAGCTGAAAGACGCCGACATGGGCGTCCAGGGCCTCATCAAACAGTCCAACGTCAAGGTCATCTGCACGACCGACGACCCGGCTGACGACTTGAAATGGCATCAGAAGCTGAAAGAAGAACAGACCTGCAGCGCCAAGGTATACCCGGCTATGCGCCCGGACAAACTGCTGAACATCGATAAGGCCGGCTACGCCGAATACATGGCCCGCCTCGGCGAAGCTGCCGGCGTGGAAATCAAGACCTTCGCCGACATCCGCACGGCCATGGACAAGCGCATCGCCTTCTTCGAAGACATGGGCTGCCGCGCTACGGACCACGCTCTCGAATACGTATTTTGCCGCCCGGCCAGCGAAGACGAAGTCGACGCCATCATGGCCAAGGCATTCAGCGGCGAAGCGGTAACAGTTGAAGAAACGGAAGCCTACAAAACGGCTGTCCTCACCTATTTAGCCGGCGAATACTACAAACGCGGCTGGGTCATGCAGCTCCACTTCGCGACGCTCCGCGACCTGAACACGGAAATGTACAAAAAGCTCGGCCCCGACACGGGCTTCGACAGCATCGCCGCCGGCAACTGCGGCAAGGGCCTGGCAGCCTTCCTCGACCATCTGCATGAACTGGGCATCCTGCCGAAAACGATCCTTTACTCGGGCACGCCGGCGGACAACGCCATGATCGGCACGATTATCGGCTGCTTCCAGGGACCGGAAGCCCGCGGCAAAATCCAGCAGGGCGCAGCCTGGTGGTTCAACGATACGAAACAGGGCATGATCGACCAGATGACCAGCATCGCCAACCTGTCCGTCTTCGGCAATATCCTCGGCATGCTGACCGACTCCCGTTCTTTCCTGTCCTACGCCCGCCACGAATACTACCGCCGCATCCTCTGCAACTGGATCGGCAATCTCGTAGAAAACGGTGAATATCCTAACGACGAAGACGCTCTCCGCCAGCTCGTCGAAGATATTTGCTACAACAACGTAGCGGCCTACTTCGGCTTTAAGATGTAAATTTCAGCACAGGAGAAGGACAGACCTATGAAAAATGTAAGCGAACTCTATACGCGCCCGTCCCGCCCGATCAAGATACTGCAGTTCGGCGAAGGCGTGTTCCTCCGGGCCTTTGCCGACTACGCCGTCGACATCGCCAACGAAGAAAACAACTTTAACGGCAACATCGCCGTCATCCTGCCCCGCTCGGGCAAGACGGACCGCTTTGCCAAGCAGAACAACATCTACACCGTCTGCCTGCGCGGCCAGCAGGACGGCCAGGTATATAAGGAAAACCGCGTCATAACCTCTATCGATTCGGTCATCAGCGCCCGCGACGAATACGACGCCTTCATGGCCCTGGCTCATGAAGACGCCCTGGAATTCGTCATTTCCAATACGACCGACGCCGGCATCGCATACAACGAAGCCGACCAGTTCTCCGACTGCCCGCCGTCGACCTTCCCGGCCAAGCTGACGAAGTTCCTCTACGAACGGTATACCTATTACCAAGGCGACATGCAGAAGGGCCTGGTCATGGTGCCGACAGAATTAAACGACGACAACGGCCAGCTCCTCAAAAGCTGCGTCCTCCAATACGCTGCCCTGTGGAACTTAGACGACGCCTTTACCGCCTGGCTCGCTTCGGCCTGCCGCTTCGTCGACACTCTCGTCGACCGCATCGTCGCAGGCTACCCGGCCGGCAATATCGACGCCATTCAGGAAGAGCTGGGCTACGAAGACGCCCTCCTCGACCAGGCCGAGCCGTTCTCCCTCTGGGTCATCGGCGACCCGTCCTTAGCTGACAAATTTACCATCGGCTCCGACAAATTCCACGTCGAATTTACCGATAATATCCAAGCCTTTAAAGAACAGAAGGTCCGCATCCTGAACGGCGCTCATACGTCTATGGTCCTCGGCGCCTACCTGTCGGGCCTCGATTACGTCGGCCAGTGCATGGCCGACCCCGTCGTCCGCCGCTCTCTGGACCAGACGGTGTTCGGGGAAATCGTGCCGACTGTCGACTTGCCGCAGGAAAAGGCGGAAGCCTTCGCCAAGGCCGTATACGAACGGTTTGAAAACCCCTTCGTCAACCACGCCCTGCTAGCTATTTCCCTCAACTCCATTTCCAAATGGAAGGGCCGCATCCTGCCGACCTTCAAGGACAGCGTCGCCGCCACGGGCAAGCTGCCGAAATGGCTGACCTATTCCTTAGCGGCCCTGCTGGCCTTCTACCGCTCGACAGAAGAAGGCGACGGCTGCCTCATCGGCTCCCGCGCCGCCGGCAACACCTATGAAATCCACGACGACGCCGAAAAGCTGGCCTTCATCAAGGAAAACGCCGCCAAGGCGACAGCCGAATACGTACGGGCCGTCATGAGCCGCAGCGATTTCTGGGGCGAAGATCTGACGGCTATCGCCGGATTTGCCGACGCCGTAACGGCCCACATCGACCGCATGGCCGAAGTCGGCGTAAAAGCCCACATCGAAGAGCTGGGCCGGGACGCATGAGGAGACAGACTATGGCAGTATTTAAGATACACGAAAAAGACAACGTAGCCGTCGCCGTAAGCCCCGTCTCTAAGGGCGAAACCGTTACGGTCGGGAATACGACCTTGACCGCCTTGGACGATATTCCGGCAGGCCATAAACTCGCCGTCGTCCCCATCGCCAAGGGGCAGGACGTCGTCAAATACGGCTTTCCCATCGGCACGGCCAAGGAAGACATTCCCGCCGGGGCCTGGGTCCACACGCACAACGTGCAGAGCAAGCTCGGCGACCTGCTCCATTACACCTACGAGCCGGAAAAAGCCGACCGCCGGGAACTGACGACGGACAAGACCTACGAATTTCTCGGCTACAAGCGTCCTGACGGCACGGCAGGCATCCGAAACGAAGTGTGGATTATCCCGACAGTAGGCTGCGTCAACGGCATCGCCCGGGCCATCGAAGAGGCGTCCCAGCCATTTAAAACGGAACGCATCGACGGCATTTACGCCTACAGCCATCCCCACGGCTGCTCCCAGCTCGGCGACGACCAGCTCCATACGCAGAAGGTGCTGAGCGGCCTCGTCCACAACCCCAACGCCGGCGCCGTCCTCGTCCTGAGCCTGGGCTGCGAAAACAACCAGGTCGACCTCATGAAAGAGGTCATCGGCGAGTACGACCCCGATCGGGTAAAATTCCTCGTCTGCCAGGACGTAGAAGACGAAATCGCCGCCGGAACCGCTATTGTCAAGGAATTGTGCGCCTATGCCGACCAGTTTTACCGCCAGCCCTGCGACGCGTCGCTCCTGACCATCGGCTTGAAATGCGGCGGCTCCGACGGGTTGTCCGGCATTACGGCCAATCCCCTGGTCGGAGAAATTTCCAACCGCCTCGTCGCGGCCGGCGGCACGTCAATCCTGACGGAAGTGCCGGAAATGTTCGGCGCCGAAACGCTGCTCATGAACCGGGCCCGCGACGAGGAAGTATTCGATAAGACCGTCTCCTTGATCAACGATTTCAAAGAATACTTCATGAGCTACGGCGAAAAGGTAAACGAAAACCCGTCGCCAGGCAACAAGGCAGGCGGCATTACGACGCTGGAAGACAAATCCCTGGGCTGCGTCCAGAAAGGCGGCCGGGCCATCGTCGAAGACGTCTTGTCCTATGGCGACAGGGCCGTCAAAAAAGGGCTGAACCTTCTGCAGGCACCGGGCAACGACTTAGTCGCGTCCAACGCCCTTGCCGCGGCGGGAGCCCACATGGTCCTGTTCACGACAGGCCGGGGCACGCCCTTCGCCTGCCCCGTACCGACCATCAAGATTTCCAGCAACAGCAAATTGGCCGGATTTAAAACAAATTGGATAGACTTCAACGCCGGAACGATAGCGGAAGGCGAAGCAAAGGATAGTATAGCAGACCGTTTTTTCCAGTACATCCTCGACGTCGCCTCAGGCAAGATCCACGCCAAGTCGGAAAAACTGGACAAGCACGAATTGGCTATCTTTAAGAACGGCGTTACCTTATAAGGAGGAACTATTATGAGCGAACAAGCAACGGCGGCCGTCGGAACGGACGCCGCCAAAACGGACCACGTCAAACTGTCGTGGCGTGAAAAAATCTGTTACGGCTTCGGCGATTTTGGGAACGGCTTCATGTTCGACTTGGGCCAGGCCTATTTGACGAAATACTGGATCGACGTCTGCACTATCCCCGCCGGCGCCGTAGCCGGGATCTTCGCCTTCACGAAGATCTTCGACGCCTTCATGGATCCTATCGCCGGTTCGGCTATCGACAGCCGCAAAAACATCGGCCCCCGCGGCAAATTCCGCCCGGTCATGATGATTTCCAGCATCATCCTCGCTATCCTCACGGTCATTACCTTTACGATGCCGGAAATTTCCACAGCCGGCAAAATCCTCTTCGCCTACGGCGCTTACATGGCCTGGGGCCTGGTTTATTCTTTCACGAATATCCCCTACGCATCGTTAGCCAGCGTCATGACCCGCGACGTCGAAGAACGAAGCCAGATGGCTACGACCCGTCAGGCCGGCTCCATCGGGGCCCAGCTCATTACGGGCATCGCCTTCGTCCCCATCGTACTGCTCTTTGACCAGCCCCATCACGGCTTCTTCGTAGCTTCCATCGTCATGGCTGTCGTCGGTGTCCTCGGCTTTGCCATCTGCTACTTCAACTGTCACGAACACGTTCCCGTCAAGAGAAATACGGCGAAGGAACAGAAAGCGAAATTCTCGGACTACATCAAAATCGTATTTACCAACAAGCCATTATTGTGCATTATCTTGATGACCTTATTCACGATTTCCGCCATGAATACGAACAACCAGATGATGATCTTCTTCTGCCAGTATAACCTGGGCCACATGGGCCTGCAGCCTGTCGTCAACGGCATCATGATGGGCTGCTCGGTCATCGGCATCCTGCTCATTCCGAAGCTGGTAAAGATGTTCGGCAAGAAAAAGACAGCCATCGGCGGCCTGCTCATCGGCTGCGCGGCAGACATTCTGAACTTCGTCATCCCGACGAACCTCTATTCCTTCATCATCCTCGTCACTATCGGCTATGTCGCCCTGGCGATTCCGAACGGCATTACGTGGGCCTTCGTCTCCGACGTCATCGACTACAGCGAATGGCACAACGGCATCCGTAAAGAAGGCATTACCTACGCGGCCTTCAACTTCTCCCGCAAAATCGCCCAGGCCATCGCCGCTATCGTAAGCTCGGGCATCCTGGTCCTCACGGGCTATGTAGCCAACGCCGTACAGAGCGAAATGACCCTGACGGGCATCAAGGCCGCCATGACCTTGTACCCCGGCGTCGCCCTCGGCATTGCCGCCATCATCCTGTACTTCTTCTACGGTTTGACAGACGACAAATTCAAACAGATTGCCGAAGACCTGAACAACGGCAAATGGGAACACGGCACCATCGAATAATCTTGGAAAATAGATTGAAATCATTGGGAACTATCTGATATAATACTAGTATACAAGTTTATGCAGGAAGAGCCGACGCCGAATTCGCCGGCCTTCCCGTATTCTTCACATCGATAGGAGGAGATTGGTTATGATCGACACCCACTGCGGATATTGTGTAAAAGGCGAGCCGCTGGCGAAGTTCGGCATCTACATCTGCGATTTGTCCGTCAGCATGCTCATCTTATTCAAGGAACAGAGCCATCCCGGCCGCTGCATCGTCGCCTACAAGGACCACATCAGCGAAATGACTGACATGAGCGCCGAAGAACGCCATGCCTTTTACGACGACGTAGCCCGCGCCGCCAAGGCCATCCACGCGGCCTTTCATCCCGACAAAATCAACTACGGTTCCTATGCCGACACAGGCTGTCACCTGCACGTCCACCTCGTGCCGAAGTACAAGGACCAGTTCGAATGGAACACGACCTTCGAGATGAACCCGCAGCGCGTCTTCCTGACCGACGAAGAATACGCAGACATGATTGAAAAGATCAAGCAGAATGTATAGGAGGAACTCACATGATGGATAAGATCGACGTAGTAAAGAAAATTCAGGAAGTCGGCGTTTGCGCCGTCATTCGCGGCAAAGACGCGGAAGAAGCCATGGCTATGTCCGACGCTTGCATCGCCGGCGGCGTCACGATTATCGAATTGGCCTTCACGACGCCTCAGGCTCATGAAGTCATCGCCGCGTTGTCCAAGAAATATGCCGATAACCCCGACGTCGTCATCGGCGCCGGCACCGTCCTCGACGCCGTCACGGCCCGCATCGCCATCTTAAACGGCGCGCAGTTCATCGTTTCGCCGGCCTTCGATTTGGAAACGGTCAAGCTGTGCAACCGCTACCGCATCGCCGTCATGCCCGGCACGACGACCCTCAACGGCGTCATCGCAGCTCTTGAAGCCGGTGCCGACGTCATCAAGATCTTCCCGGGCGAAATTTTGGGCATGAAAGCCATCAAAGCCATCCACGGCCCCATTCCTCAGGCTCCTCTCATGCCGACAGGCGGCGTCAACGCCGAAAACGCCGGCGAATGGATCAAAGCCGGCTGCGTAGCCGTCGGTGCAGGCGGAGCGCTGACAGGCGGCGGAAAAACGCCGGCTGAAATCACCGAAGCAGCTAAAAAGTTCATCGCTTCCGTCAAAGCGGCTCGTCAATAATTCCGATACCACATTCCTTTATATATTTTCTCTCTCTCAGCAGGCAGGGCTGCGCAGGACGCGCGGCCCTGTTTTACTGTCTTCCAAAAATGCATAGGGACTGCCGGCACTGCCGCCGTCAAATGAATGCACTACACACTATAAAAAGCTGCCGCACGAAGAAAATCATTCTTCCTACGGCAGCTTTCGCATTATTTCAATATATCCAATATATCTTCTACAGAATCAACGATGTAGTCGGCCTGCTCCGCTTCGAACATAGCCCGCGCCGCCGGGCCGTCCAGCCCCGTAAGCGTCCCGATCATGACAGCTCCCATGGCCTTGGCGCACCAAATATCGGCCATAGAGTCGCCGACGATGTAGTACTCGCCGTCCTTGAACTCATCGGGGCGGCTGACATACTCGGCATACCGCTCAGGATAGGTACCGAAGGCCCCGGCGTAATAGGCGAAGGGATTCGGCTTGTCAAGGGACAGGCCCAGCATCTTCGACGCTTCCTCTACGTCCGTATAGGTCGCCACGTGACGGGGATCAAATTCTTCATCCCAATGATAGGCCGCAAAGGGCACGGCCATTTCCATGTACGACCGGCCTGTAGCAATGGCCAGGACATAGCCGCGCCGCTTCAGCTCCTGAAACATACGCCGTATGCCCTCGGCCGTTCCCAAGGGGACTTCACGGCGCAGAAATCCCTCCTTCCCTGGCGCATAGGGCGTTTTGCCGTAGGTCTGTTCATACAATTCGTCGCCGAAATACCATTCCTGAAAGGCTTCAAAGTGCCGCTGCCATAAGGGGGAATCGAGAGCCGACCATGGCGCGGCAATCCCCAAGGAGGCTTCGATGGCTTTCGTCAAATACGCGAACACGTCATCCTTGCCGGCATCGTCTGGCACGGCTCCGGCAAGGCGCTCCATGACCGCTGCGGCGTCGGGAACGGCGTACCCTTGCAGCCGCCGGCCCAGGGCGCAGACGTCGGCCATCGATTCTATGACAATATCGTCCAGCGAATGGCCGTCGGCCTTGTATTGCTCCAGCAGCATCCACAACGTCGCCACAATATGGGCGTGGGTCATGTCCCAGTTGCTGTTGACGCCGTGTTTCTTGAGCCAGATCAGGATGGCGTCGTCGAGCCAAAAGCGGGCTCGCAGGGCGTCGATTTCTTCGTCTGTCAGCTCCGCCCTGACCGTTTCATGGCCCAGATTCATAAACGACGGTCTGTAGTACCATTCCCATACCGTCAGGGCCGACACGTCGAAATAGCGTTTTTCGCTGAGAAGCACGCCGTCTACGTCAAAAATAACAGTTTTCATGATGACTCCTTAAAAGGTCTTATCTAAATGCCCGACCGTTTTCTTATTTCCCTTGACGTGGGACCGTTCTTCCAATACGGCCATGACGTCGTTGACGCTGACGCCGGCCGCTTCCCACAATACAGATAGGTGATAGAGCAAATCGGCCGATTCCTTGCATACTTCCAGGCGCAGGTCGGCGCCGTCGCCGGCGTCGGCGTTTTTGGCGGCAATGATGACCTCCGCCGATTCTTCGCCGATTTTCTTGCAGATCTTATCCATGCCGGTCTGGAGCAAATAGGCCGTATACGATTTTTCCGTCGGATGAATCTTCTTTTCTTCAATTTCGTCGCGCAAATCGGACAGCATAGACAGGCTGCCCGCATACGTCCCGTCCCAGCCGTAGAGGCGGCGGAAGAAGCACGACTTGCTGCCCGTATGGCAGGCCGCGCCGATCTGGTCTACGACGACCAGAAGCGTGTCGGCGTCGCAGTCGACAAAGATATCCCGTACCTTCTGGAAATGGCCCGACGTTTCGCCCTTATGCCACAGCTCCTGCCGGCTGCGGCTGTAAAACCACGTTTCGCCACTTTCAACGGTCTTCTGCAGCGACTCGGCGTTCATATAGGCTACCATGAGGACCTTGCCGCTCCGCCCTTCCTGCACGACGGCCGGCACGAGGCCGCGGCTGTCAAATTGTATATCTGTCAGTTGTACTGTATCCACTATTCTACCCCTCTCATGGCGACGCCCTCTTCGCTCAGGTATTTCTTCAGCTCGGGAATCGGAATCTGCCCGAAATGAAAGACCGACGCCGCCAGGGCCGCGTCGACGCCGACGTCGAAGACGCGCTTGAAATCTTCCATCGTGCCGGCTCCGCCCGACGCGATAATCGGCACGGGCAGCTCCGTCGCCAGACGGCGGTTCAGCTCTAAATCAAAGCCGGCTTTTTCGCCGTCGGCATCCATGGAATTCATGCAGATTTCCCCGGCTCCGAGGGCCACGCCCTGCTTTGCCCAGGCAATGGCATCGATGCCCGTATTTTTCCGGCCGCCTTCGACGTAGACCTGCCAGCCGCCGCGGCCGTCGCGCTTGGCGTCGATGGACAAGACGACGCACTGGCTGCCGAAGCGCAGCGCCGCCTCGCGGATGAGGTCGGGCCGCATCACTGCCGCCGAATTGACCGACACCTTGTCGGCCCCGGCCCGCAGTACCTGATGGAAATCGTCGATACTGGCGATGCCGCCGCCGATCGTAAAGGGAATGTCGATAGCTTCAGCTACGGCCCGGACGACGTCGATGAAGATATTCCGCTTTTCATGGGTCGCCGTAATATCGTAGAAAACGAGCTCATCGGCCCCTTGCTCCGAGTAAAATTTCCCTAATTTCACCGGGTCGTCTACGTCGCGTATATTTTTAAACTGCTTGCCCTTGACGACGCGGCCGTCGCGCACGTCCAGGCACGGTACGATTCGTTTGGCCAGCATCCTACATTCCCCCTAACGCCCGGATTTGAGCCATTGTAACTTTCCCCTCGTACAAGGCCTTCCCCGTAATAGCCCCGTAGACCTTCATGGCCTGGAGCTGCTTCAAATCGTCGATGCCGCTCACACCGCCTGAGGCGATGAGGCGGATGAAGGGCAGCTGCTGCAACAGGGACAGCATTTCCATGTTCGGCCCCGTCAGCATGCCGTCGCGGCTGATGTCGGTATACACGATGGTGTTGACGCCGATGGACAAGAGAAAATGGGCAAAGGGCAGGACTTCCTTATCGCTGCCGTCTACCCAGCCCCGCGTCGCCACCATGTCGCCCTTGGCGTCGATGGAAACAGCCAGGGCCGAGCCGTATTTCTTGGCCATGTCCGTAATAAAGGCGGCGTCTTCTACGGCCTTGGAGCCGATGATGACCCGGTTGACCCCTTCTTCCAAATACGTTGCAATCGCTTCTTCGCTGCGGATGCCGCCGCCTACCTGGACGGGAATGTCGACGGTGTCGCAGATGCGGCCAATGACGTCGGCATTGCGGCGATTGCCGGAAAAAGCGCCGTCCAAATCGACGACATGCAGGAACATAGCCCCTTCATCGCGCCACTTGACGGCCGTCTCTACGGGGTCGTCAAAGTAGGTCGTGCTGTCTTCCTTCACGCCCTGGCGCAGGCGGACGACCTTGCCGCCTTGTATATCTATCGCCGGAAATACGATCATAGTCTCATCCTTTCTCTTGTACGTACGCAATGACATTCTGCAGGAGCCGCGCCCCTACGGGGCCGCTCTTTTCGGGATGGAACTGAAATCCCAGGACGTTGTCCCTGCCGCAGATAGCCGGCACGGCCTGTCCGTAATCGGCCGTAGCGATGACGTCAGGCGAATCGGCAGGCGACTTATGATAGGAATGGACAAAATACACGTAGGGATGGGCCGGAAGCCCCTTCTGCAGCCAGTGGCTGCCGCGGAATTCCAGCTCGTTCCAGCCCATATGCGGCACCTTCAGCGCCGTGCGGAATGGCACGATGTCGCCGGGCAGAAAGCCGAGGCAGTCGTATTCGCCGCCTTCGTAATCCTTTTCAAACAACGCCTGCATGCCCAGGCATACGCCCATGAAAAACTTGCCCGCCCGGACCTGTTCTTCCAGTACGGGAATGAGCTCGAATTTCTTCAGGTTCGCCATGGCGTCGCGAATGGCCCCGACGCCGGGCAGTTCGATGAAATCGGCCTGCCGGATGACCGCCGGGTCGCGGGTAATGTCGACGGCCACGCCCAGGCGCTTCCAGGCGTTGTACACGTTGGCCAAATTGCCAACTTCGTAATCAATAACAGCTACCTTCACGCTACAGCACCCCCTTCGTAGACAAGACGGCCGACTCGTCGCCGCTGAGCGACACGGCTTCGCGCAGGGCGTGGCCGAGGGCCTTGAAAACCGATTCGACGATGTGGTGGGCGTTTTCGCCGTAGAGATTCGTCACGTGCAGGTTCATGCGGCCGTGGACGGATAAGGCGTAGAGAAATTCTTTCAGCATTTCCGTCTCGAAGGCGCCGATGCGCTCGACATTCAGCTTCACGTCGTATACCAGATAGGGCCGTCCGCTCAGGTCGACGACGACGCGGGTCAAGGCTTCGTCCATGGGGCAGTAAAACATGCCGTAGCGGCGGATGCCCTTTTTGTCGCCCAAGGCCTGAGCCAGCGCGCCGCCCAATACAATAGCCAGATCCTCCACAGTATGGTGGGTGTCTACGTCCAAATCGCCGTGGACGTGGAGGGTAATATCCATGCCGCCGTGACAGGCCAGCAAATTCATCATGTGGTCGAGGAAACCGATGCCCGTCGTGCCGGCAAAGGTCCCCGTACCGTCTATGTTGAGGGAAAGGGCAATCTGCGTTTCCGCCGTTTCCCGTTCTATCTGGGCGCTACGCATGGCCAACCTCCTTTCGAATCACTTCGACAACTCTTTGTACGACGTCCATCGTCGTAACGGTAATGCGCAGGCAGTTCTGCAGGGCCGCGGCCTTGTAAAAGCGGACGCAGATATCGGCATCGCGCAATGCCTTCACGATAGCCGGACCATCAGGAACGCGAATGAGAACAAAATTGGTCACGCTGTCGTACACGGTGACGCCGTCTATCCGTTTCAGCTCCGCCGTCAGGTACTCGCGGGCTGCAATGGTCGGCGGAATGTTGTGCGCCAGTATCATGCCGCGGTATTTCATGGCCGCCAGCGCCGCAATCTGCGCTAAATTGCCTACGTTGTAGACCAGCTTGACCAGCGACAAGGCATTGATAACGTCCTTCTGCGCCACGGCGTAGCCGACGCGGACGCCGGCCAGCCCGAAGGCCTTGGACAAGGTACGGATGACGATGAGGTTGTCGTAATCGGCCAGCTTGGTAATGATGCTGTCACTGCCGGCAAATTCGATATACGCTTCGTCGACGACGACAGGATTCGGCGAGGCCTGTAAGACATCTTCCAAGAACGACAGGGGCAGGAGCTCGCCTGTCGGGTTATTGGGATTGCAGAGTACCGTCAGCTTCGGCTGCCATTCCCGTACAGCCTGCAAAAAGGACTTCCTGTCGCGCGTAAAGCCCGGCAAGTCGGGAATCTCTACGACCTTAGCCCCGACGATTTGGGCGTCGATGCCGTATATGTCGAAGGTCGGCCCATGGACGAGAACCGTATCTCCTTCGTTTAAAAAGGTATTGGCAATGATGCTGATGATTTCATCGCCGCCGCAGCCGACGAGTACTTCCTCAGGCCGGCACGCTACGTACTCGGCCAAGGCCTCCCGCAGCTCCTCGGCAAAGGGATCGGGATAGTGATACGACGGCGTTTCGCTCAGGCGGGCCAAAAATTCCGCCTTCACTTCGGGAAAATCAAATATATTATAAGGACTTTCGTTGGCGTTGATGACGGTGCGCTCCTTGATTTCCGGGACGACGTAGGGCTCGAAGGAACGTATCGTCCGGCGCAGCCATTCTTTATTCATGGTCCATCCTCCTCTTTACAGCCAGCCCGTGAGCTTGCAGGCCTTCGACATTGGCAAAGGCCATGACTTTTTCCGCGACGGCTTCAAAGGCTTCCTTATCGTACTGCAGCAGGCTGCTGCGCTTGACGAAATCGTACACGCCCAGAGGCGACGAAAAGGCCGCCGTCCCCATCGTCGGCAAGGTATGGTTCGGCCCGGCGAAGTAGTCGCCGATGGGCTCCGGCGTATAGGGGCCGATGAAAATCGCGCCGGCGTTGACGATATCTCCAGCCAGAGTTTCAGCGTCGGCCGTATCCAGCTCCAAATGCTCCGGCGCAATGAGGTTCATGACCTCGACGGCCTGGTTCATATCCTTCGTCACAAAAATCTTTCCGTACTGTTCTACCGACGGCGCGGCAATATCCCGCCGCGGCAATTCGTCGAGCTGCCGACGGACCTCTGCTTCTACTTTTTCCGCCAAGGCTCGGCTCGGCGTGACGAGGAAAACCGCCGCCCGCGCGTCGTGTTCTGCCTGGGCCAGCAGGTCCGCCGCCACCCAGACGGGATTGGCCGTATCGTCGGCCAGCACGCCGACCTCGCTCGGCCCGGCGATCATGTCGATGCCGACGGTACCGAAGACGAGGCGCTTGGCCATGGCTACGTAGGCGTTGCCCGGCCCGACGATTTTAAAGACCGGCGGGATGGATTCGGTGCCAAAGGCTGCCGCGGCAACGCCCTGGGCTCCGCCGGCTTTGTAGATTTCCGTCGCGCCGGCGACGCGGGCCGCCGCCAAAATATAGGGATTGACGGAGCCGTCCTTCTTGGGCGGCGTAAAGACGGCAATAGACGGCACGCCGGCGACGTGAGCCGGGATGATATCCATGAGCACCGTCGACGGATAGGCCGCCGTGCCGCCGGGAACGTACACGCCGACGCGCTGTATCGGCGTAAATTTCGCCCCTAAGCGCACGCCGGGGCGGAACGTATCCATCCACGTCGTCTCGACCTGCCGTTCGTGATACGTCCGGATATTGGCCGCCGCCTCTTCCAAAACGGCCATGAAATCGGGCCCGACAGCCGCGACAGCCTGGTCTATTTCTTCTTCCGTTACGAGAAACGAATCGAGAACTGCGCCATCAAA
Organism: Megasphaera stantonii; assembly: GCF_025567065.1. Classification (NCBI taxonomy): domain Bacteria; kingdom Bacillati; phylum Bacillota; class Negativicutes; order Veillonellales; family Veillonellaceae; genus Megasphaera; species Megasphaera stantonii. The sequence continues at coordinate 300,070 of NZ_JAOQKD010000001.1, forward strand.
TTTCGCCGTAAATTCCTTCAGGGCTTCGTCGCCCCGTTCCTGCACAGCCTGCAAAATATGTTCTACTCTCTGGCGAATGGCCTCGCTTTCCGACTGGTTCCGCGCCGTAATCGCCCGGACCTGCCGCAGCGTCAGCCCTTCTTCAGGAACTTCTATCCATTCCACTGTCTATGCCCCCTCGCTTATGCTTCTAAATCCTTCTCTTTGACGACGTCGACGAGACGCCGTATGTCTTCGTATTTCATCTTAAACGACACGGGATTGCAGATCATGCGGGCGCTGAAATCCATGAAATACTCGACGACCTCCAGGCCGTTGGCTTTCAGCGTATTTCCCGTCTCGACGATATCGACGATGACGTCGGCCAGCCCCACGATCGGCGCCAGCTCGACGGACCCGTTCAGCTTGATAATATCGACACTGCGGTGATTCTGCTCGAAATGGCGGCGGGCGATGCGGGGATACTTCGTGCCGACGGTAATGCGCTTCGTCATATCCACGGGCTTGCCGGCAATGGCCGCGACGGCCATACGGCAGCGGCCGATGCCCAAATCGAAGATTTCGTACACGCCGGCTCCCGGCGCTTCTTCCAGCAGGACGTCTTCGCCGACGATGCCCACGTCAGCCGCTCCCCGTTCGACGTAGACGGCTACGTCCGGCGATTTGACGAGGGTCACCTTGAGCGTTCCCGTACTGTCTTCAAAAATCAGCTTGCGGCTGTCGGCGGTATAGGTCGGAAAGGCATAGCCGCTTTCCTGCAAATAGGCCATGACCGCCTTGTGTATGCGCCCCTTAGCTAGGGCAATGTGAATCGCCATCTTAAAGCCCCCTCATCGCTTCTTCCAGATCTGCCGCCGTCACGGCCCGGCCGTCCTTGTAATACGAGCCGCCGCGGTATACGGCGTGGATGCTGTAATCGCGGCTGTCGATAAAGGACGACTCGGGGTAGGCCGCCACGCGGAACCCCTGGCTGCGCCAGCGCATCAAATCGCGGACCATGACCTGATCCGACGCCGCATAGGAAACGGCCAGCTGGAACGACGGCTCCGCCTGGGCCAGCAGGCCGGCGTCGTTCATGAATTCGTACAATAAGTTGATGTTCATGCCGAAGCCGCAGGCCGGCCTGTCGATGCCGAACTGGGCCGACAGCGTATCGTAGCGGCCGCCGTCGATGACGTCGTACAGCGCGCCGTCGACGTATACCTTGAACACCATGTCCGTATAATAGCCCAGCCGGCTGGCAAAGCCGAAGTCGAGCTGCACCTTGTCGGCAAAGCCGGCGTATAAAATATAATCGTAGATTTTTTCCAGCCGCGCCAGGGCGTTGAGCATGCCGCTGTTCAGGCAATAGTCCTTCGCCTTGCCCAGGGTCTGGGCGTACGGTCCGAACAGGACCGGCAGCGCTTCCAGGGCGCAGCGGGCGTTTCCCGGCAGGGACAAGCCGCTCAGATAGCGGCGCAGGGCGACGAGATTGCGGTCGGCCAGATAGGCCCGCAGCCGGTCCTTCTCCGCTTCCTGCAAGGGCAGGGCGTCGAACAAGGCCTGCGTATACGCTGCGGTGCCGATGTCGATGCGGATGTTTTCGACGCCGACAGCCTTGAGGATTTCCGCGGCCATGACAATGACCTCGCCGTCGCACTCGGGGCTCGGATCGCCGAGGATTTCAATGCCGCCCTGCAGGAAATCCTTGCCGTAGGTGTTGCGGCCGAAATATTCCCGAAAGACGGTGCTCACGTAACCGAACTTCAGCAGCTGGTTCGGCCGGGGAAACTCCCGGGCCGCCGACTCTACGAGGGGCAGCGTCACGTCGGGACGCAGGACGAGGACCCGTCCGTCCGTATCGACGGTCTTTACCATCTGCCGGCGCAGGTGCGGAAAAAAATGCTGATATACGTCGTAATCTTCAAAGCTCGGCGTCTCGACGATCTTGCAGCCGTGGTTCATGATTACGGAAATAATCTTTCCCTGAATTCGGTCATAATTGCGCATTTCGTCATGATGAAGCATTTTCACCCCATCAAGCGTATTCGGTTTCATCGCATGACCTCCTTTTACGTCTGTCTATTTTGCTTTATTACTTTATCAAGGTAAATCAATAAAGTAATGGCTGACATAAATTGTAACACACTGGAGGCGAAATAAAAATACCTTTTCTTAAAAATTTTACTTTTTTTACACGTCTTCTTCGGCTTGTTTTAAAATTTTCTTCACGGCCTTTTCAAACTTCGGCCGGGGAATCATGACCCGATGGCCGCAGCCGCAGCAGCGGATGACGAAATCGACGCCGATACGCATGACCTCCCATTCGTTTGAGCCGCAGGGATGGGGCTTTTTCATCTGTACGACGTCGCCGATATGATACCGAATAAAATTTGCCATATACATTCTCCTTTTCTGATAAAAAACGATAGTATATATAGTATATAGGGTAATGCCCGAAAAGGATAGAGAAAAAGAGGCCCGGCAGCCCTTCTATTCCCTTTTCTCCCTCCCTGTGGTAGTATATTGGATAATAGCCGGCCTATCGAGCCCCTATCTTTTTTATTTTCTGCAAGGAGGCACCGACTTGACACCGAACTTACAAAAACTGCGCTATACGTATTTGCTTCTCTATACTCTCGGCGGCGTCTGCACGCTCATGACCCTGGCCCTGTTGATCTGGGTCGCCGTTTGTATCGCCCTGGAAGCCGAGCCGTTGGCGGCTATTTCCTTCTTATCCCACTTACCGACGCCCCTGCGCTTCGTTATCATCATCGCCGTCATGGCCATTTCCATCGCCGCCTGGCAGTACGGCGCCAAATACCACCAGCAGTACGAAGCGGCCCTGAAGCAGCGCCGCACGGAAAGGTAAAAAACCATGAGAAAGACGGAATTCATGGACCTCTTGAAGTATTACTTCCGCCGCAGCGACAAGACCGATTTGAAAGGGATCTTGGAAGACTGCGAAGAACAGTTCCGCCTGGGCGCGAAAAAGGGCCTGACGGAAGAAGAAGTATGCGCCAAACTGGGCCATCCTAAAAACATATACCGCTATTACATCGGCAAGCCCATCGTGCCGGAAGACAATCTCAGCATGACCGGCCCAGCCGACGCGCCTTGGCAGGAGGCGCCCGAGGCCGCGCCTGCCAAGGCGTCCCAATTCTACGATTGGGAAAAAGACCCGGCCCATCGCCGCCGTCCTAAGATCCGGGAGGCCTACTACCCCATGCCGCAGCCCGAACCGCTCCGGGAATACGACGCCTACGCCGAACAGCCCCGGCGTCCTCAGGCGAAACGGCCTGCGGAACGGACAGCCGACGAAGACGAGCTGCAGTGGAACGACAAGGCGGCTATCCCCCAGGCGGCCAAGGCCATTGCCAGCCCCTTTTTAGACATATTCGGAGCCTTGTTCAATATCGTCAGCACTATATTGTTCTTCGCCTTTGCCCTGGCGCTCCTCGCCTCCATCGCCGTATACAGCCTGCCGCCGTATATCTTCTCGGATCTGCTGCCCCTGCCGACGCTGTCCGTCTCGACGATGGCCTTCGCCGTCCTGGCCCTGCTGTTCGCGGCCCTGACTGCGTCGTACGCCAGCCAGGCCTGCCACCGCACGGCCCGCAATGCCAGAAACCCGCAAAGGAGGGACGGATAATGGGAAAAGTCGTCATATGCCTCATCCTGACGCTGGTCTTTTCCTTTCTCAGCGTCCAGTCGTTCCTGAGCAACGACTACGCCCGTCTCCAGCGCTGGCTTGCCTATTATCAGGAATACAAGGCCTTCGAAGAAGCGGTCAAGCGGGGAAACGCCTCGAAGGCCGAGCTCTTCGAACGGCTGAAAACGATGTATCCCGGCCAGGCCAGCGAGCTGGAAGCCCATCTCAAGGAAAAGTACGGCGACCTGACCGACACGGCAAAGGATACGCATAGCACCTTGTCCGACACGCTGAACGACACGCTCGAAACGTTCTCCTCATCCCACGCCGACATCGACGCCCTAAAAAAGGAAGCCGAAAGCAGGCTTTCCTCTAAGGCCGAAGACGCCGAACAGGCCATTTCAGAGCCGAAGCGTTCCGCCTCCCGCGACAGCAGCAAGGACACGGAATCGAAACGCACTGCCGATGCCAAAGAGCCGCGGCGATCTGAGTCGGACACAGTGAAAGAATAATTTTTCCATATTTTATTAAAAAATAATTATTATCCATTGATTTTATTTTGCAAATAGAGTATAATGTACTCAGAGGTCAGGAAAGAGACCTGACAAGAGGCAGCACAGGCTGCGAGTTTACGTATGAAATCATGGAGGTATCGATATGGAATTAAAAGGAAGCAAAACTGAAAAAAACTTAATGGCAGCATTTGCCGGCGAATCCCAGGCAAGAAATAAATACACCTATTATGCAAGCGTAGCGAAAAAAGCCGGCTACGAACAGATCAAAGCCTTCTTTGAAGAAACGGCCAACAACGAAAAGGAACACGCTAAAATCTGGTTCAAACTGCTCAACGACGGCATGCCGAACGACATCGACGCGCTGAAAGACGCAGCCGCCGGCGAACACTACGAATGGACGGAAATGTACCCGACCTTCGCCAAAGAAGCCAGAGAAGAAGGCTTCGAACACATCGCCTACCTGTTTGAAAAAGTAGCGGAAATCGAAAAACACCATGAAGAACGCTACCTGGCCCTCTTGGCCAACATCGAAAACGGCACGGTCTTCAAGAAACCGGCGACGAAAACATGGGTATGCCGCAACTGCGGATTCATCGTCGAAGGCGAAGAAGCTCCGGAAGTATGCCCGGTCTGCGCTCATCCGCAAGCTTTCTTTGAATTGAAAAACGATAACTACTAAACCACCATATATAACGAGACACCATCACACATCCGAAAGCGGAGGCAGGAATCCTGCCTCCGTCTTTTGTCGTCAGAAAATTTTTGCCGCCAAAATATTGACATTCGGCACGAGAGATGGTATGATTTTTATCAACAATCATATATTGATTTCATCAAGAGCAGCCGAGGGAATGGCCCTATGACGCTGCGGCAACCCCCAAATGGGATAGGTGCCAAGTCCAGCGGATACATCCGACAGATGAACACATACGTAACCAAAGCCGTCATCTGTCGACGGCTTTTCTTTTTACCCGTATCGTCGCCGGCCCATCCTATGGCAGGCCGTCCTGCCTCTTGCCATGTGATTGATTCAGTATCAGAAAGGATGAACAACCCATGAACTCTTCTATCAAAAAACTCCTTGCTGCGGCCCTCATCGCCGCGACCTGCGTATTTGCCGCCGGCTGCGGCAGCTCCGACAGCGGCTCGGCCGACAAAAAGGAAATCGCCATCGGCGTAACGGCCGGCCCCCATGCGGAAGTCATGGAACAAGTAGCTAAAGAAGCAGAAAAACAAGGCCTGACCATCAAGGTCGTCGAATTCAACGATTTTGTACAGCCCAACAAAGCCTTGGCCGAAGGCGATTTGGATATGAACTCCATGCAGCATCAGCCCTACCTCGACAACGTCGTCAAAAACCAGGGCATGAAGCTGACCTCTATCGGCAAGACCATTATCCTGCCCATGGCCGTATATTCCCACAAATATAAAAACATCAGCGAAGTCGCCGACGGCGCTAAGGTTACCATTCCGAACGACCCGACCAACGGCGGCCGCGCCCTCCTGCTCCTGCAGCAAGTCGGCCTCATCACCCTTAAAAACGGCACCTCCGTCGACGCCTCCGTACCGGATGTCGTAAACAATCCGAAGCACCTCGAATTCATCGAGCTCGACGCCGCCCAGATTCCCCGTTCCCTCGACGATACGGACTTGGCCTGCGTCAACACGAACTACGCCATCCCGGCCGGCTTAAACCCGCAGAAGGATTCCCTCCTCGTAGAAGACAAGGATTCGCCGTACGCTAACGTCATGGTCGTCCGCGAAGATGAAGCCAATAACGAAACGTATAAAAAAGTCCTGGCTATCTACCAGTCTGAACCGATTAAAAAATTCATCAACGAACACTTCCAAGGCACGATTCTCCCGGCATTCTAAGAGAAACGGACATCGAGCCACCACGGCATAGCCCCTCGCGGCTATGCCGTTTTTAGTTATACGCTTATACGCTGCAGGAAATAATATAGTATAATGAAATAGTAAAAGGAAACTACGCGTTAAGGAGATGACAGCTGATGAAACACATCGTAATCCTATCGGGCAGCCCCAGAAAAAACGGAAACACGAACCTCTTGTGCCGCCAATTTCAGCAAGGAGCCGAAGAGGCGGGCCACAGCGTACGCTTTATCCCCCTGGCGGAAAAACGCATCGGCTTCTGCCGGGCCTGCGACGTCTGTATGCGCAACGGCGGAGCCTGCATCCAGAAGGACGACATGGAAAATATCCTCTGCGCCTTCCAGCAGGCTGACGTCGTCGTACTGGCGACACCCGTCTATTTTTACGGCGTCAGCGCCCAGATGAAGGCCTGTATCGACCGTACCGATCCCATTTGGCAGCACCTCGGCCGCAAGGAAGTATACTACATCGTCTCCGCCGGCTTAGGCGAAGACATCATCGCCCGCTCCCTCGGCGACCTGGACGGATTTGTCGAGCACTTCGAGCAGTATGAAATCAAAGGCCGCCTGTACGCGTCCAACGTCATGGAAGCCGGAGCCGTCCGCACCCAGCCGGTCATGGAAGCAGCCTACCAGGCCGGCCTTCACGTATAGAGCAGGAGGATACTGATGGAATCACTACGATACAGAAAAGCCCGGACCGAGGATATGGAAACCGTCATGGCCCTGCAGACCGCCGTCTTTCACGGCGAACAGCTCATCCCCCTGGACGCCGTCGAAGCCTTTCTAGCCATGGAGCCCCAGTGCTGGGTCGCCGAACTGGACGGCGTCATCGTCGGCACGGCTGCCGCCTGGCATGAAGGCGGACAGCTCCATTGGGGCCGGTTCATCGTGACGAAAGCCCTGCGGGGCCGGCACATCGGCACGAAGCTGGCAGCCTTTACCTTTGCAGAACTCTTCGCCCAAGGAATCGATTCTATTTTTATGGAAGCCCGCAACACGACCGTCGCCATCGTCGGCAAAATGGGCGGAACCGTCGCAGGAGAGCCCGTCCCCTTCTACAAAGGCACGGTCACGCCCGTATGGCTCACGAGAGAAGCCTTTGCCCGATACAGCCAGGAAATGCAAAATGGATGCTCCTCGTAATATACAAGAAAGCATCCACAGGCTGCGTTTTCAGCCGCGAGCATTGAACCGGCCCTCCGAATGCCGATCCCACGCCTGGCTGTCCTATTATGAATTATCCTGCTGCGATTTTCCCGGCCAATCGTCCATTTCAATGGTCTGCTCTACGATGATTTCCGTAATTTCTGCCATCGTGTTGGCTTCGCGGACCTTTTTCTCGTAGCGCTTGAGCAGCACGGCGCCGACGATGCCGCCGAAAATCATGCCGGCGAAGGCCGACAGCTCCTTGGCCCAGCCGAGGGTTTCGCCGTTTACGTAGCCGAAAGCGCCCCAGATGAGGACCATCAGGAGGGGCATGCCGAAGCACATCGCTCCGCCGACGCCCATCTTCCCGTCGGGAATATTAAATCGTACATATTGCCCTTTGATCGCTCCGACAGGGTTCTTCGCGTCAATGAGGGCGTTGTTTTTGCAAATCATGCCGCTGCACGGCGTATACAAATTGTTGCGGTTCGTCCGCAGCTTGACCATGCCGTTGTCAAATACGGTGTCGACAACTCCCGTTCCAGTTCTCATACGTATCTCCTTATCTGAATATCAAGTGTAACTGCCCTTATTATATCTTACTTTTACCGGCCTGAACAGATATATATTTGTCAAATCCATCCTTTTTTGGTATACTATAGATGTCTTTGAAAAATCTATCCCAAGGAGTGATATATATGGCAGTAACTACGATTACAGCAGCGAATTTTCAGCAGGAAATCCTCTCGGCCCAGGGCGTCGTCCTCGTCGATTTCTGGGCCGCCTGGTGCGGGCCGTGCCAAATGCTTTCGCCCGTCGTCGATGAAATCGCCGAAGAACAGCCCCAAATCAAGGTCGGCAAGGTAAACGTAGACGAACAGCGGGAACTGGCGTCGCAGTTTCAAATCGAACTCATCCCGACCCTCGTCGCCTTTAAGGACGGCGCGGAAATAGGCCGCCTCGTCGGCGTCCATCCCAAGGAAAGCATCCTGGCATTAGTGAAGAAATAAGGAGGCCTCGGTCATGTACAGCTATACCCCTGCGGGAGTATGCTCCCAGCAAATCTTTTTTGATCTAGACGGCGGCGTCGTCAAAAACGTCCGCTTTATCGGCGGCTGTCCCGGCAACTTGCAGGGCATCAGCCGCCTCGTCGAAGGCATGGACGCGTCTGACGTAATCCAGCGCCTCGAAGGCATCCAGTGCGGCGGCAAGCCCACGTCCTGTCCCGACCAGTTCGCCAAAGCCCTGAAGCAGGCCCTAGCAACGGAACACAACTGATTTATTCTATGCTAAAAAAAGACGGTACCGCGATTTCCGGCAGTACCGTCTTTTTTATATGCGTTTCTTATTTCAGGAAATCTTCGCGGATCGGCGTGAAAATATCGAAGACGACGAGGGGTACGTCTTCCGTATTGACGACGCTGTGTTCCGCATTGGACGGAAACCAGGCTACGCCGCCGGCTTCCAGATGCTGTACCTGGCCGTCTGTAATGACGTCGCAGGCTCCCGACTCTACGTACAGCAGCTGTTCGTGCCGATGGCTGTGAGCCGGCATCGTCGTCTTCGGATGCACTTCATTGCGCACGAGCATGACGTTCTTGCCCGTGAAAATCTTGCGGTCCATGAGGTCCAGATGAATCGTCGGAATATCCTTCCAGTTGTCAAATAATTTCATTTCCATAGTACAATCCCCCTATACGATTAGTATCCTAAATTTTCGCCGACCAGGATGACCTTGATGCGGCCGGCAGGGCGGCAGATGCGCGTGCGCAGCAGCTGGGCGCAGACGCTGGTTGTCGTCGTACAATGGGTGCACATGCCTGTCTTGTAACACGGCGTGTCTGAGCCGGCAAAACGATTGATGTTGATCGGCGCCGCCGTCGAGCGGGCTCTGGCCATAGCCGATTCGACAGTGGGACAGACCTTGTTCATGCCGACGATGACTAGAACCTGCTTCGGCCCGTAGGACAAGGCGGCGACGCGGTTGCCGTTGCCGTCGATGTTGATGAGCTGGCCGTCTTCTGTTGCCCCATTGGTCCCCATGAGGAAGGTGTCGCACAGCAAGGCCCTGCGCATGAGTTCCACCCGTTCTTCCGGCGTCTTGGCCCTATCCCTGTCGATGACGGCGTAATGCTCCAGCACGTAGGGCCGCAGTCCGATATCGTCGATGGACGCCGAGCCGCCCCACGACACGACGTGATCCGCCGGAATATAGGACAAGGCCGTCTGCAGGGCCGCTTCCTTCGTCGGGCAATACACGGCCTCAAAGCCCCGGGCGGCAAAGCGCTTGGCTACGGCCGGCCCCTTCTTATCATACATGACGTGCATCATATCCGTTCTATCCACGTATATCCCTCCTGACATTTCCTATTTTGCTCCATCTTATGCACTGTCTTCATCATAGCATACTAAAAACACATACACAATATAAAAACAGCGTCTTCCGAAAAAGACGCTGTTTTGTAATGCAAAGAGATGAAATTAGAAGGCAAAGCCGGCGTTGACATACCATTTGTTGTTCTTCGTGTCGTCGCCCTTCTGGTAGGCGTAGCCTGCGCCGAAGGTCCATGCGCCGTGGGACGCATCAATGCCCAGAGACGCCAGCCAGCTGCCGTCGTCCATAACCGTGTAGTACAGCGGAGCCGATGCGCCGGCCATGTTGACGTCCACTTCATTATCCGTATCGCCGAAGGCCCAGATGTACGCTACGTCCAGCTTCGGCGTAATGCGCCAGCCGCTGCCGATCTTCGTTTCGTTGCGGAAGCTGACACCCAGGGGAACCATCCAAATATCCTGCTTGTCGGCGTCGTATTCAAAGGCCTTCTTGCCGTTGTAGTACGACGTATACGACGAAGGATCGACGTTCATGTAGCGGAGGCCTACGTACGGTACGATCTGGTTTCTGCCGGAAACAAATTCCTTTTCGCCCCGGACGCCGATGGTCCAGGCCGTCAGATCGCGGTCAGCCGTCAGGTCTTTGCCGGCGATGGTGCCCGTAATATCGTTGCTCGTCTTGGTGTAGCCGATGTCGGCCATGAGGTTCGTGCCCGCTTCTTCGTCTTTCAGCGCGCCGTACAGGGAAACGCCCCAGGCGTCGTAGTCGTTGCGCGAGAAGCTGCCCGTGCCGTCGCCGTGGCCGTAGTGGATGGCTACGCCGCTCTGAAGCTTGCCGCTCTGGTTGAAGTCGTAGCCGACGATGACGCCGTTGTAATCGTTGTCAGCCGTAATATCGCCGAAGCTGCTGCTCATGCCATCCGTTTCAAACTTGTTGTGAATGTATTTCGCCCAGATATTATCGTCGCCATAAATCGAGTCGTGATCCTGCACGAAATCTTCCGTAAAGGACAAGTGCTGGGATACTTCGTCGGCTACGTCGCGGGCGACAGAAACCGTATTGCCCGTCACGGCGCTGTCTTCGCCGATCATCATGCCGCGGCCGAAGGCGGCGTTCATGTTCGGGTTATACATCCAATCGCGGAAGTAATCGCGCGCCCCTTCAGAAATACCCTTATTCGTATCCCAACCCAACTTCATGCCTTGGTCGACAAGAGATTGTACGGGGCCGGCGTTCAAAGCTTTGCCCATGCTGTCAGCCGCATCTTTCCAGTTCGTTTCATTGATCGTGTCGTACGTAATCGTATACAAGCTTCCTGCACCGCCGGCCGTCGCATTGCTTGTCGCATAAGCCGCCATGCGGTCGTACACGAGGTTGTCGTCAGACCAGAACGTACTGCCTTCGTTGTAATTAGCAGCAATATTGTATGCCGGGCTGCCCGTCTTGTCGAGGGCGCTGATGTCGAGGCGTGCGGTGCTGTCGACAGTAACCGTGCCGCCGTCGATAAGAGCTGTCGTACCCGGTTTTACAGAATTATCGAGTTTCGTTACGCTGTTTGCCGCGACGTTGACGTTGTCAAAATCATGAATCTTGCTGCTACTCGTATACGAACCTTTCATCGTATCCAAAGGCGATAACGTATTGGTTCCTGTCAAAACGAGCGTACTTTCGCCGACGCTTTCGTATACGTCGTTTACGCCGTCGCCGTCACTATCTTTCGTATACGTTACCTGGTTGCCATTATAATACGGGTTATAATTATCTTTCTGGCTGTATTCCGTCGTCAATTTGTACCCCTGGCCGGAAATTTCGCCCGTTACAGCCGCGCCGTTCAGAATAACCGTCGCAGTATCTACCGTAGACGATGTCTTAGATGCATCATAACCATGGGTTACACCATTTGAATCAACCTTACCATTTACAAGATTCGGTGTCGTGCCATTGACTGCACCGCCGGCATATACGCTGCCTCTAACTTCGCCGCCGTTCAAGGTAATGGTGCTCGTGCCGACATGAGCACCGCCTTTGTCACCAAGGTTGTCAACAGCAATACCGCCGCCGAGAATATCTTTTTCGACCGTACCGCCGTTGACAGTAATATTGGCCGTTTCAACTTCGTCTTTACCGGACATGCCCATACCGAGGCCGCCTGCGGCGATAGACGTTTCATTCATGATGCCTCGAGCGTCTACCATAGCGCCGCTGGCGTTGAAGCCGAGGACGCTCCATTGAGCCCAGCCGTTTTCATTATCATTTTTCAAAGCCTTCATAAAGGCGTTCATATCAAGGTTCGATACGGTCCCGCCATTGACGGTAATATTCGCCGTATCGACATGCGTTACAGCATCGTCGACGCCTTCCGTGCCGCCGTTGCGGAGGGAATTGCCGATAGCCATACCGCCGCCGAAGATGCCGTCCGTATCGCCGTTATTGACGATGTTGACAGTCTGTACGTTGCTCTGGGCCAGCGTTTCCGACGCAGCCGCTTTGTAGCCGTCCGTACCGGCTTCGCCTTCCATGCTGATAGCTGTACCGCCGCCAAAAATGCCGACTGTCGTCATATCGCTTCCCGTCACGATATTGACGTCGTCAGTCATGTTAGCTTCCGCACGGGCATTATTGATAGCCACAGCACCACCGCCGCCAAAGACAGCCGCCGCATAGCCTTGCTTGAGGTTAATATCCGAACCGGCCGTATTAGCAATAGCCGTCGCGCCGTTTCCTTCGCTGAGAGTACCGCGAAGGCTGCCCTGTCCGACGGCTACGCCGCCGCCGAAGATGCCGAATACGCCTCCTTTACCGTCAAGGGCTGCCAGAGAATCGGCCTGCGTAGTATTATTTTTGATACCGGAAACAAAACCACCGACAGCACTAGAAATCTCGCTCCAACCGTCGCCGCTCTTAAGCTGGCTGTCAGGCAAATTGACAGTAATATGAGACCGGCCGGTCGTCGCCGTCGCATTGGACGCGCCCCACGCATCATTAACATTCGGCTTCTGATCCCCCGTATATGTAGCATCATTACCCCTATACGTATAGGTCTGAGAAGCCGCGGCAATGCCGCCGCCAATAGCGCCGATGACGGTGCTGTCGCCATTGATGTTGACATACGTATCGCCCGTCGTGCTCGTCGCCGTACCGCCGTCGTTGACATGCGTTCCTTGAACTTTGACGATAGCGTTTTCTTCATCTTTACCAGTCAAGATACCAAAACTACCGTCCGCATTCTGTCCAATACCGAAGCCAGTCGTGCCGTCGTTATTGCCGAGTTGTTTATCCGGAGCAAGTAATTCTTCTGCCACACCTGTAGCGTCTACAGAACCGGCAATGCCGCCGCCGATAGTACCGAGGACAGTCGCATTCTTAATATCGATTGTAGTCGTACCGTTGACTCTGCTTTCCGCCGTACCGCCGAGAGTCGTCATAGCCGTACCGCCGCCGGCTACGCCGATAGCATTGATCTTAGATCCTTTCATGACGTTTAACGCCGTCGTAAGCTGAGGTACTATATCGTCAGCACCCGGCGTTTCGTAAGCGCCTTCATGAGCTGCGCGGTCGGTACCGTCAATCGTAAGTACCGTATCTCCGTTAATCGTCGATTCTGCCGTTCCGCCTAAGCCAATCGCCGTTCCGCCGTTTGTCCAACCGATGAGATTTGCATTCGGAGCGGCGTCTGTATTAACATCGCCATTAATGGTTGTTAATGTTTTACCGTCCAATACGATATCAGCGTCAATAGTTACTGTCATCATCCCATTGAAAATTTCTTTAGAATATTGCCCTTCTGCATTTATATTGCCAAGAGCTATCGCCGCACTTCCGCCGATACCGCCAATTACGGAGCCGCTGTTAATGGTATTGTGAATGTTGCCTTTACGGACAATACTTGTATCTTCCGATTCTTTAAGTAATTCAGTTCCCTTAGTATCTTCGCCAATAGCAATCGCAGCACTTCCCTGCAAGCCAGTATTAACTGATACATCGCCGCCGATAGCACCATAATACCGTACTGCATCAATTTCATAATTTTCCAGATGTAATCCTGTCTCTTCTTCATTGATAACCGTATCGGTCTGCGCATTGGCGCTCTCTGTCTTTTGAAGTACTGTATTTACATCTCCTACAGCGTCAATAAGAGATTGATCTAAACCTGCACGTCCACCTAAATCCGAAATAATTTTATTAACGCTTTCTACAGTTCCTTTTAACCCACCTGCTACAGTTTCTGTAGTACCATCCCATTCATCATATTGTGTCGTCGTGCTATCTACATACGCATTGCCGCCAGTAACACCATAGATATATACGCCCGTTGAAGGATCATTATCATTGGCATTATTAGCTACAATAGTACCAATTTCAGTTTGATTCGGCAAAATAACCGACTCATCTATTGCGTATGTCGGCACCCCACCCCCGTGAACAAATGTAGCTACGCTCGCTACAGCCAGCGCGTACAACACTTTCTTTCGTAGTTCCGTACGTCTCATATGTATCCACCCTTTCAAAAAAATTTTTGATAAAGTATTCATGATACTATACTTTATGACTTTAGGATAGCACAAACGTCCTCAACTAGCAACCTACGCACCCCCTAATACAGGACTTTTTACATACTTCTAAAAAAAGAACCATACCGGCAATGCGCATACTTACTGGCATTGCCGGTATGGTATATCCTGTACGTCAGCGTCCCTGTATCCCCCTAATTTATACGTGCAGCTCCGCGACGGAATACAGGCAGGCGTATCCTGCCAAGGTCACGCGGCTGCCGTCAAGTTGGCAGTACAGCTCGCCGCCTCGTTTCGACGCCTGATAGGCCTTGATGTGATCTTTTCCCAGCGCCTTGGCCCAGATAGGCACGATGTGGCAGTGGCCGGAGCCGCAGACCGGGTCTTCGGCGACGTTGAGCTTCGGCGCGAAGCTGCGGCTCACACAGTCGTAGTCTGTCCCTTGGGCCGTAATGTGCAGCAGCAGGCCGTCTAAGGATTTCATGGCTTCCATATCGGGCATCGCCTGCCGCACGTCGTCTTCTGCCGGCAAGACACATACCAAGTCCCGTCCCATATACGCCGCCGCAGGCCGCGCGCCGATGACCGCCGCCATGGCGTCCGTCACGGGGATTTCCTTCATCTCATAAGCCGGAAAGTCCATGGACAGCCGTTCGCCGTCCCGTGAGACGACCAATTCGCCGCTCATCGTCTGAAAGCGGAATACCTGTTCTTCCGGCGCTACGAAATGAGCCAGCACGTAAGCCGTCGCCAGCGTGGCATGGCCGCACAAGTCGATTTCGCCGCCCGGCGTAAACCAGCGCAGGCGGTAAGCGTCGCCTTCCTTGACGGTAAAAGCCGTTTCAGACAGGTTGTTTTCCATGGCGATGCGCTGCATGAGTTCGTCCGATATCCACGAATCGAGGACGCAGACTGCCGCCGGATTTCCCTTAAACACTTCTTTCGTAAAGGCGTCGACAACATAACATTTCATCATATAGCCCTCCTTTGCATTCTCTGTACTGTCTTTACAGATTCATCATAGCATAGGAGAAATTTCCATACAATGAGAGAATTGTATGGCATACAATTACGGGCGCCAATCGTCCAGCATGGCTTTCAAACGCCGCAGCCCTTCGGCCAATTCATCGTCATCAGCCGGAGCAGTCACAGCCAGGCGCAGGCCGTGCTGCCGGCTCGCAGGCCCGACGGCAAAGTGGGCGTCGCCATATACGGCTACGCCGCGCCGTCTCGCCTCGGCTTCTGCCTGCGTCCCCGTCAGTCCTTCCGGCAGGACCAGCCAGCGGCTCAGACACTCCGAGCTTCCTAAGAGCGTATATCCCTGTAGGATTTCCTCGGCAATGGCATTCCTTCGGGCAGCCCCTTCACGACGGGCTGCAATCAGCGCCTCCGCTGCGCCGGACACGAGAAGGCGGGCCGTCAGCTCTGCCAGCAGTTCCGACTGCGATAGGTGCAGGCTCTGCACGATGTCCTGCAGCGTACCGGCATAGGCCGGAGGGCAGAGGATATAGGCCATGCGCAGCGTCGGCAGCAGTACCTTCGACAGGCTGAGGATAAAAAAGGTTCTCTCCGGAGCCAGGGACTGAATCGTCGGCAGCGGATCAGCGGCCATGAGCCGGGCCACGCCGTCTTCGATGATAAACAGCCCTTCGTCTTCGGCAATCTGGGCTATCGTGCGGCGGCCTTGTTCGCTCATGACGTGAGCCGTCGGATTTTGAAAATCCGGCACGACGTACAACCCCTTGATCTGGTGATTCTGCACGGCATAGCGAACGCCGTCGGCGCTCATTTCGCCCTGTTCCTGCGTGACGGGAACCAGCCGCACGCCCAGCAGCCTGGCGGCCTGCTTGAGTCCGGAATACACGAGAGGGTCTACGCCCAGCCGGTCGCCGGGACGGCACAGGGCTAGAAGGGAAGCGACAATGGCGTTTTGCCCGCCGTTCGCCGCCGTGACAGCCCCGTGCTCTCCCACCGCACCGGCACGACGCAGCAAGTCCAAGGCGGCCAGTCTGCGCCACGCCGCGCTGCTGCAGCCGTATTGAAAGAATGAAGGCGCCTTTTCTTCCGCCAGCATGGATTGCAGCGACGCGACGACGCCGTCGACGGCGATCGTCTCCGGCATCATCGAGGCCAGCTCGATCAGTGGCTCCGTCCCGTCCGGAGCGAGGGACAAATTCGTCATGGCATCGTAGGCCACAAAGGTTCCGCTGCCGATCACGCTGGTCAGCAGGCCCTTATCCGAACAGATGCGGAAGGCCTGCGACACAGTGCTGACGTTGATATCCAAAAAATCGGCCAGCTCCCGCTGCGGCGGCAGCTTCGTCCCCGGCAGCAGCGCGCCGGAGCGGATGTCGTCTTCCAGACGCTTCGCCAGCGACTGGTACAGGGGCCGTTCCTTACTCCATGCCGGCTTCCAGGACATGGGATAGGTTTCAAAGGAATTGACAGGCATAGGCGCCTCCTTTCTGCCGCGCTTATT
This sequence comes from Megasphaera stantonii, assembly GCF_025567065.1. Classification (NCBI taxonomy): domain Bacteria; kingdom Bacillati; phylum Bacillota; class Negativicutes; order Veillonellales; family Veillonellaceae; genus Megasphaera; species Megasphaera stantonii. The sequence goes on from NZ_JAOQKD010000001.1 coordinate 316,582, forward strand.
TCGCCAGCATCATCTTCGCCGAGCTTTCAGCAGCGACAGAGCCGTCTTCGTGGACGACGCGCCCTTCTGCCGTGACCAGCCGGCCCCGGCGCGACGTAATCCAGCCCTCTACCTTGACCGTTTCGCCGATGCGTACGGCGCTGCGGAAGCGGATTTCCAGCTTCGCCGTATAAGCAGGCTTACCGGCCTTGCGGAACACGCAGTCACCCATGACTTCGTCTAGCAAGGTGCTCGTCAGCCCACCGTGCATGCGGTCGCCGTAGCTTTCGTGCTCTTTCTTCGACGTAAAGTAGGCCGTCCACACGCCGTCTATTTCTTTCATATCTAATTTTAACCCAATAGGATTCTCTTTTCCGCAGCCAAAGCACCAGCTTGTGTCGACGGCTGTCGTTTCCTGTGTCATGCAAATTCCTCCTTCCAGCGCAGATACTGCGCTTTACTTTATTATATACTCTCGCGACGCAGATAGCTATCCGCCATCCTTTTCCTTGTTTAATATTGAAAAAATATATCATTTATATATTGACATTTACTTTCATTATTGGTATGATATAGTCATCAAATGACGAAACGGAGGATGCGCATGAATATCGATGCTATATTAGTCAATCACTGTTCGCCTACCTTAGCGGGATTAAAGATGGGCTCGCTTCTCTGCCTCCCCCGCTTGGAATCTCGAACAGATTACGAAAAATTAATTGATAAATACAATCATATGTATAACCAAAAAGGTCTTCACTTCCGCATATTGTACGCCTGTCCCAAACGCACCCTGTTATATGTATACAGACCGGCAATGGTCGCGTCCTACGTGCAGAATCAGGCCGTCATGGCCTTTTTAACGCAGTACGGCTACGCCGCCGACGATGTCCTGGAGCACATGCTGGACCACCTGGCCGACCGGTTCCGCGAAGGCGGTTGTTTTCCCCATGAGTCCGGGATTTTTCTCGGATATCCCTTAGAAGATGTATGCGGCTTCATTACCCACAAGGGGAACCACGCCAAAATCTGCGGCGACTGGAAGGTCTACGGCGATGCCGACAAAGCGTCCCGTATATTCCGAATGTTCAGCTGCTGCCGGGAAGACTACATAAACAGATTTGCCGTTGGGACAACGTTAGAATCACTCATCGTAGCATAAGGAGGAATTTATAATGGTAGAAATCGTATATTGGAGCGGCACTGGCAACACAGAAGCCATGGCGCAGGAAATCGAAGCAGCCGTCAAAGCTGCCGGCGCCGATGTAGAATCGGTTCGTTTCGAAGATACAAGTGTAGATGCCGTTGCATCGAAGGACGTTATTTTGCTGGGCTGCCCGGCTATGGGCGCGGAAGTGCTGGAAGAAACGATCGTCGAGCCGTTCTTCGCAGAGCTTCTGCCAAAATTAAAGGGTAAAAAAGTAGGCCTGTTCGGCTCCTACGGCTGGGGCACGGGCGAATGGATGGACGTGTGGAAACAGCGCACGGAAGACGCCGGCGCTGTCGTCATCGGCACGGCCATCGTCAATGAAACGCCGGACAACGCCGAAGAATGCGCCGCGCTGGGCCAGGCCGCCGCGCAGGCATAACAAATCTCTTTTCAAGTTCATTCATACCTCTCTAACATATAAAACGAAAACAGCAGCGATTCCCGCAGAGTCGCTGCTGTTTTCTCATGCCTAAATATCTTCAGCATATAGAAAAGGTTTCATGGAATATGATACAATAAACACGATATTGTCATCCTCGCAGCCGCACGGCCGCGTAGATATTTCTGTCATTTTTTATATCCCTATTCCAAGGAGGAATCCGTATGAAAGACCAAGTTTTCAGCGTGCTGCAGGCCATCGGCCGAAGCTTCATGCTGCCGGTCGCCATCCTGCCTATTGCCGGTCTACTCCTCGGCATCGGCGCGTCCTTCACGAACGCAACGACCATTCAGACCTACGGCCTGGAAGGCGCCCTCGGCAACGGCACGCTCCTGCACTCGCTGCTCACCGTCATGAGCAGCGCCGGCAACGTCATCTTCGGCAACCTGCCGATCATCTTTGCCGTCGGCGTCGCCATCGGCATGGCGAAGCAAGAAAAGGAAGTCGCAGCCTTAGCGGCTATGATTTCCTTCTTTGTCATGCACGCCTCTACGAACGCCGTATTGAAATTGTCGGGACAAATCCTGCCGGACGGCTCTATTGCCGACGGTATTCTCGAAGGTACGATTGCCGATGTCTGCGGCATCTTGTCCCTGCAGGAAGGCGTATTCGGCGGCATCATCGTCGGCCTGGGCGTCGCCTGGCTCCACAACCGCTATCATAAAATCGTCCTGCCCAACGCCTTGTCCTTCTTCGGCGGCTCCCGCTTCATCCCGATTGTTTCCACCGTCGTCTACATGTTCGTCGGCATCGCCATGTGCTTCGTATGGCCTGTCGTACAAAACGGCATCTTCGCCCTCGGCGGCCTCGTCACCGGCACGGGCTATATCGGCACCCTGATTTTCGGCATCATCAAGCGGGCCCTCATTCCCTTCGGCCTGCACCACGTCTTCTATCTGCCCTTCTGGCAAACCGGCGTCGGCGGTTCTATGATGATTGACGGCAACCTCGTCCAGGGCGGCCAGAATATCTTCTTCGCCCAGCTGGCGTCGCCGAATGTCACCCACTTCAGCGCCGACGCGACGCGGTATTTCTCCGGCGAATTCATATTCATGATCTTCGGGCTTCCCGGCGCGGCCCTGGCGATGTACCGCACGGCAAAGCCGGAAAAGAAAAAGGTAGCCGGCGGCCTCCTGCTGTCAGCAGCCCTGACATCTATGCTCACGGGGATTACGGAACCTATTGAATTTTCCTTCCTCTTCGTTGCGCCCCTGCTGTTTTACGTGCAGGTCATCCTGGCCGGCGCAGCCTACATGATCGCCCACATGCTGAATATCGCCGTAGGCCTGACCTTCTCCGGCGGCCTCCTCGACCTGTTTATCTTCGGTATTCTCCAGGGCGAGGATAAGACGAACTGGATGTACATCATCCCCGTAGGCGTCGTCTATTTCTTCCTGTACTATTTCATCTTCACCTTCCTCATCAAGAAATTCGACTTTAAGACGCCGGGCCGCGAAGACGACGACACGGAAACGAAGCTGTTCACCAAGGCCGACGTCAATGCCCGCAAAGCGGCGGCTAAAGGCGGCGACTCCGACGGAGCTCCCGTCGTCGACGCCCTGAGCCAGACCATCGCCCGCGCCCTGGGCAGCAAGAAAAATATCACCGCCGTAGACTGCTGCGCTACGCGGCTCCGCTGCTCCGTCGCCGATTCGTCCCTCGTCAACGACGCCCTCCTGAAAGCGACAGGAGCCGTCGGCGTCATCAAAAAAGGGACGGGCGTACAGGTCGTATACGGCCCGCAGGTCGCCGTCATCAAAGCCAATCTGGAAACATATCTCGAAACGGCGCCGGACGTCGAGGCGGAAGAAGAAGCGCCTATGCAGGCGCCGGAACCACAGACAATAACCGCCACGGAGGAAGCTCCCGAAGCCGCTCCGGCAAATCCAGAAAATCCGGCTGAAAAAACGTACTTCAACTCGCCCTTTACGGGAGAGCTGCATCCCATTACCGACGCTCCCGACGAAGCCTTTGCCGGCAAGATGACCGGCGACGGATTCTTCGTCTATCCGACGGAAAACACGGTCTATGCTCCGGCCGACGGCGAAGTCACCTTCGTCTTCGACACGAAGCACGCCATCGGCATGACCACAGCCGACGGAGTCGAATACCTTCTCCACATCGGCATCGATACGGTCAAATTAAACGGCCAGGGCTTTACGGTCTTCGTGGAAGACGGTCAGGAAGTCAAGCAAGGCGACAAGCTCATGGAATTCGACGACGAATTCATCAAGCAGAACGCCCCGTCTGACGCCTGCCTGTGCATCTTCACCGACATGGACGCCATTCCCGAAGTCCATACCGTAACGACCGGCCAAGTCAAAGCCTTAGACAAAGCCGTTTGGTTTTGACGCGCGACCGTAAGCACTCCCTTCGGCTTTCCTAGCCCCGCGAAATATCCTGCCCTGCCAGGACACCGCGGGGCTTTTTTTATCGGCGCTCCTATAGATTCTTATGCTATATGAGAAAGGCCGCGCCTCTATATGGAATAAAAAAACCGTGATACAATATGTTTAAGGAGGTTCCCATGACGCGAGAACTCAACAGACTCAACGACGTATTTTTCAAATATCTCCTCGGCGATGAGAAGAAAAAATCGCTGACCCTGAGCTTTATCAACGGCATCTTAAACCGAACGGGAAACGACCTGTTTACTGATTTAGAATTTCTGGATAAGGAATTGACGCCCATCACCGAAGCCGGCAAGGTGTCTGTCCTCGACATACGGGCCCGAATGAATGACGGCTCTCAGGTCAATATCGAAGTGCAGGTCTGCAAGGACCCCGATATGGCCCGCCGTTCCTTATACTACTGGGCAAGAATGTACAGCGGCGCACTTCATAAAGGCGCGCCCTACCGCAGCCTGATGCCGGCCATTTCCATCAACTTGATGGACTTTAACGCCTTTGAGCAGTATACGACGTGTCATCACTCCTACCACGTACACAACGATGAAACCCACGACATCCTCATCGGCGATTTGGAAATGCATTTTATCGAGCTGGAAAAAATACGCATCGGAGACATTCGAAAATTGCGCAAGTCTGAACAATGGATCGCTTACTTTTCTCATCAATGCAGCGACGAACAACGGGAGGTGTTAGCCATGAGCGAACCGGCCATCAAAGAAGCGATGAACTGCGAAATGCATTTTACTCAGGATGAAAAGCTGCGCCGTAAATACGAAATTCAAGAAAAAGCGCGGCGCGACTACATTTCCATGATGTACAACATCGAAAAGGGCCGCGAAGAAGGCTTGGAAGAAGGACGAAAAGAAGGACAGGAACAAGAGCGGCATCGCATCGTCCTGTCCATGCTCCAAAAAGGCTTTCCTTATGAAACCATTTCCCAAATTACAGGCATTCCGGCTGAAGAAATCGCAGCCATCGCCCAATCGCAAGCGCGGCCAATCAAAGAATAACATCCCGCAGCAAAACAGGACAGCGACGCGCAGCCGCTGCCCTGTTTTTTCATTCCCAAATAGGATCAAACTGGCTGATGGCCGTAACCGTATCGACAAATCCTTTCAATAATAGTGATGCCGATGATAAAGATCAAACCGACAATCAAACTTCTCAACAGGTATATCTCTCATTAATCAGAAAAAAGAAAATCCCGGTGCTGCTATGCAAACAGTACCGGGATTTTCCTGTTATTAGAAACCCGCAAAAAGGTTTTCTGCTATGTAATTATAGTCTAGCGTTCCTTATCCTTCTACGCAGGCAATACCGCGTTTTAAGGCTTCCATGTTCAGCGGAACGAGCTTTGCTTTCTTGCCCGTGAACATTTCATGGATCATGTTCTCGATGGTTTCTACTTTCAGCACCTTCGTAGCCGCTACGTATGCGCCGAGCATAACCATGTTGCTGACCTTGGGATTGCCCAGTTCGCGGGCAATGTCGTCGCACGGTACATAGTATACCTTGACGTCGTCACGGTCTACCTTGTCCGGCACAATGCTGCTGTTGATGAACATAATGCCGCCTTTTTGTACGTGCGGGCCGAATTTTGCCAATGCCGCGCGGTTCATGACCACGACTTCCGACGGATATTCTACCAACGGGGAACCAATGCGTTCATCGCTCAAAATAACCGTACAGTTCGCCGTGCCGCCGCGCATTTCCGGGCCGTACGAGGGCACCCATGAAACCTGCAGATCTTCTTCTACCCCTGCTTCTACAAGGTTTTTACCGATAGACATGACGCCCTGGCCGCCAAAACCGGAGAGTATGACTTCGTGTTTCATATTATTGCACCTCCGCATCTTTAATTACGCCAAGAGGATAGTACGTAGCCATATTTTCCATGAGCCACTTGTTTGCTTCATGAATATCCATACCCCAGTTCGTCGGGCAGGCGGCTAATACTTCGATAAAGGTAAATCCGTCGCCGTTCATCTGACGTTCAAAGGCTTTCTTAATCGCCTTTTTCGCTTTCATCAAGTGTGGAATATCGACAACGCAGACGCGTTCTGCATAGACGAGGCCGTCCAATGTCGACAGCATTTCTGCTACGCGCATCGGTTTGCCCGCCTGTTCTACCGTACGGCCCAAGGGAGCCGTCGTAGCGCGCTGGCCAATCAGGGTCGTCGGAGCCATCTGGCCGCCCGTCATGCCGTAGATTGCGTTGTTGATGAAGATCGTCGTGAATTTTTCACCGCGCATGGCAGCGTGTACGATTTCTGCCGCGCCGATGGATGCCAGGTCGCCGTCGCCCTGATAGGTGAAGACGGGGACGTTCGGATGGGTGCGTTTTACGCCCGTCGCTACGGCAGGCGCACGGCCGTGAGCGGCTTCCAGCATATCGCAGGCAAAGTAGTTGCCGGCGAATACGGAGCAGCCTACGGGGCATACGCCGATAGCCGTCTTGATCGCATCCATTTCTTCCAGCGTTTCCGCAATTAATTTATGCACGATACCGTGGCTGCAGCCGGGGCAGTAATGTAATTCGGTATCCTGCAAGCCTTTGGACTTTGCATATATAGTCTTCATATTATTTTACCTCCCCCATGACTGCTTCTGCCTTGGCTTCGATTTCCGAAACGGTCGGGATCATGCCGCCCAACCGGCCATAGAAATCGATCGGTTTCCGGTCGCCGACGGCAAGCTTGACGTCTTCGACCATCTGGCCGGCGCTCATTTCTACATCCAGGAATACCTTAACCGATGCCTGTTCGGCAATTTCTCTCAGGCGGGCATACGGGAACGGCCACAGCGTAATCGGGCGGAATACGCCGGCTTTGATGCCTTTCTTACGCAGGTTTTCCGCAACGGTAATGGCAATACGGGCCGGCGTGCCATAGGCCGTGAAGACCAGCTCTGCGTCTTCCAGCATGATTTCTTCCCAGCGTACTTCGTTCTTTTCGATTTCTGCGTAAATCTTCAGCAGCTCTTCGTTGTGCTTTTCGCACGACGGGGCGTCGATGAGCAGGGAGTTGATGAAGTTGTTGTGGTCACGGTCGCCGCGTCCGCTCGATGCCCAGTCTTTCGGCGGCAGGGGACGCTGTTTGTGTTCTTTCCATACGATCGGTTCCATCATCTGGCCGATGAGGCCGTCTGCCAGGACGACGACAGGCGTGCGGTACTGATCGGCAATATCGAAGGCTTCCTGTACGAGGTCAACGGCTTCCTGCAGGTTGGCCGGAGCCAGGACCGGCGTACGATAGTCGCCGTTGCCGCCGCCGCGGGTTGCCTGGAAATAGTCTGCCTGGGACGGCTGGATGGAGCCGAGGCCCGGGCCGCCGCGCATGACGTTGACGATAACCGCCGGCAGCTGTGCGCCTGCGGCGTAGCTGATGCCTTCCTGTTTCAGGCTGACGCCCGGAGACGACGAGGACGTCATAGCGCGAACGCCGGAGCCGGCCGCGCCGTATACCATGTTGATAGCTGCTACTTCCGATTCAGCCTGTACGAACACGCCGCCTACCTGAGGCATTCTCAGCGACATATATTCAGGGATTTCATTCTGCGGGGTAATGGGATATCCGAAGAAACCGCGACAGCCTGCACGAATTGCGGCTTCAGCTATAGCTTCACTGCCCTTCCAAATTTCTCTTTTCATGGAACAGTTCACACTCCTCTTTGTTAGTCCTTTTCAATAGTAATGATCGAATCCGGGCAAATTCTTGCGCAGCTTGCGCAGCCGATGCAGAGCGATTCATCCGTGCAGTGTGCCGGCCGGTAGCCCTTAATATTCGTGCCGTCTTCTAAGGCCAGAATCTGTTTGGGACATACGGTGATGCACAATCCGCATCCTTTACAACGCTCTTTTCTGAAAGTCAAATGCATTGCCATAGGTGTTACGTCTCCTTTCTTTGCGGGTGTCATTCCCAAGGTTTCTTCATGTACAACTGCATAGGGAATACAGGATATACTAAATCCGAAACCCGATCTGCCAAATGCAGGGGGACAGCGTGGCAGACTACGGGGATTCCGGTTAATACCGATACTTCCTGGGCCATCTTCGCGCCGGCAACGACGTCTTCGACGTCTGTCAGCTGGCAGCAGTGCGTATTGTTGATCAGGCCATCGATTTTCAAGCCCGACGACTGTTCAATGGCCCGTACATATCGTTCGGCTTTTTCCGCCGTATCCGATAAGGGCCGATTGGCATTGACGACACACAGCACGCGAGCTCCGCATCGCTGAAGATCATGACGATAGCGGGCCAGCACTCTGGCTCCCGACGGGTCGCCGCCAATATCTAAAATGCCGTATAACTCAGGATTATCAAACAAAGCAAATACATCGGGCGGCATAGACGGCAGGTCGGCGTCGACATGCATCTGCGAGCTGGCTATGAGCCGGCCGCCCCGTTCTTCTATCATATCCCGGCATTCGCGTGAGCGAAAATACGGGTCTACGACGTCTAAATCGGCCAAGGCAAAGGGATGTCCTTTATCGGCCAAGGCCATTGCCATATTTACGGCAAGTTCCGTTTTGCCGCTGCCAAAGTGCCCTACGATAACCGTAAGACGCGCGGCATCTATCCAATTATCCATGGTGTAAACTCCTCATTTATTGGGGAATCCATAAAAATCCTTGAATCCGTTCCCTTATTCTGTCATGTTAAAAGAATTGGTTTTCTCATTCTTAAATATTGTTGTACATTTGCTTTAAGTGTACATTGTATCATGACCATTTGGTATTTATATTATACCTTAAATCGAAGGCTTTCGCAAGACAGATTCAAGTAAAACGTTCATCTTATGCAAATTGAATCTAGCTATATTTCACTTATTGCATTGAAAACATAGCCTCTCTCAGGTAATTCCATTATCTAAGTGAGAATAAAATCCTCTGGAAGTAAATCTTGATAGAGAAATATTATGTAAGTGATCATGTAACATTCTAAAGGTATTAGAAAAACAAAAAAATCGATTATACACATAGCATAATAAGAAAAAATTTCAGCATTGACTATATGCCGAAAACTTGGTATACTCAGCGTGTAGACTGAAAAGTATGCAAAACACAACGAGCCCCTTCAAGAGTGCCATCTTGAAGGGGCTCTTGCGTTGTTTACGGCCAACGCCACGCCGAGGCTAGTTGCTTAATATCATAACAGCAAAACGGGCTTGCCCGCGCGATTGCGCGAAGCAGGCCCGTTTTTTATGCACTGCACTATTCGCTTTTACTGCCAAACGGCCTTCATCGTGTCTTTGTACGATTCGTTCAAGTGGTTGATGATGACGTTGAACATGGTGTAAATCATGTCGCCGTCGGCTTCTCCGTCCTTGAACAATACGCACGTGTCCATGACGAGGTTGCCTTCGTCGTCGGCGTAGTATTTAAAGGACTTGTACTTCTTATTGTAGCCGTTCATGAGCTCCAGCACGGCTTCCCTATTGTCATCGCGCAGGGCTTTCGGCGCGACGAGAATGCGGATCATGCAGTAAATGCTGCTGTCCAGGATGACCAGCGTCGGAAGCTGGTTGCCGCCGACGTCGATGTAGGAGCGGAAGACGACGGTGTTCAGCGCATCGTCCTGGATTTCGTCGACCGTAAAGGCCGCGATTTGTTTTTCTTTTAAATAGTCTTGAAATAATTCTGCTTTTTTGTTCATGGGAATCCCATCCTTTCTCTTACAGCAGCTGGGAGCCCTATCATGCAGGGCCCCTGCTGCCATGTAGTTCATACAAACTGCCTTTCCTTATTCGACGATGACCTCGTCTTCTTCAGCGTTTTCTACGCTGTGACCGCTGCCGCTCGTCAGGCCGTACCGTTCGTGGTACGACAGGTCAGGCGCATAATACTTGTCATAGAAGTTATAGAAATCTTCGTCAGTAAACAGGTTCATCCAATCGACCTGGCTGTACCGCTGATTGTATGCGTAATTGTGGTCGGCCAGATGGAGCAGGTTGCCGTTGCTGATCTGGACGGTTCCTTCCGGCGAGAAGAAGATATGCATCCACTTGTCGTTCAGCTCGTCGCTGTTCCACGCCGCGAGGTCGTCCTTCGGGCTGTTGATGCTCGTGTTGACCCAGTACGAGCTCGATACGCTGTCATCGTAGACCGGAGCCGAGCCGAAGACGTTCGTCGTCATGTCGTCGGTGCTGAAGGTGGCCTTATCCTGTACGTAAACCTTGTCCAGATGCAGCGCTCCCTCACTGACGTGGATATTGCCGGTATTCAGCCACAGATGGTCGAAACGCACGCCGCCGTTGGTCAGGATGTCGCCGATCACGAGGTTGTCAATCGGCTGGTCGTCCGCCGTGCCTTCCGGCGTAATGACCAGGAAGCCGTCGCCGTCTTCACGCTGCGTGATGCTGTCCAGATCCATATTGGAGCCGGAAATGGCAATCTGCTGGGCCGCTTCGATGTTTTCCACATCCATGTCCTTGCCTTCGGACTTCACGAAAACAGCTACGAGGTTGCCGCTGACATTGACGAGGTGGAGGTTGCCGTTGGCTACGGAAATGCCGGCGTCCTGCTTCGCATACAGCTCGTACAAGTCGACGTCGCCGATGCCATCGTGCCGAACGGTCACATTGCCTTCTGCAGAGGTAAGGTGCGCCCAGTCTCCTGTCGGGCCTTCGCTGTTCGTGTCTTTGATGACGCCGCTTCCGCCTTCGTTGATGGAAACGGTCACGTCGCCGCCATTCGACGTTACATAGATGTCTTCATGGACGCCGTCCTGCGTACCTTCAAAGAGGATATTGCCGGAATTTACATTCAAATCAATGTTTTGCTCAGACTTCAGGTCATCGCGAAGCGTCATATTGCCTTCAGTCAGTACCTTGAAAACGATGTCCTCGCCGGCAGTTACCGCGCTGTTTGCCGTGATATTTCCGACGTTCGTCGTGAACAGCACGTCCTTACCGGCATTAAATACAGCATCGCTTTCCGTCGTGATGTCACCCGTACCGAAAACGTTCGCCACGACGTTGCCGCCACCTTCGCCTTCCGCTACAGCCGTCACCGCGCCGTTGAAGGTAATGGAGCCGTCGCCGGTAACTTCTGCTTTCACGTCGCCGTCACTAGCCGTCGTCGTTCCTTCAAAGACGATATCGCCATTCGCAGCTGTCGCTAAGACTTCTTTGCCCGAAGCGATGTCGCCCTTGACAGTAATATTGCCTGTGTCATCAGCCGTAATCCCAGCCTGCAGCTCCGTATTGAGAGCCGACTGGATACTGCCGTTGACGAGCACCGTGCCGCTTTGCGTCTGGGCCAAGACTTTGCCTGTTTCAGCCTTCACATCTCCACCCAGAGTAATGTCGCCGCTTCCTGTCGTCGCCGAGAAATTATTGTCAGCCGTCGCGCTGCCGGTTACGGTAATCGCGCCGCTGCCGCTGTCCAGAGCAATATCCGTTCCCGCATCTACGTTGCCCTTGACTTCAATGCCGCCGGCAGTAGTATGAGCGTTCACAGTTCCCGCTGTTGCGGTGACGTCGCCGCCAAGAGTAATCTTGCCATCTACCGTATCCGCCTTGAATTGATTGCCAGCTGTTGCGATGCCGTTCACCGTGATAGCGCCGCTGCCGCTGTCCAGCAGGATGTCAGTCTTAGCAACAGCGCTGCCGTCTACAAGGATATTTCCCTGGTCTGTCGTCGCATTGATATTGCCTTCTTCTGCCGATATGCTGCCGTCGAAGGTCACATCACCGCTGCCGGTCGCAGCTGTGACGTCGCCGCGCATGGCCGTGACGTCGCCGTCGAAAGAAATCGCGCCGCTGTTCGTCGTCGCTTTGACTTCGCCATTATGGGCCGTTACCGTGCCGGTAATGTTGATGGCTCCGCTTTCTGTCGTCGCCGAGAAGTTGTCTCCGGCATTCATCGTACCTTCGACGTCGATAGCGCTTTGTTTACCGCTGAAACTAATGTCCGCATTCACATCGCTACCGTTGGCTTTCTGCGTCGTCGCCGATCCGGTCACAGTGAGCTTACCGTCAGCACTTCCGTTATGCTGAATGACAATGCTGCCGTCGTTGACAGTAATACCAGCAGCGGTATCACCATCCGTATCGCCGAACTGCACGTCGAAGCTGTCGGCGGCGCTGTGGATTTCCACATTGCCGGTTAGGCTATTATTATGCAAGCCTTTGACCGCAACAGAGTTAATCTGATTGGTTTCACTCAGTAAGAGCTGGCTGCCCGTGCTGGACAGGTTGACGTGATTAGCAATGAGGCCTTTCGAAGCTTCCGACTGGGTGATGTCGCCGTTCGTGGCAGTGACATTGAAGTCATTCGTCCCTACATCGACTGTTCCGTCAGCCAAATCGACGTTGACTGCCGAAATAGACGCGCCGCCATTTGTCGTCGTGATGCTGCCTGTCAGCGCTTCGTCTTCATCCGTACCTTCGCCGAGGCTGACGTCGCTGACGCTGGTCAGGTCGAAGCTGCCGCCATTGATGTTGCCGATGACGAGATTGCCTGTAGAGCCATCGCCGCTTTCGCCGGAAATCCAGATGCCTTCTGCTGCTTCGGCATTGACTACAGCGCCGTTATCCAAAATGCGGATAGCCTGATTTTCACCAGCACCGCCGATGCTGTCGCCAGCGCTAAGATTAACTTCTGCAGCGTTGATGCGGCCCTGCGCGGTACTGTCTTTTACATTTTCCATCAGAATACTGTCCGTAGCTGCGAGATGCGCTGCCTTGTCTGTGGCGAGCGTAAGGATATCCAAATCTCCCTTCTCGGAGATGTATATATCTCCCTTGGCATTCGCATCGAGTGAACCGGTTAGCTCTGTATGTACATAAAGATCGTCTGCGTTGCCACTCGTGATACTTCCTTCTCCGCCAGCAATAATGAGGTTACCTCCCTTGATGGAACCAACCTCTACACCATCATCGCCCTGAAGCCGGACGTTACCACCAGTTTTAATGTCATTGATATCGAGCGTCGTACCTTTGACACCGGCAAGATATACGTTGCCATTGCCTTCAACAGCCACATTGACCGCTCCGTCTGCCGCCACTGTGATAGCCTGCTGCTGGCGGATGGTGACCTGCTGATTAGCTTCATCCCAAGTGAGGTCTCCTGCCTTGGCATTTGCTAACAATTTAAGATTTTCTTCCTTATTCAGATCCGCATAGTTGATCGTCTGCGCTTCGCCGTCAATGCCGATTCCGCCGCTGGCCGCATTAAGAGTGATATTTATAGCGGACACATTCGGCGTATCAACCGTCTGTACTTCGCCAGATTTTGTGTTGAGAACACTGTCCTGGATCGCGTAGAGGAGCTCATTCTTGCTCCAGCCATAGTTTTCGCTGTTCGAGACCTCCGCATAACTCGTAATGAGATCCTGCTCTCCGTCACTGAACTCTTTATTTTCGAAGTGCTTCGTCTTGGCATTCTGATAATCCTTCTGATACTGCTCATATGCAGCATTAATCTTCTCTTTGTCTCCGCCTGCCTCTGCAACCGCTTTGAGATAGGTCTCTTTCGCATGCTTCACACCTTCGTCATTATAGAAGGCATCCGCCGCAGCCCAGTAGCTTTCGACTTTTGCTTTATCGCCGCCTGCAAGCGAGTTCGCTCGATTCGTCAACGCTTCTACGCGTTCAGCTTTAGCTTTGTCAGCAGCATTTGTGCTCTCGTTTGCCTTGTCATTCTTGTCAATGAGACCGCTTTCTAACCAGCGGTCGATCTTATCCTGGGCGCTGCTGGACGAGCTGTTTTCTGACGGATGCGCATCGACGAAGCTGCCGTTCGTTACCGTAAGCACGGCGTCGCCGTTCGTGCTTTCGATCGTGCCGAGGCGCATATTACCGTCTGTCTGCGTGAGGACGATGTCGCCTGCAGCAGAGGCGTTCACGCTCGACGCCATCGTATCAGCGCTGTACAGGTCGCTGCCGCCAAGAATCGTAAGGGCATTGTTCTCCGTACCGATAGATCCCATCTTACTGATGAGGTCGATGCGCTGTCCCTTTACGGCATAGTCGCCGGACATATGGCCGTCGAGGAGGCTGCCGGCCGCTTCGAGGTAGACGTTGCCCGTTTCGGCAGTAATCGGATTGGCACCGCCAGTCACGGCTTGTTCAATAGAGAGGTCGCCCTTCGAAGACGTGAAATGGATATCTCCATTGTCCGAAGCGATATTGACCGTCGCGCCGCTGCCGATAGCCGCATGGTTTACATTGATATCTCCCGCAGCTTTGAGATTTACGTCATCGGAATTGATAATCCCGTTGCCGGTGATCGCGCCATTTTGACTCGTGAGACTGACGCTGCCTTTACCGACAGTCTGGCTGTTTCCGTCGACGACAGAGGCGTTGCTGATGTTGCCAGCAAGGGTCATATCGCCGCCGGATGTAACGGAAATATTACCACTCCCATTGCCGTTGCCGATGAAGCCAATCTGAATATGCTTATCCGCAGCGATAGACGTCGTCGTAGAAGAAGCAGTCCCTTGCTTTCCTGTCCATGTGTACGTGGTCGTGCCGTAGCCGAAGACTTTCCCCCAGAATCCATCGTATTTCATATCCGGGGAAATATCGCTGTATGTCTCATCACTGCTATTACTATAGCTTCCCGTGATGGAGAAATCCTTGCCGCCGTTTCCTTTTGTAATGACAACACCGTTTTCTTTTCCCGCTGTCCCGCCGCTGGAAACTGGCGTCCCCTCCGGCATTTTATTCTCCGCTTTGAGTCCAGCAACAAATGTATCAGATTCTCCATAATCCAGAAGTCCCCAGAAAAGGAAATCTTCTGTGTACTGATATTTTTTCGTTACTTCACCGCTGACGCCGCCGGTCCACTGGTACTGCAATCCCTTTTCCGGATCATACCCCATGTCTCCCGTTACGGCGCTCCAATCAGACAGCACACCTCCAGAGTAATACGAACGTTGTTCATCATTTCTATATTCAGTGACTAAGTAATGGCCATGACCATCTGTCTTGTTTTTGTCTGTAATACTGATGAGGCCGCTGATATCGTTGTTCGTAATGGTATTTACTGTGACGTTTTTATCAATCTTCGACGTATCGATAGCAATATCTGCCGCTCCGTCCATCGCCATGATCTTGCCGCCGCCAGTACTAGAAATATTGCCGGTAATGTAGATCTTGCCGCCAGATACGGACACGCTGTCTGTAAGCAATTCGCCAGTGGACGGATTATAGTACACTCGGATTGCATAGTCATAAACGCCGGTCTCTTGGTTATAAACCTGACCGCCTGCATTGATCAGGTACTTTTCATTCGCCATGACAGCACTGTCCGAAAGGGCTTCCTGCTTACCCTGCCATTCCTTATCCAACGCATCGACTTTTGCCTGAGCGCTGCTGTCCAACGTCACAGAATATTTTCCGTAGCCGCTCTGTACCAGCCCGCCGATGTTGACGTTCAGACCGTTGATGTAGACGTTGCCTCCAGCAACGATCTTGTTTCCCGGGTCTGCTGGATCATCTTTTTTCCAGATCAGATCTGCTTCTGTGATGCCATACTTTCCGCCGGCGACGATATTCGTCTTGATCCAGTTGACATACTCTTCATAGGTTTTAAATTCAGGAATCGTGTAACTATTATTTGCCACAAACTGATCGTAAATGTACTCCTGAATCGCATTGGCCACGTCTTTGCTGAACTGGTATTTCGTGACGGGGTCGCCGCCTATATTGATAAACCCTTCCGCGCTGGTCTGGGTAACGGAACCGTTTGTAGCGACGAGGCTGACGTTGCGGCCGCTGATGTTTCCGAGAATATTAAGGTTGTAGCTATTGTTGGTGAGCGTCACGTCACCAGACGTATTGGTGATATCCCCAAAGACGCCGATATCTGCCTGCATCCCTTCTTTCATGGACGCCGTGCCGGAGATGTTGATCTGCGATTCGCCGCCAGTCACACCGCCTGCATGAATTTGCGCAGCGCTCATTTCATTGCCCGCCGTATCTGCAGTCAGTGTCGAGCCGTTCATACGGATCTGTCCGCCCGCATCCTGAATAGTCACATCATTTACAACGAGATAAGCATCACTTTCATTGGTAATATTGATCTGCGGAGCGCCTTGAGCCGTAAGATTACCGCCGCCTTTCAGCGAGTCGCTATCAATGTTGATATTGCCGCCGGATACGACGATGTCAGGCAAAGACACTGCGGGCACCTCAATCTCAGACGAAGGCGTAAGATTTCTATTTATGTCCTCCTTCGCCATGCCCATCCGTTTCATTTCCAGAAGAAGGGAGTCTCGTTCGCTCTTATAGCTTGCATACTCAGAAGTGCCTTCTTCATACTGGCCCATCAGTCGAACAACTTCGTTGTAGCGATCCATCAAATTATTTTTGATCGTCGTAGTTCCGGTCTGAACGGTATCCGTACGGAACCAACCTTCGCCTTCTCCCACACTGATAGTGATATTGGAAGTATCAACGCTTCCTCCGTCAGCAGGCATTGCGTCAGGTTTAGGGATTTCGCCTTCAATGGTAAGGTTCAGATGATTATGAATGCCAGCTGTCAGGCTCGCCCCCTCTGCGATTTCCACAAAGTTAGCGTCGCCATTTTCATGCGGCACAGTCTCGCCAAGCGTTGTGGACGCCACGGTACTGCTGCCGCTCGTGCCTTGATACAGATTATATTCTTGCGCCGATTCCGTTACGGTGGTCGCACCTTTTGCCGCGCTGGCATTAATGTGACGCACGCTTTCCACAATTCCGCCAACAGACACTTGATTGGCCTGCGTCATCGCATTATCCACTTTCGGAGCCGTCGCCAACGGAATGACCGTCTTGTTGTACGCATCGGCGAGAACTTGCAGATCCAAGGATGAGGAGATTCCCTCCGAATTTGCACCGGCGTAGAGGTTCACGTCGTTTGTGCTGTGAAGGGTAGAACCGCTGCCGACGGTAATCTTGTTGCTGCGGTCGAGGACGTTCTTTGCTTCTGCCGAAGCCGCGCCGACTGCACCGCCTTGGGTATCGGCGATGGTTTCGAGTTTCACGTCGGTGTCGTCCGTCGCCGCCAGCGTGATGTCCTGATCCTTCTTGTCTGTAGTGAGCGTAGCATTAGTTACATTGACGCTGTTGTTATACGTAATGTCATGGTCGCTGAAAGCGAGGGCAACGGGAATGACGCCGGCCGATTTCAGGCTGTTCTTGGAATGAATCGTGCCTTCCGTCGAGGCAAAGGCCGTAATGCTGCCTTCGTCGCCTGCGCCGGTAAGCGTGCTGTGCTTCATATCTACGCCAGCCGTAAAGTCGAGGTCGTCCTTATAATCGGTGGCGTTGACGTTGATGCCGCCGTAGCCGGAGCCGTCAATCTCGCCGACGTAATCGACCTGGTTCTGCGCAACATAGCTCTGCGCGCCGTCTGTCGTGATGGTCGCGTTGTCGAGAGTCACGTTGGCCGCATTGTTGATAACGTTGTTCAGCCACGTGCCGCTGCCGCCGACGATGGCCGCGCGGACGGCGTCGGATTTGAGGTCAATGTCCATACCGTTCAAAGCCTGAGCTGTAAAGCTGCCCGTCGTATTCCACGCACCGCTGAGCGTCACGTCCGTGTCAGCCGTGTAGTTGTTTTCAACCATAGCGGCATAGGGGCTGATGTCGATAAACGCGCCGCCATACCCGTTGGCATCGTTATCAATCGTAGCAGAACTGCTGCCCTTGATATCGACATTTCCCAGCCGGCTTGCTTCACTACCTGTCGCAGTGACCTGCGTAGACAGGTAGGCCGCTGTGCTCGCCAAGTTCGTACCCGTAGCAATGCCTGTGCTCGCACTAATGCCCCTAGACGCCGTAGTCTGTGTAACCAAATTGCTGCCACTTACATTCAAACCTACAGTATTGGAGTCCTTTCCTTGGAATACACTCGCCCCAATATTAACGGTTACATCGCTGTAGGCTTCCGTACCGCCTGTATTAACCTGTACTGCGCCAGATGGGAATGGCGAAACGCTGATGCTAAGTGCATTCATGTCCACCTTCTGTTTGATATCTGCTTCCGCATTTGCAGTTACCTGATTGGCAGTAAAAGTATTGGAATCATCTACCTTGACACTGGTCTTCAGATGGTCGTCTTCATCAGGGCTTCCCACGTTTGCTTCTGCCACCGTAATGGCTGCCGAAGCAAACATACTACCGCTTACTGCGCCCGTTTCTGCTGTAACGGATGGCGCATTTTTCGCATACAGACCGATCGTGTCACCTGCAGTGAAATGGCTGCCGCCGATTACTTCTGTACCCACAGTTCCCATTTCATTGGCAATGGCTGATACGCCAGCCCCTGCGAATATAAGTCCGCCGCTTCCAGCAATGGCTCTGACATGAAGACTATCTCCCTCTGCTTCGCGTTTTGCATTTACAGAGATAGTGTTACCTGCTGTAATATCAGTATGATTAACAGTAACTGTCGTCTCGCCGCGATTTGTTCCTTCCGCCACGATGACGCTGGCTGCTCCGCCACCGGCCAGTGCAACACCAATAGCGTCCACATCAGCCTGACTCGTATCTTCCGCTGACAGATTGACCTCGCCTGTCGACTCTATTGAACTGTCTTTGATGCCCACGCCGGCCTTGCCATCTGTAGAAATACTGCCATATGCCGCACCGATAGATGCCACACCGCCTACAGTACCCTGATAAATATTCAGATCAGATTTCCCATTTACGTTAGCCTTTGCGTCCAATTCAGATGCATGAATGGAGGAAGACGTCACTTCTACGCTGCTATTACGATGCACACCAAGAATACCTACCGTACCGCTCACGCTGCCTTTCACACTAGCTGAAGCATTGATGCCATTCATCTTAACTTCCGTAGTTTCTTCTGTAGTCAGCGCTACCTTTCCCTTGGTATCCAATGTCGAGCTGTCTACTGCTACCTGGACGATCGATTTTTCCGAGCCTTTTCCTGCCGTAGCTGAATCAAATGCAGAAGAATCATCTTTGCTTACCGCACCCAGCGTATAGGATGACTGGAACTGATTTTCTGTGATCGCGTCGTTGGCTTCTGTATAAATTTCATCGGTTTTGACGCCTCCGTCGCCTTGGACCTCTCCATCGGCATTAGTCTGGAGGTTGGAGCCATAGACGCTGTCTACCGTTTTGCCCACATTAGTAATCATGATGTTTGCGCCGCCTGCAACACTGCCGGCCTGCGCATTGACAGCAAGCTGATTTACCTTGCGCGTTTCGTTTGCAGATACATCAATAGCTCCAGAAGCATGCAGTTCTGCGCGATCCACCCGGGTTTGTACCTGACTATCGATGGTGTTTACAGCAACGCCTACACCTACGCCGACCGCGCCGCCTCCAACTGTTCCGGAATTATTTGTAAAATCAATATCATTTTCTGCGCTGATTTGAATATTCTTCGCAGCACCCTCGATCTCTTCTGTATTGGCAGCCTGCTGTCCGATGGACGTATCTTCAACCGTTGTATTTACTTTGCTGTTTACGTTGGACACACCGATGGAACCAGCTACGCCAACCAACCCGCCTCCTCCGTTATAGAGCTGATAATTGACCTTTGTATGGTTGTTCGCCTTGATAGTAACCTGACTATCCTCTTTGGACATGTTAATATCTGCATCAGTTACTTTCGCCGCCGTTTCGCTGTTTTCATTGAGCACGCTCACGCCTATGCCCACGCCAACTTCACTTGCACCGACCGCCACGCCAAGCGTATTCATCTTCGCCGTGTGATCAGAAGTCACATCAAGAGATGCAGCAGAAACTGCCGTGCCGTTAATCTGAGCAGTCGTCTTCCCTTCAAGGAGCGCCACGCTGGTTGCATTGGATACTCCCGCACCAACAGCAGCTGCGCTAATGCCAGTCGTAAGCGAAGAAATGCCCTGCTTTGCTTCAGCGTCTACAGAAAGTTTATCTGCATTCACTGTATTTTTCAATGCATAACGTCCATTACTATCTGCAGTGCCCTTGCCAAGAACCTCTGCAGACACATCGCGTGAAACCGTGTTCGTATCACTGCCGAGACCAACAGCTGCACCTGCTAAAGTTCCATTTGCCGTACCGACAATACCCGCGCTGTTCGCATAATCATGGGCTACCACATGGACATTCCCGTCAGATGCAGCATTTGCATTAATATCCGCACCGCGTATCGCAGCGGACGTACTGCCACCGATTGAATTTACATTAACCGTGCCGTTCACAGCGGCTCCCTTACCGGCCACTCCGCCATTCACCAAGAAAGATTTGATGGTGTGTGTGGATGATGCCGACACAGCAACACCGCTGTATTCGCTGTCCTTTCTCGTATCTGCAAGAGACGCCGCACTATTGAATGCATCTTCGTCGACGAAATTATCGAGGATTTGATCGTCTTCTACACTGTCTTTTACCTTTTCTGTATCACCATTTCCTTCAGCACTAACTTTTGTTTCATCTCCTTCGATAGATGCATGCGTCTCGCTGGCGATTTCATTAACAGATACAGAGAGCCCAACGGCTGCACCAGTTACTGCAACAGAAGCACTACCCGCATAGTTTGCAATGCTTTCGTCACCAGATGCCGCCACAATAACGTTATTCGACGCTGTAATATCCGAACCACCATCAATTTTTGCAGTTGTACCATTACCAATCATGTTAACGGCAACACTGCCGGTTACGCCTGCACCAGTGCCGCCTGCAACACTACCGCCTACACCAACAGTTGTAATATTAGCGCTGTTAGCAGCCCTAACAGCAAGGTCGTCCACATTCATAGTGCCGCCGCTTACCAGTGCGTTAACATTGGCTTCGCTTCTGTTAACGGCTACACCTGCGCCAACTGCCGCGCCGGCGCTGCCTACTGTAGCGGATACAGTATCGGCAGTAGTAATAATGTCATTGCTGCTCGAAGCTTTAACAGTCACATCAGCACCGCTGCTGTCCTGTTCAGATGCTTTGCTTATGGTTACTCCATTCATTGAAGCTTCCGTATCTTTGTTAATCAAAGCGGTTGCCGCAGCGCCCTGCACCGACACATTGCCGCCTACCGCAACGCCAACGCCTACTGCAGCCGTGGTCAGATCAGCATTGTCAAGCGCCTGCACATCAATCGTTGCACCATTTGCTGTTGTAATAACTGCATTATTAATCTGGGCAGTATTATTCTGTATTTTGCCGTCAGCGTTACCGCTGATATTGCCGATTTCGTTATAAGCAACGGAACCGCCAACAGTAACCTTTTTGCTAACGCCAACGCCGCCTGCAACAGAAAGTACAGAAGCGTTATCGTTAGAAGTAACGTCAATATTCTCAGCATTGGTGATCTTTGTATGTCTGGTATCTTCGCCGCTGCCGTAATCTCCTACAATAGCTTCAAGGTTATTATTACCGCGGTTAATTGCAATAGTACCGTTGGCAGCAGCTGTATCAGTAGATACACCCACACCTGCGCCAACAGCATACATCTTGCCGCTGTTTTCCGCTGCAACGGTTACATCAGTTTCCTCAATTACTTCGTTGCCTTCATCATTAGTATCCGTATTTTTAATATCGCTGCCTAAAATATACGCGCCGGTATTATTTTCAAGGTCGTTATAAGCAACGGCAAGACCCAAGGCCTGCTTACCAACAGTTACCTGTCCGGCAACATTTACGCCCAAAGTGCCGCTGATAGCATTAACTTTGGTAGTTGCCGCATCAATCGTGCTGTTTTCAATGCTAGCAGTGTTGTCATTGTTAACCGTGCTCCAACCAAAAGAACCTGCCCCGGCAAAGCCTTTGCTCGCTCCTGCGCCGCCTGCGGCGATATTAGCCAACAGCGTGTCAGACTTAGCCAAAACATTTACGTCAGCAACGTCATCGGCTCCGTCTGCAGCCAGACCATTGGTTTTAATATTGCTATTTTTAATAGACGCATTAAAATCGTTATTGATGTCGCTGATAGAAATTGCCGCACTGCCGCTGCCTCCGCCGCTGCCGGTAGTTGCTGTAATACCCAGCGCACCGGTAACAATGGTATTGCCGGTTTGGCCAACTTTAAGTATCGGTTGGCCGTCTTCATCAAGATTGATTTCTCCTTTATCATCTTTTTCATACAAATCTTCTGCTGTATCGCTGACATTTTGCAGATACGTATGGCCGGTTGCATCCAGCCCGCGCTGATTAATATATTCGGTATGTTTATTTTCGCCAAGGTCCGTATCATACGCAGCTACGTTAACCTTATCCGCAGTAATGGTTGCTCCGTCAATAACAGCGTCTGCATTGTTGTTAAGTTGGTTATAAGCAGCAACGCCGTCAATGCCGTAATTATTTTCGGTACCGGTTGCCGCAGCCACGCCAACAGCAGCACCAACCTGCGTAATATCAGTAGCAGCGCTTACATCAACCGTACCCATATTATTATACGTCCCGCCAACAATAGCGCTTTGCACATTATTGGTAAGCTCGGCATAAGTTACAGTACCACCTACAGAAACGCCCTGCTGCCCACCTAAAGCAATGCTGGCATTAATGCCGCCGGTTACCTGTACGTCATTATCATAAGCAGTATTGGTTAAAACAGTTTTTTCCGTATTTTCTGCCGCATTAACCGTATTGGCCTGCATTACAGCATAAATATCGTTTTCAGCAATGTTAACGGATACAGAAGCCGCACCGCCGTAATTATTGCCGCCGCCTGCGCCTCCTTTTTCAACGGCCATGCCAAGACCAGCTGCAACAAGTGCTCCGCTCTTATCAGCTGTATTGGTAATGCTGCCTGCATTGTTAATTGTGCTGTTGCGGATTATGGAAGCAACATCGGTATTAACCATATTGACGCCCACCGTACCGGCAAAACCTACGCTCTTGTTGCTCCAGTTTTGATCGGTCATAAAGGTCTTCCACGAAATTGCCGCCGCGCCGCTCCATGCTCCAATAAAGCTGCTGTCTGCCGCACTTACGTTAAGTTTACCGGCATTACCAGCATTATCTGCAACCAAAGTAATTTTTGCGCCGTCAAGCAAGGCTGTGCTGGCACCATCAATTAAATTGACGCTGCTGCTGCCTGCACCGCTGATAGTAAACGACGGCCTTTTCTGCCCGGCATTAGGATTACTTGCCTCCATATTAGTCGGTTTTAAATTCGGGCTTTCCATGGTGCCATTATATTTATTCTGAACCGCTGTATCAATCTTAGTAATACCATTTTCAACACGGTTCTCCATATTCTTTTTAAAGTTATCAAATTTATCGCCAATGCCGGGTTTATCATAATCGCTGCCCGTAACAGCGCTACCTGCAATTGTAACCGTGTTGATAGTGCCGTCCGTTAAAACATTCGCATTTACATCATGAGCGTTAATACCGGCATTTTCGATAGTGTTTTCAGCGGAGCCAAACAAATTCGCATATTCATCATCCGTCAAACCGCTCTGCGTTTTGGTAAGTTCCTGTAATTTGGCAATATTTTCCTTTTGTACTCTTTCACGTTTCTGATCTTCTGTTTCATTTTCCGGTACTTCACCTGTATTTGCAGATACACCTGCGTCATTATTAACAATACCAGCCATATTATACACATCATAATCCGTAATAGCCACGGAAGCACCTATTCCGGCATTTTCGCCGCCAATAGCACCGCCGCCAGCAATATTAGTCAAAACGGTATTGTTATGAGCAGTAATATTTACGCTGCCATCACTGCTGCCAGTAATAGTATCAGATGTGGAATTATTTTCATCTTGGGATGCAGGATTATATTGATCCCTGCCGGTCGCAGTAAGGCTTGCTTCATCATCAATGGATACAATGCTGTTGCTGTCGCCTTCCAGATAACTCCCCATGCCTACAAAGGCATTACCAGATTTACCAGCACCAAAGGTAATAGCTGTATGCGCAACATCATTATCTGCGCCAATATTAATGGCACTGCCAGTAACTTCCGCACCTTCGGCAATAGCAACCGTGCTGTTAACTTCACCAAAATGTACGCCTACTGTACCACCGGCTGCATTGTCTGCACCGCCTGTTAAACCAAGCTTTCCATTAAAGGCTACGTCTTCCTGCGCTGCACTAGCGTTAACACCTACTTTGCCGCTGCCCGTAATTTTGGTATTTTTGCCAACAATTACATTAGCGTTATTGGTAATGTAATTGAGATTCACCGCACCGCTTACAGCCACAGAAGCACCGTCTTCGCTTTTGCCGCTGGTGCTTGCGCCTGCCTGGAAATTTGCATAATTATTAGGATTAGCAAACTGAGCCGCTGCACCTGCCACGCTTAACGGCCCAGCAAAAATATCTTTAATCTGTTCATCTACACTGCCATCAGAAGCATCAAGACTTACCCTATTGGCTGCATTTGCAAGTGCTATCGCAGCTTCATTGCCTTCAGCACTATCGGCATAGTTGGGGTCTGCGGCACATTTAGCACTAAACTCTTTTGCCTTTTTTTCTAATTCATTTACATGCTGTTGATAGGTAGAATTAGACGCATAAGCGTTTTCCAATTTTCCGCATAGCGAAAGAATATCGCCAATCATTTTATCAATGCGACCGTAGTTAAACTCGCTGTTAGCCTGTACGTTAATATTAGCTCCGTCAAGCTGAGTATATGCAGCATTTTTCTCATCATGCGCCGTACCGCCTTCCAACGTTACAGTAGCATTGCTGTCCATATCGCTATACAATACAGCTGCATTAACTAGCGCTTCATTGCTGACGTCACTGCTGTGATTATTTGTTGCACCAGTTACACTCATACTGGTATCGGCAATATAATTATTAGCAGTTACGCTGATATTGCCTTTTTTTCCTGTTTCATCCTGCGCCGTAATTTGGGCATTTTTAGTAAGCGTAACATTAGCATTATTTGTTTCATTGACAACGCCAACACTCACGCCGACGCTTGCCCATTCACCTAATTGGTTGAAGGCAGTTTCAATATCCGGTTTACTTTCTCCCAATATTTTTGTTTTTACTTGACCAGCAAACGCCTTAATATCCTCTACTGTTTTGGTCCCTGTAGCTCTTGATACCAACAAATTCATCAGATAGCTGCTGCCTACATTATTATTGGCAGATACATTATTTTTTACAACAGAATTACCAGCTGCGATATCTACACTATCAGCTTCAATAGCCGTATCAATTTTCACATCAGCGCTGCTGTCAAAATCAGTTATATTTACAGCTGTACCTACAAATGAACTTTCCTTCCCTTTTACAAGTGCCTGTGTATCAATGCTGTTAGTAGAAGTTGCTGTAATATCCAAATCACCATTCAAATCAGTCATTTCGGCAGTATTTTTAATATCAACACTACTGCTGTTGCTACCATCGGCAATAGCCACGGCAACATTAAATACTGTAGCCTGTCCATCTAACTGCGTAGTAGTATCAGCTGAAACCAATTCAACCGTACTGTCAGCCTTAGCGCTAATGTTGGTATGTCCGTTAGAATGCAATTCCCCTGCAATGTTAACCGCTGCTTTATTGTCCGTTTTTGCATAACCAACCGATGCAGCAGGCACATTTGATGTGCCTTTCAAATTAGCCAGCTTAATCGCAGAAGTACTTGCGCCAACACTTGCCTTTAAGCTGCTGTCCGCACTGATATTAAGGGCATTTTTTTCTTTCTCAGCAGCAGCCTTTGCAGTAATAACAGCGCCTTTATTAACATTGACAGCTGCCTCGTTCGCAAGAACCGCATAGGATGCATCCCAATTTACCGCAACAACACCAGCAAGTCCTGTAAGAATGCCTAACTTGACCTTTTCATCTGTACTTGAAATATAATTGTTAATCGTATTCGCCTCTATGTTGACATGCTGTCCTGTTACGTTGCCGTTAATATCGACGGTTGCCACATTTTTAGTAATTTGTCCGTACGCTTCGATGAAATTATCGTCGCCTTCTATAACAGATTCGTTATTAAACAAATCTGCAAGATTGACACCGTTTGTAGCCTCAGCAGTAATAACTGCGTCTTTACGCGCATTGATCGTACCGTCGACGGTTACAGAAGCTTTCGCCTGGTTATTACTGCCTTCATATTTATCAAAATTTTTATCCAAACTATTTACCGTACTGGCAACAGCACGCAGCACAATATCTCCAGAATTGGGATCGACGTCAGCACTCATCAGTTTGGTATTATCTAAACCTGCGTCAATAAAATTATTTTCGCTCTTAATATTGACTATATCTCTAAAATCTGCAACGTTAGTTTTGATAACAGCTTTTTTAGCATCTTCGGAACTCACGTTGTAGCTAGGATCTCCACTAACATTTTCCCCTATGCCAATTTGCGCAGCTGTCATTTTTACGTCATTTGCTGCATTAATCGTCCCTAAGACAGTAATTGTCCCACTGGGGTTGACAGGAATTTCCATTTTGGAAATATTGCTCCACTGTGAATTAAACTGATCTTCATTAAAGGTTCTGGAATCCTCTCCCAAGATACCTTTCATAAAATCCTCCGTCGGAGTCATGACATAGAGGGAGCCGGCGTTAATTACACCGCTGTTCGTTACGGCCATGCCCTTGCTGCTCAGGAAAAACAGGTTGCCGCCGATTTTGCTGTCTTTGATGGCATTGACCGTACCGGCTACATTGATGCGGTCGTTAACGAAGTTGACTAAGTTCTTGGCCCATGTATCTGTTCCTTGCAGCGCAGTAGATTGAAAATACATGTTGGCAATATCACCGGCCGATACGTTAAATTTATCGAAACGGTTTACCGCCGTTTGATTTCCATTAAGCATCTGGTCAGCATAAATATGGCCTACATTTGTATGTTCCATTAAATTTTCCTTCGGCGCATCGACGCGCGTAATCGTCGACGCCATGGCTGCAAAGGGATTACCGATAAAGCTGAAGGCCGTGACGGCCGTCAGGACTTTTCTTGCCAAGTCGAGGTCGTGTTTTTGCTGTTCTAAGGTTTTCGTCTGGTTACGCTCTTGCTTGCGCGTAAATTGTCGTATGTATTTCATCGTCCTGCCTCCTCACGTATCTGTATCAGAACTGACTGTTGAAGGAAAAATGAACTCTCGCCCGGCTTTGTTCTTCATCATTGACCGTGCGAATGAGAGGGAAGCCCATGCCAACATTTATTGACATATGGTCGCCGATAGCCGTCTTGATTCCGAAGCCCGTGCCGACGAGAAGCGTGTCGTCGTAGGCGCTTTCGCCCCAGACGCGGCCTCCGTCGAGGAAGATGTAGGCGTTGGTCTTCTTGGACGACGTAAGGGGAACGGTGTATTCCACGCTTCCCATGACGCCGCTGTCGCCGCCGAGCAGGCTTTCCGTATAGCCGCGGACGCTGTACATGCCGCCGATATAGAACTGCTCAGCCGACGGCAGGTATTGGGTGCTGCTGAGCTGTCCGTCCAGGCGGGCCGTAATCATTTGTCCCGATGGGAACACTTTTTGGTATAAGGTATTAAAGTAATATTTGCCGAAATGCTGTGTTTCGTCGGTAATATCGGTATAATCGCCGATGCGGTAGGCGTGCTTCTGATAGAAAATCGTCGTCCGGCCGTAGTCGATCTGGTCAAAGAACAGGGACCAGCCCTTGACGGTGTCGTCGATCCAGTGCATGCCCATGAAGTCGGTTTTCGAGTTTTGGTAGCCGTATTCCAGGCCTATTTCGGATTTCACCGTTTCCGTCGTCATAATGGGCTGGGTCAGGGAAATGCCGTAGGCGTAGGAATGGCCCTTGACGTCCAGATCTTCCAGAGGCCCGTCCGTAATGTGGACGCTGTTGGTGCTGTAGTTGAGGCCCAGCTTCGTCCCATTGCGGTTGATGGGAAGGGAGTAGGACAGGCCGAAGGATTTCGTACCTTCGGAAAAGACCGAGGTCATCATGAGGGAATCGCGGACTCCCGTCAGGCTCCGATCCTGCCAGAACATGCCGCCGCGGTACAGGCCGCTCGTCTCGCTGCCGGCGTTGTCAGAAAAGAGGCCGAAGACCTGCTGCTGCGGCTCGTAGGCCGTAATGACGTAGTCCGTCGTGCCGTAGGTCTCGCCGGCTTTCATGGCGATGCGCAGCTGAGCGTCGTTCGTCGCGTTGAACCGCAGAAGATCCTTATTGACATCGGAAATATTAGTTATCTTCCCTTCTTCAATAGCGACGCGGTTTCGAATGTAATCTTCCCTCGTCGAGTTGTTTCCCTGTACCGTTACGGCGCCGGTCTTGCCTTCGATGACGCTGATATGGACGACGCCGCCCTTAATGGTCTGCGGGGCTAAGTAGGCCCGGCAGGTCATGTAGCCTTTTTCGCTGTACAGTTCGTTGATCTGTTCTACGATAGTATATAAGTCCTGTATGGAGACTTCCTTGCCGATATAGGGCGCTGTCACGGCCTGTATTTCCTCGCCGCTCAGTACGTCCGACTCGTCGACGATAATGTCGTTCAGCTGAAAGCGAACGGCTTTCGACGTGTCTTCCGGCGTCGTTTCCCGTTGATCCTCTACCTGGCTCGCTTCGCGGCCTTCGGAAATGCGCTGCATCGTCCGCTGCCATTCCAGATACTGCCGCGTTCGGCTCAGTTGTACGCCCGAATCATTCATCCCGGCTAGCTCATTTGCCGGCGGCAATTCGACAGCCCATGCGTGACCCCCAAGGAGCACGCTGGAGGCAATGATAACTGATATATATTTAGTCCAAACTTTCATCGTCATGTAACCCTCCTGTTTCTATGGTCTTTTTATCGTATTTTTATTCTTTATAATAACTTTTTATGCGTCATACAAAACTTTTTGCCAACTGCTCCGCAGTTCGTGCAGTCATATACTTTTTCAACTTATATTATAAAGGAAGGTACTAAGGTAAATATATTATACAAAAGTATATACTTTAATAAAAAACGAGCTCCGGCGAATTTCTTTCTCTCTTTTCGCACAAAGCTCATTAAATATTTATAAAATTGTGAAAAGTATATTTTCCAGGACCTTATTCCGTATTATAATGTAATTACTTGCAGTTTTTCCCATGTGTTTCGGGGTGTTTCCATGAGTCTATCTATCTGCCTGTAAAGGGGGTGCTTTCATGTTAACGGAAGAAGCGCTTATATTGCAGCTAAGCAAACGGATTATAACGGCGTATTTTGAAGAACTGGACTTGACGCCGCTCTTTTCCCATTTATCGGACAACGTCATCTGGGCCGGCGCGGGAAAACATATGCAGCTGACAGGCTATGAAGCCGTCACAGAGGCCTTCCGCCGCGGTCATAGCCAGCGTGTCCCCTGCCGCATCAGCAACGAGGAATACACTGTCCGCCCGCTGAGCGATACGACATGGCTCTGCCAGATTTGTTCCGACATCACGACAGATCCAGCCTACAACATGTTTATCCACGAATACCAGCGCTGTGTCTTTATTTTTCAAAAAACACAGCGTAATGACGGTTGGGAAATCATCTATCTGAATAATTCCATTGCGTATAACCGTCTGAACGATCAGGAGCTGTTCGCCGCCGAGTACGGTATGCACAACTTCCAGCAGCGCGCCGAAGCCGATGGAGAAAACGTCCTGACGACGCAGGACAAGTACCAGCTGTACAGCTACATAAAACGAAATGCCTTTGCTAATCTCGACGCAGCGGGAAAAAATCTCTTTCTGGCCCTGTCCCTCTTTCCATCCTTTACGGGAGAGCTGGCGTCCTATGTGATGGATTCGCCCCGCGCCAAGGATCTTCTCGACGCCGAGGTGGAACGAAATCCCTTCTTATATTTCGATTACCATGACGGGACCTATTCCTTCCATCCCCTGCTGGCCTCGTATCTGCACTATGTCTTTTCACGGAAAAGCCGCCGCTGGCAGCAGGCGCAGCAGCTCCGGGCGGCGCACTGGTACCTGCAGGAAGGCGACTATAAACAGGCCATCGTCCTGGCCCGCCGCGCTGGCGACTACGACACGGTCCTGACGGCGATCGAGCAAGGCGGCCGGGAAAGCTTATACGGCTTCCCCCATGACGTCGCCGCCGATACGCTGCAGCATGCTTCCGCCGCAGAGCGGGCCGCTCATCTGGAAGGCTGCTTTTACTGCGTCTTATACGCCTTCCGCTGCGGCAAGCGGCTCCTCGCTGTCAAATATCTTTCCGTTCTGGCGGACTGCGTCGAGACGGAATTCGCCGACGCCGCCCAGCGCCTGTACTACGCGGCCTATGCCGAGGTGATGAAAGGTTTCTGCTCGTACCCGGATCTTTCCGCTATGACGAAGCACGTCCAGCGCGCCCGGGAGCTTCTCCCGTCGCCGCACGACCTCATCCTGCCATGGACCTTCGGCTCGCCGTCGCCATTGTCCCTCTATCATTCCCTGCCGGGGCAACTGGAACAAACGGCGGAAGGGCTGCGGCAATTTACCGCTTCTTATATACGGCTGATACACGCCGACGCCTTTCCGGTCCAGACCGATTTTATCCGCGGCGAATACGAATACCTGACGGGACGTCTCGACGAAGCGGAACAAACGCTGGCAAAATACGTTCATGCCAATTCTATCGTGCCGAAATGCATTTCCCACCTGCAAACGGCCCATTTTTATTTAGCCCGCCTAGCCCTTTGCCGCGGCGACGCCGCAGGGCTGCAGAAAGAAATACAGCGTCTGCACTCGCTGAAGCTCCAGGTCTACCCGCAATGCGGCACGGCTGTAAAGCACCTGTGCGAAGCCTTCCTCCAGTCGATGCTGAACAGTTCGTCGGCTTCTGTGCCCTTATACACCTCACCCCCCCCCCCCCGATAGACGTAAATGGCTGTTATTATCCCATCGCGCCGATAGCCGCCGTCATACAGGATAAGGTCCTGCTGAGCCGCGGAGAATTTCCTCAGCTCCTGCTGCAGGCGACGGAACATTATAAAACGGCTATGGCCTCGCAGTACATATTGCCGGCGATTTACGAATCGATTCTTCTCGCCTGCGTCTACGAGCACGCCGGCAACATAGACGGAGCAGCAACGGCATTAAAACAGGCCGTCGCGCTGGCCCAGCCCGACCATCTCGTCATGCCCTTCGCCGAACACGCCGAATACCTGCCGCAGGCGATGGAACAGCTCCGCTCCGACGCGGCGGCAGCGCCCTTTATCGAACAGGTGCAGGGCCTTTCCCTAGCCGAGCCGTTGGCGGCGCTGCGCACGGCTCTCGCGAAGCCGTCCCTGCCCTTATCCAAGAGGGAACAAGAAGTCGCCGCCATGGTCGCTACCGGCCTGACCAACAAGGCCATCGCCGGTCAATTAAACATCGCCGAAGTGACCGTAAAGAAAACGCTGAGCCAAATATACAAAAAGCTGGGCATTACCAACCGCGCTGCCTTGTCGCATTACATGTCCCATCATCCGATGAGCTGACATATTGCAAATTTCTTCACACTCATTCAAATAAGCTAACAAATACACGAAATCAGCAAACGATTTCAGCAAATTTGTTAGCTTATTTTTGGTTCTTTGTCAAATGTTGAGGTATCTGCTCTTGTTACAATGTTTTGCGTCTCATTCCCGCTTGTTAATTAGGCTATATATCAAATTCGTTTTTTAAACCGACTATAGCTTCGAATCCCCAAGCTGGTTCGTTTTATTATTGTTGCACCCTTCTGTATACCCATTGGACCATGGGTATTTCAGGGCATTTACAATCTTCTCAAACCAGTCTGTAAACGATTTTTGC
Source organism: Megasphaera stantonii (assembly GCF_025567065.1). Lineage (NCBI taxonomy): Bacteria > Bacillati > Bacillota > Negativicutes > Veillonellales > Veillonellaceae > Megasphaera > Megasphaera stantonii. The sequence continues at coordinate 348,191 of NZ_JAOQKD010000001.1, forward strand.
AGCGATTGAAATTCTTCCAGGTCAGCAGACCGGACTAATTCCAGCCAGTCCTGCAGCACTGGTTCTGCATACGGAGTTCGCTTCATATCCAGTACCTTGTAAAAGGCTTCTTTGAGAGCGTACGCTTTCCGTAAATCCTCCGAATGCGACAGGATTTCCTCAAGGCACACCAGTTCGTCCGGCGTCAGCGTATGGCCGGCTTTCCGCAGAATCCGCTTATTCCGCTTAAAATAACGGTTTTTCTTGGGAAATGATTTCTGGATCCGCTTACGTACCCGTTCCATGGCCTACAGCACCATTCGGACGATATGAAACCGGTCGCATATGATGACAGCATTGGGAAAGACCGCCTGTACAACTTTCCGGAACAGGTTAGACATATCCATGATAACCCAACGCACCCGGTTTCGTTGTTTCTGTAGGAACGAACGGAAATACTTGATGATATCCTGCGTATTCCTATTTGTCAATGTATTTTTATGAATTTATCGCATATTTTTCACCCTTAGTAAAAACGGGCAATCTGCAGTCGGAACGACAAAAAACCTCTCATCGCAACCTATTAGTTAACAATGAGAGGTTTTGGCAAAAATATAGCTATACTCCCTCCCCCTATTATCGCCGCGGCGGAGGAGGCGGCATGGGCGGAGGGATGGGGCGAATGGGCCTCGGTTTTGGAATTTCCGGCGGCTGCGGCGGCGGAATGGGATGCCGCGGACTCAGAGACGGCGGCTTAGGTGCCGGCTGGGGTCTGTCCGGCCGCGGCGCAGGCGGCGGTGAAACCGGAGGGGGCGGCGGCTGGGGAGGCCGTCCCGGATGAAGCGCTGGCGGAGGCGGCATCGGCGGCGGTATAGGCCGAATAGGCCGCGGCGCAGGAATAGACGGAGCTGCCGGAGGCGCCGGCGGCGGGGGAAGGGGTCTCGCCCGCAGTACCGTCATATACGCGCCGCTTCCTTTTGCCGTACCTTGACCGGCAACCTGAGCCGGAAGGGCCGGCGCGCTCCACAAGACGGCGACGCAGGCTGCGGCGGCAAGATATACGGCCATTCGTTTTGACATGACGCACCTCTCCTTTCAAACATACAATCATAACACAGCGTATGCCAAAAACGACAGAAATCTCTCTGCGAAATTCCTGTCGTTTTCAGCATGTACCTCATGCCTCCCCTTAGCGGTGATGACGCGGCGGGGGCGGAGGCGGCATAGGCCGTCCGGGCTTATGCGGTTTCGGTTTTGGCTTCGTAACTTTTTTAGGCGGTTTTGGTTTCTTTTTCGGCGGCGGCGGAGGACCCGGATGATGAGGACGAGCCTTGAACTCCGTCAGCTGCGCGCCTGTAAAGCTCATATCGCCAAAGGAATTTGCCTGGGAAGCCATCGCAAAGGTCGGAGCGCACAACGCGCCGACAATAGCAGCTACGATAATAGACCGTTTCCAAATGCGCATATCGAATATCCCTCCTTCGTACTTCAATTTCTTGTCTTCATTGTATCACAAAATAGCCTCGATTCAATCCATTTTGTGTCACAGTTTCTTTACAATTTTCGTTGCAAATTAAAATATATCCCTCGTCATTCTTTCGTAAATACTTTCTAATCCCCTATACACTTAAAAATAGACATTTCTCTATACAGCCGCTCTTTTCCCATGAACGGCATAATACAAGACAATGCAGAACAGAATAACGATGGCTGTCATCTTATACAATCCGGCATACCCAGTATACGGTATGGCCGCCCCCAACACATAGGAACCGACGCCCATGCCGATATCAAATAAGGACATAAACGTAGCCGTCGCGACGCCGATACGGGAGGGCGCGGCGACTTTGACGGCAATCGCCTGCGCCGTCGGCATAAACGAACCATATCCCAGGCCAACGAAGGCGGCGGAAAGCAATAAAACGAGAGCGCTTTCCGCCTGACTCAAAAGGGCCATGCCGGCAGCAAAGGACAGGAGAAGCGGATACATCACATAATTTTCCCCGCGATTGTCGAGAAGGCGTCCCATAAACGGACGGGATAAAAAAATACAGACGGCGTATACGAAAAAATACCATGCGCCGGCCTCGGTCAAACGCGCCTCTTTTACGAAGGAGGTCAAAAAGCTTACCAGCCCGGAATAGGACATGCCGATGATAAGGCCTAGCACGCCGATTGGCACGGCAGCCGGCTCGACATATTTCCGCCAAAAAGAGCCTTTATTCTTCGCCGGTTCATGAGACGGCAGCATGGGAGTCCGAAGAAGAACGGCAAGCCCTATGTTTATGCCGCACAGAGCCATGCACAAAAGCATGTCGGCCGTATACAAGCCGTATCGCTGAAACCACATACCCAAAAAGGGCCCTGCCGCCGTTGCTAAAATAACGCTCAGCGTGTAGTACCCAATACCTTCTCCGCGGCGCGACACCGGCGTCAAAGCAGCCACCAAGGTGCCCGTAGCAGTAGACACCACGCCGAACCCAAAGCCCTGCAGGATACGAACACCATACAACGCCGTCACAGAAGAGATGACGACATACATTGCCGAAGCCGCAAAAAAGATAAGACCTCCTATATACAGCAAGGGTTTCAAACCCAGCCATACGGCACACCGTCCTGCGGCGATGCGCCCGGCAAAGCCGGAGAATACAAAAATACCGGCGGCTAACCCGGCCTGACTGGCCGTCGCCTGCAAAAAGGTCATCGCATATTCCACTACGATAATAGTAAACAAGAAAAAGACCATGTATACATTAAAATTGATAAAAAAATTGACGATAAAGTCCTTCGTAAAAATCCGATCCCTATCCATGACACGTTCTCCTCTCGTCAGTATCCAAAGACATATGGTATTATAGAATAGAAAATATATAATTTAAAATACATAAATCCTTATATAATATGTCTGTAAAAGCATAAGGAGAACCTATGGAACTACTGCATTTATCCTATTTCCAAACCATTGCCCGCTTAGAAAGCCTGACGCAGGCCGCCGACGTGCTCCACGTATCGCAGCCGTCTCTCAGCAAAATATTAAAACGTCTGGAAACGGAGCTCGGCTATCCCCTTTTCGACAGACAAGGCAAACGGCTGCGGCTAAACGACGGCGGACTCTTGTTTTTATCTTACGTAAACCGCATGTTTGCTGAATTAGAATTGGGAACAAAGGAATTTCAAGCCTACGCCGCGCAAAAAGCCGAGCGTCTCCGCATCGGCGCCGCTTCGTCCCGTCTCTTGCCTCAAGCGCTGACGACGTACGCGGCGCGGCATAGGCAGGGGCAATTCTGTATACGTCAAATCATCGAACCTAGAGAAATGGAAGAACAGCTGTTGGGCGGCCGGATAGATTTCTGCCTATCCTTCCACTCCTTGCGTCACGACCAGCTATACAGCGTTAAGCTGACCGACGAAGATATTTTTCTCGCCGTATCGCCTCGTCATCCCTTAGCCCGCCGCCCCTTCGTCGACTTGGCCGAGGTAAAGGACGAGCCGTTTATTACGCTGACCAGCGAATGCGGCCTCTATGAAACATCTCTGGCCTTCTGCCGCGATGCCGGCTTCATCCCGACAGTCGCGTTTGAAATCAACAGTCTCGAAGTCATCGCCAACCTGGTCAGCGCGGATCTCGGCGTCGCCTTTGTCCCCGCCTTCGGCTCCGAATCCCTGAGCCAAAGCATTACGCGCCTTCCTATCAGAACGCCGACATGCCGCCGCGGCATATGGCTGTCGTATAAAGCCTTATGGCAGCCGTCGCCGCAGCAAGAACAATTCCGCACGTTCTTACTACATTACTTCTCCGGCCCCGCGCCGGATAGCTCCGTCGTCTATTGACGAGCGCCGAAGGGGCCGTTATACTAAGCGTTGGCAAAAGGATGAAATCACAAATTCATAAGCACAGCGAAAAAGCCACAGGCTGCATCCTGCGGCTTTTTCTATTCCGAATAAATTGAATACGCGTCTTCAAAAAACAGCGCTCTCCCAAGGGAAGGCGCTGTTCTTTTTCATACTACGTGTGCCGTTATTCATGAAGCGAGGTGACGACGGGGTTATTCAGGAAATCGTAGACCCGTTTTACTTCGCTGGGCCGCTCCGTATCGAGCATCTGCGGATGACCTAAATCAAGGGCGGCAATGCCCTTCATTTCATCCGCAGTCAGCTCGAAATCCCAGATGGCGAAGTTTTCCCGAATCCGTTCGGGTCGGACCGATTTGGCGATGCACGGCAACCCACTCTGGATTTCCCACCGCAGAATGACTTGTGCGACGCTCTTTCCGTAGGCCGCGGCGATCTCCTGCAATACGGGCTGGGTAAACATGCCGTTCATCCCTTCGGCGAAGGGAGCCCAGGCCTCGGCCTGCACGCCCAGTTCCTTCATGACGGCCAGTTCCTCTGATCGCTGATAGAAGGGATGCCGTTCGATCTGGTTGACGGCCGGCGCAATGTCGGCGTTGTAACACAGATCCATCAGCCGGCTGCTGTTGAAATTGCTCACGCCGATTGCCCGAATCTTCCCTTCCTTATACAACTCTTCCATGGCCCGCCATGCGCCGTAATAATCGCCGAAGGGCATGTGCACGAGGTACAAGTCGAGGTAGTCCAGCCCCAGCAGGCGGAGCTGGCGGTCAAAGGCTGCCTTCGTCTTGTCATAGCCCATTTCGTGAATGTAGGCCTTCGACGTGATAAACAATTCGCTGCGGGCGACGCCGGACTGGCGAATTGCCTGGCCGACGGCTTCTTCATTTTGATACGAGCTGGCCGTGTCGATATGCCGGTACCCTGCGGCAAGGGCCGCCGCGACGGCCTCTCGGCAAGGGGCTCCGTTGGGAATCTGAAAGGTGCCGAAGCCCAGCAGGGGCATGGACACGCCGCTGCGCAATGTGATATATTCCATAGCACTCATCCTCCTGTGTCTGTATACGTCTATTATACGTCCGGCTGCCGATGTGTCTAATACTTACCCCGTATATCCTGCAATACAAAATTTCTATATCTTGCAGCTCCTGCGCAGCAACGCAGTACGACAAAACCCGCCGGCCCTAGAAAGGCGGCGGGTTTGTCATATACACATGTATCATTTATTTGATTACGCGCCTAATATACTGCCGACAATGATGCCTAAATAAGTGCCGATGACGTAGCCGAAGGTACCGACCAGCATGGACGGGCCGACGAGCTTCGTCCAGCCCTGGGAAATGGCCATGCCGGCAGCCGTTGTCGGGCCGCCGATATTCGCGTTGGACGCCAGGACGATGTCTTCCAGATGAAAACGGAACAGCTTGCCGCCGACAAAGCAAAACAGCATATTGACGACGACCATGAGGAAGCAGAAGGCAAAGAGCAGGGGCGCGTTGCGCAGGATTTCCGATATAGACGCCGGCACGCCGATGACAAAGAAAAAGAGGTAGATGAAATAGGTGCCGATTTCTTGGGCGCCGCTGACAGAGGCCACCTTTTTGTCAAAGAAGGTAGCGACGAGCATGGAAATAAAGGTAATCCACACGTACTCGCTGCCGAAAAAGGTATTTGCCATGTGGAGAAGCCAGTTGTCCGTCGGAATGACGGCCGACAGGGACGAGCCCATCCACTTGGACAAGGTGACGACGACGGCTGCATACATGACGTTTACGGCGATGTCCCGCAGGGAAATGTCCTTGCGGCTCCAATAGGCGGCGGCCAGCGTCTTGCCTTCATCGGCCTGCCCGCTTTGCTCTACGGCGTCGATATGGGGATGGGTAAAATAGCGGCGGAAAAAGGCGTTGCTTACGCATCCCAGCAGAACGAGGAAGTAAACGGCCATGGTGAGATTATCCGCTACGATCGTCGAGGACACCAACGTGCCGTCGGTCTTGAAGGCGTCGGCCAGGGCCACGAAGTTGACACCGCCGCCGATATACGAGCCGGTCATCATGGCCGCCACCTTGGGCAGCCCGTCTATCATGGAGCCGAAAATCGCCGTCCCCAGCAGGGCTCCGCAGATCGTCCCTGCCGAGCCGATGAGAAACACGAAGAGCATCCGCCCCGTTTCCCGCCATATCTTCGTCATGTTAGCCTGGAGCAGCAGCAAGGGAATGGCCATCGGTACGGCGTATCCCCAGACAATGTCGTCAAACAAGGGCGCGTGCGTAGGCAGGACGCCGACATTGACCAGCACCAGGGCGAGAATCAGGGCGATGACGGCTCCCGACACCTTCGAAGCCCAGGCGTAGGTCTGTTCCAAATAAATCGACGCGGCGACGGACGCGCACATCACCGCCAGCAGCATCCACGTATTTTCAGGACTAATCAATGAATTCAATATCCGTTCCTCCTCCCTATGGTTAGGCCCTTACGAAACAGAGGCATAGAAAAACTCCCAAAACCCAACATCAGCGGGTCTTGGGAGCGTATAATTTCTTCTGAAATTATTTCAATTCAACAGTAGCGCCTGCTTCTTCCAATTTAGCTTTGAGAGCGTCAGCGTCAGCTTTGGAGAGGCCTTCTTTAACAGGGCTCGGAGCACCGTCAACGAGAGCTTTAGCTTCTTTCAAGCCGAGGCCCGTTACTTCGCGGACAACTTTGATTACGTTGATCTTCTTGTCGCCAGCGGAAGCGAGGATAACGTCGAATTCGGATTTTTCTTCAGCAGCAGCAGCGCCAGCAGCCGGAGCAGCAGCAACAGCTACGGGAGCAGCAGCGGATACGCCGAATTTTTCTTCCATTTCTTTTACGAGTTCGGAAAGTTCCAAAACAGTCATGTTTTCAATGGCTTGCATGATTTCTTCTTTAGTCATTTTAAAATACCTCCATAGTATCGATTTTTTTAATTAAAAGTTGTAATTTAGATTAAGCAGTTTCTTGTTCTGCTTTCTTAGCACGTACTGCGTCAAGCACATAAACCATATTGCGGATATTGCCCTGAAGTACGTTGACAAGACCGGAAATAGGAGCCTGCATGCTGCCGACAACCTTCGCGATAAGTTCGTCGCGGCTCGGCAGGTTTGCCAATGCGTCGACGGCTGCTGCATCGATGATCTGACCGTCGGCAATACCGACTTTGACCGTCAGAGCTTCTGTTTTCGTTTCTTTGATGAATTCTTTTAAAATCTTAGCCGGAGCTACGGCGTCTTCCGTGGAATAGGCGATAGCTGTCGGGCCTTCGAGGAATTCAGATACCCCTTCGAAACCGATTTCGCTGGCGGCGATGCGAGTCAAGGTGTTTTTGATAACCTTGTATTCAACATTGCCTTCGCGGAATTTGCGGCGGAGCTTCGTAACGTCGGCTACGGTCAAACCCGTAAATCCAACGAATACAACACCCTGAGCTGCCTGCAGTTTTTCCTTCATTTCTTCAACGACAGCGGCTTTAGCAGGAGAAACCTGATGCTTTGCATACATAGACATTCCTTCGATACACCTCCTTGATTTGGATTTATATCGTCTTAGCAATAAAAACGGCCTCATTTCCATGAGGCCGAACTAGTCGTTATCAGTAGTACTCAATAATCTACTAGTTTTAGCCTCAGATGGCGGACTTGCGTCCATTATACATACCTTCAGTCTACAGCTAAGAGTGATATTATTATTGTTCGTCAGCTTTTACAATGCCTTTTACGCTGAACGGGTTGATATGGATACCAGGGCCCATCGTGGAGCTGACAGTGATCGTTTTGATGTACTGGCCTTTGGCACCCGACGGTTTTACTTTGATAAGCGTGTCGACGAGAGTCGTAAGGTTTTCGATCAATTTATTAGCGTCGAAAGACTTTTTACCGATAGGGGAATGAATATTGCCGGCCTTATCCGTACGATATTCAACCTTACCAGCTTTGCTTTCGGAAACAGCTTTTGCAACGTCCATCGTAACCGTACCGACTTTCGGGTTCGGCATTAAGCCTTTCGGCCCGAGGATTTTACCCAAACGGCCAACTTTGCCCATCATGTTCGGCGTAGCAATAGCTACATCGAAATCGAGCCAGCCGCCTTTGATTTTTTCAATCAGGTCGTCTGCGCCTACAAAATCAGCGCCGGCTTCCTGAGCTTCTTTTTCTTTATCGCCTTGAGCAAATACGAGAACAGTCTTCGTTTTGCCAATGCCATGAGGCAGAACCAAAGCGCCGCGAACCTGCTGGTCGGCATATTTCGGATCTACGTTTAAGTTTACAGCCAATTCGACAGTTTCGTCAAATTTAGCCGTATCCATCTTTTTCAAGATGTCGATGGCTTCAGCCGGTTCGTACAATTTGTATTTATCGTACATTTTAGCGGCTTCAGCATATTTCTTGCCTACTTTTGCCATGTCTTTTCCTCCTTAGTGGTTTAGCGGGGCATTCGCCCCTTCCACGGGCAGGGAAATCGGAATTAGTCTACGATTTCAATACCCATGCTGCGGGCAGTGCCTTCAATCATTTTCATAGCCTGTTCTACGTCGTTGGCGTTGAGGTCAGGCATCTTTGTCGTTGCAATTTCACGAACCTGATCGCGGCTCAGCTTTGCAACTTTTTTCTTGTTCGGTTCGCCCGAAGCTTTGTCAAGGCCAGCTGCTTTTTTCAACAATACGGCAGCGGGCGGTGTCTTTGTAATGAAGGTAAAGGATCTGTCTTCGTATACAGTGATTTCAACAGGAATAATGTAACCAGCCTGTTTCGCCGTACGTTCGTTGAATTCCTTTACGAAGGCCATGATGTTAACGCCAGCCTGGCCTAATGCAGGACCAATCGGAGGCGCCGGAGTTGCCTTGCCAGCTTCACACTGAAGTTTTACCATTCTTGCTACTTTTTTTGCCATGGTGATTTACACCTCCTCACATTACAAGATGTGGTACGCGAATCCTAATGATTCTCCCACTCGCGGCTTTCGCCGCATTTTAGAAGTATTTATTCCAGACTTTTCTCAATTTGAGAATAGTCGACTTCTACTGGAGTTTCCCGGCCAAACATATCGATAAGGCCTTTGAGGGTTCCTTTTTCCTCATTGATTTCCGTAATGGTCGCAATGAAGTTTTCAAACGGACCGGATGTGATGCGGACCTGTTCGCCTACTTCGACGGAAATATGCGGTTTCGGTTCCGTGTCAAGATTCTGCGATTTCAGAATGCTCTTAACCTCCTCCGGTTCCAAGGGAATAGGCTTCGTCGCCGAGCCTACAAACCCCGTTACGCCCGGGGTGTTGCGGACGACGTACCAGGAACGGTCGTTGACTTCCATTTCGACGAGGACGTAGCCGGGGAAAACCTTGCGTTTCACGGCGCGCTTTTTCCCGTCTTTGCCGACGTCGATTTCTTCCTCCATCGGGACGAGGATGCGGTTAATGACATTTTCCAATCCCATGGATTTAACTTTCCGTTCCAACGTAGCCATTACTTTATTTTCATAACCGGAATACGTATGGATGACATACCATTTTTTTTCAGATTCCATTTAAGCGCAGGCCTCCCTATCCGACAACGGCTCGAAGCAAATTAAACAACTGACCAAAAACGCCGTCGGCCACGCCGATAATCGCCATGACGACGATCGTCGCGACGATGACCATGACCGTGTAGTTTATCAGCTCTCTTCTCGTCGGCCAGATGACCTTTTTCAGTTCCACCTTAACGCCTTGAAAAAATGACTTGCCCGGATTCTTCTTATTCTTTTGTGCTGCTTTTTTTGAAAGTGCCATATAACCTCTCACACCCAAATAAGATTAAGCACATCTTATTCCATCAAAATTATTTCGTTTCTTTATGTACGGTTTGTTTTTTGCAGAACGGGCAATATTTTTTCAATTCCAAACGGTCCGGATTGTTTTTCTTGTTTTTATTTGTCCGGTAGTTACGCTGTTTGCATTCTGTGCATGCCAATGTAATCGCTGTACGCATTCCCTTACACCTCTCTTAAAAATAGTCTGATACTACGCGCAAACCCAGTGCCTGCGCAAGACTGCCTTTATAAGATACCACACCTGTCAGGCTAAGTCAAGAAAATTTTACTGCAACTTAAAAAAGCTAGGCCTCATGTCGCCTAACTTTGTTTATCATACCATAACAAGGCGAGGCTGTCAAATGTTGCCGCGAAAAACGCAGTATCTCCTGCACCGCACAGCGATGCAGGAGAAAGAATTCATCTTATTTAATGCCCAGCAGCGTCGCCATCAGCCAGGGAGACGCGTAATACACCATGTACTGTACGCCCGTATGGACGCCGAAATATCTGTTCAAGATACCGCCGAAGATGGCGATGGTAATGGCGATTGCGATGCCTACGACGCCGGCTTCAAAGTACGAAATGACGACAATCAGACCGGAGAACATGCTGATAATCGCTTCCTGACTTACGTTTCTTAATACCCATGCGCTGGCGCGGCGGGCGTAGTTCATCGAAAACGGATATGCTACGAGGAAGGCGACAAACAACCCGATATATCCATAAACCAAGAAATCCGCAGCCGATAAAAAGGTATGCAGGTTATGAACAGGCTGGGCCGTATATACGGGCGGCGCGTTGAATAACGGAGCTGCCGGCCCTAATCCGACGGGGCTGAGGGGGATGCCGAAGGCTAAGAGCGGAATGATCGTTTCCGCAATGTACGTCGCTTCCGTCGTCCCGTTCATGACGGCCAAGGTCGACGTCATGCGCTGGTACAAGCTCTTAATGCGCGCGCCGACGAATTCGCCCATCATAACGGTCATGCCGACGGGACTGAACGTAAAGGTCAGGGCCGATACGCCGGCCGTCATGGCATTGTACATAATCTGATGCTTAGACAAAATTTTGATGGGATTCGGGAAATATCCCTTCCACATCTTAACTTCCGGAGCCAGCCAGAATTCGCGCGACGAATCCCGTTTCAGGATATGGCGGGAGTTAGGCGATAAAATGGTCATCAAGTCGGCAAACATCGGCCCGATAGCGATGCCCAGGAACATACTGATAAACACGCCATGACCGATGCCGGCAATAGCCATCTTATTCAAGCCCTGAATGAAGAAGGCGAAGGGAAGCAGGGCGAAGAGACTAGCCCATTTGCCGCCCGACGTATAGGCGATGATGATAGCCGCAACGGTAAATACGACGGGAGCCCAGGCTTTGACGATGTCGGCGAAGGGCGCCAGCAGGGACGCGAAGCCGACGCTGACGGGCAGCGCGATAAACGCCGCAATGATACCGCCGGAAATCATTTTCCGCAGCGCCATATGCGGCACGCCCAGCTTGCGCAGCACCGCCGCGTCTTCCAGCATGGGCACGGCCATCGTGTCGCCTGGAACGCCCATGAGAGCCGTCGGAATAGCGTGAATCATATGTTTCGAAATAGCCGCCGCCATAAACCAGGAAAATACGGCGACAGGCGGGACGCCGAGCAGAATAATCAGCAAGGTCAGCGGCGCGATCGTCGACGTTTCATCCGTTCCGGAAATCAGGCCGATACCGGAAAAGATAATCCCGCCGGCCAAGGCCATGCCTACGGCCCAGAGTAAATCGTGAAGGATCATTCCGTCCATTACCGGTCACCTTCCTTTACAGTCCGTACCGGCGGCGCGTTTTCACTTGTTCCGGCAAACAATTCATACAACCGCAGGTCTTTCATTTCCTGCAATACTTTTTCATCGACATACTTTAATTCTTCCCGTTCTTTTTCCAAATCAATCTGCAATTCCTTCAAGACGCGTTCTCTGTCGGCCTCGGAAAATTCCTCTTCGTTCAGAGTCCGTTTCGGCTTAAACAGCTTAGCTGATACGACGGCCGACAAAACGCAGCCGCCGATGCCAAACAATAAAGAGTACGCCGAGACGAGGTTCGCCGCTAAGTCCGGATATGAAGACGAAATTGCCGTACTAGCGCCCAAATAGCAGCAGAAACTAAGAACGACGCCGATGAGAATACCGCCCGTCAAGTTTCGGAGATCTACCGTATCTCCCCAAATATCTGCTAAAACCGCTCGTTTCATAACGGCCTCCTTTGCTTACAATGTAGACAACAATTCCTTTGCCCGCTCAACGGAAATATTCTTTTCTGCTACCATCGCTGCCACGACCTTATCCAGCATTTCGCCTGTCGCGCCGGCGACGGTTGCGATATTGCGAGCATGGAGCTTCATGTGCCCCTTCTGGATACCGTCTGTAGCCAGGGCGCGCATGGCCGCGAAGTTCTGCGCCAGCCCTACTGCTGCGATGACCTGAGCCAGTTCCGCCGCCGTCTGGACACCGAGGATTTTGACGCCGACCTTAGCCGCCGGAAGAATCTTCGTGCCGCCGCCTACGAGGCCGCAAAGGGCGGGGATTTCAATAGAGCCGGTCAAATCGCCGTCGGCGTTCTTTTCCCAGCGGGTCATAGACGTATACTTGCCTTTATAGGAGCAGTATGCGTGGCAGGCCGCTTCAATGCCGCGCCAGTCATTGCCGGTCGCTACGATGAGCGGGTCGATGCCGTTCATAATGCCCTTATTGCTCGTAGCAGCCCGGAAGGGATCGGCTTCGGCGAAGGCATAGGCGGCAATCACGCCGTCGACAACATCTTCTCCGCCGATAGCTTCCTTCGTAAAGGTCGCCGTGGCCCGGGCCAGACGATATGCAGCCAAGTTAGACAATATACGGAGCTTAACGGTGCCGCCGGTAATTTTTTCAATAAACGGAGCAACGGCTTCGGCCATCGTGTTGACGGCGTTGGCTCCCATGGCGTCGCCCGTGTCGACGAGCAGATGCACGACGACCATCGGACCGATAAGGGATTCGACGATGCGGACTTCCACATCCTTCGCGCCGCCTGTAATACCAACTAACACAGGGTCTTTTTCATTGGCAATGCTCAAGATTTCCTCTTTATGGTGCAGGATAACCTGTTTGGCAAAATACGGATTGGAAATTCCAATCGTCTGAATCTGGGCGATCATGATATTTCCCGTATAGCTCGTCGTAAAGCCGCCGCCTGGACGGGCCATCTTTGCGGCGTTAGACGCCGCGGCGATGATGGACGCTTCTTCTACGACCATGGGAACAAGTACTTCTTTGCCGTTGATGATGAAGTTCATGGCGACGCCCATAGGCAGCTGATAGGTGCCGATGACGTTTTCGATAACCTTGTCCGCTACGTCGTTGTGCAGTGCGCCCGGCTCGGTAATCAGGCGCAGTTCGTCTTCTGTAAGATTGGCAAATTCAGCGACTTCCGCCGCTCTTTGACTTACAGAAAGTTTATGGAATCCAGAGTAATTATTGGTTTTCATATGTCATCTCTCCTTTGACGTCCCGATACAGTTTATGTGCAATTCCAAATTGTTCTATTCGTCATCGACTTCAATGTACATGCGCAGCAGCGCCGCTTCCATGCATTTGCCCAGCGTGTCGAGACGCAGGGAGCGCGTCGCGCCGCCGTCCAAGGCATGGTGCATGACGAAGTTGAAGCCGTCCAGCTGGGGCAAGTCGTAGCGTACGACGTCGCCGAAGACGAGTCCTTCAAAGTGGCGGCGCACGGCTTCGGCCGTCAGCTGCCGTTCCATGGCTTTATAATACTGGGGCTTGCGGGCGTAAATGCAGATATTGGACGTATCGCTCTTATCGCCGCAGCGGCCGTGAGCTATATCTTTTAACTGAACTTTCATGACATTAAACCTCCTCTACGTGCGTTTCCATCGTAATGGCATCCCGGGGAATGAGCGTCGGCCACAGGGCGAATACTTCGCTGGGACGGGTGCGGCCGCCGAAGAAGCAGCCTTGGGCCGGGCCGTTCAGGTTGCTGACGGCGGCGACTTCCGGCGTCAGTTTCAGGCCTTCTTCCTTCGTTTCCGTCATGATGGCGTAGCGGAGGACGACTTCGTTCAAATCGGCGTCGAGTTCCGGAGCCAGGGGGCCGTGGAGGGCGTTGACGCCTAAATAGCTGATATGGGTACGGATGGCCTTCAGGCCCTTCATGGCCATGCGCTTGTCCAGAATATTGGCAGCCATTTTGGCTTTATCCAGCGCTCTCGGCCAGCTGTAGGGCAGGTAGGCGATATTGCGGTAGCCTTCGAGATAGCCGACGCAGAGCTTCAAGGTGTCGGGAGCGGGCTTGCCCGTCACGCCGCGGACAGCGACGTGGTCCCGTTCGATTTCTTCCAGCGTAATCTTGCTGAAATCGGCGACGACGTCGGGCGTAATGTATTGCGACGGGTCGTGGATTTCGTACATGAGCTGTTCCTTGACGGACTGGACCGTTACGAGGCCGCCGGTGTTCTTCGTCTTCGTCAGAACGAGGCTGCCCTTTTCGCTGACTTCGACGATGGGATAGCCTAAAAGCTCCGGACGTGGGACGTGTTCCCAGTCGTAGTCGTAGTTTCCGCCTGTAGCCTGGGCGCCGCATTCGCAGAGGTGGCCGGCCAGAATGCCCGTGGCCTTGGCGTCCCAGTCGTCGAGCTTCCAGCCGAATTCGTACAGGAGGGGCGCTTCAAACATAGCCGTATCGGTCGAGCGGCCCAGGATGATGATGTCCGCGCCGTCTTCCAGGCATTTGACGATAGGCTCTACGCCGTAATAGACGTTGGCGTTGACCATCTTCGGCAGGATGCCGTCGATGTCTTCGCCCGTATCCATGTGCTGCATCTGGACGCCCTGCTCGCGAAGCTGGGGAATCTTTTCCCGCACGTCGTCGCCGAGGACGTAACCGACCTTCAGGTTGTAGCCGCCGGCTTTGACGACTTCCTTTACCTTTTCCACGCAGGCCTTTACGTTCATGCCGCCGGCGTTGGTAATAACCTTCGTCTTCTTTTCTGCCAGGTAGGGCAGCATGCCCTTCAGCGACGTGATGAAATCGCGGGCGTAGCCGGCTTCGGGCCGTTTTTCCTGCTGCCGCCGCATGATGGACAGGGTCAATTCCGCCAGATAATCGCAGCAAATATAATCTACGTTGTCTTCCTTCGCCATGATAATCGGCGCGTCAATCAGGTCTCCCCAAAAGCCCTGGCCGCCGCCGATGCGTATTGTCTTCATAGATGTACCTTCTTTCTGTCTTAAACTACATGTATTGTCGCGACGTAATGCTATCCAATAATAGCTTCGCCTATGTATATGAAATTTATATGCCAATATGTACTATATTCGCTATGCAACGTTACAAGGGTTCTCCACTTTTCGCATATACTCCGGCCTGATCGCCACTTTATAAGAGTGGCATTTTATTTCTACACAAAAAATCCTCCCGCGATACGAGTATAAACTGTATACTTGGGAGGATTTTCCGTGTTTACCATGTATATAGTGTTTACTTTATAGACGATTCTTTATCTAGTCCGTAGAGCTTCCATTTCTTGTAAAAGGTGCGGCGGCTGATTCCCAGGACTTCCATAGCCTTGGTCTTGTTGCCGCCGGTCTCCTTCAGCACGCGGAGGATGTAGTCCCGCTCCATAGCTTGTATATCGGCCTTTAAGCCGTGAGGCGCGCCTGCGGCGGAAGCTTCTGCCGCATCCGTTCTTTCCCCATTATCCGAAAGGCCCTGCAGCTCTTCCGGCAGGTGCTCCATCCGGATTTCGCCGTCGCCGCATACGATGACGGCGTACTCCATGCAGCTTTCGAGCTGCCGCACGTTTCCCGGCCAGGCATAGGACAGGAAAAACCGCTGCACCGCCGACGAAAGGCGTCCTGTCTTTCCATACTTCTTGGAAAATTTTCCCAGGAAATGCTCTGCCAGGAGCAGTACGTCTTCGCCCCGCTCCCGCAGAGGCGGAATGACGATCGTAAAGGTATTGAGGCGGAAGTACAAGTCTTCCCGGAACTTCCCATCCCGCACCATCTGCTTCAGGTTGCGGTTCGTCGCCGCAATCACCCGGACGTCGACCTTCTGCATCGTGTCGGAGCCGATTTTCTGTATTTCCCCCGACTGCAGGGCCCGCAGCAATTTGGCCTGCATGAACAGCGGCATTTCGCCGATTTCATCAAGGAAGATGGTGCCGCCGTCGGCCAGCTCAAACTTCCCGGCCTTGCCGCCCTTGGCCGCGCCGGTAAACGAGCCGGCCGTATAACCGAAGAGCTCGCTTTCCATGAGGCTTTCCGGAATGGCCGAGCAGTTTATGTTGACGAAGGGACGCCGCCGCTTGCCGCTGAGGCGCAGAATCCCGTCAACGACGACTTCCTTGCCTGCGCCGCTTTCCCCTTCTACCAGGACAGTCGCGTCGGTCGGCGCCACGAGCTCCGCCAGCCGCAGGCAGCGCAGGAACTTGGCGCTGTCCCCGACGATATGGGCAAATTCCGGCGGCAGCGTATGGCAGCCGTCAGCAGCGGCCTTGAAGATCGACCGGCTCAGCCGCTGAGCCCGTTCCAGCTCCTGATGGCTGAGGGACAGCTCCGTAATGTCTTCAAAGACCGACACGGCCCCGATGACTTCGCCGCCGTCAAAAATCGGCGTAATATTAACCAGAATTTGCTTGCCCCTCGTTTTGACTTCTACGGGAAGACGCGAGCGGGGTTGCTTGTCGCGCAAGGCGTCCAGGATGACGGCGCCCGGCTCGATGACGCTGATCTGCTTGTGCAGCACCTTTTGCCGCTCTACCCGCAGGATGCGCGTATACGCGTCGTTTATGTAAATAATACGGGAATCCTTGTCTACGATAACGATGCCGTCGCTTACGGCGTCCATCGCCGCCAGCATCATAGCCGGCGGCAGCACCGGCCGAGCAGCTGTCATAGCTTCTGCACCTGCCTTTCCAATCTCGCGGGTTATACGCTTTGCCGAATCGTTCCCTGTTCGATTTCAAATAAATGAATCGTATCGGTTTCTCCGGCTAATTCCTTCTGTACCTCGCCGGCGAGATTTCTCGTCGTCTGGGAACAGGTAAATAAGAAAATCTGTTCTTTCTTGCCTAAGTCGGCCAGGAAGTGAATGGCTTCCTTCTGCCGCTGTTCGTCGAAGCGGACGAGGATGTCGTCCAAAATCAGAGGCATCGCCTCGATTTGCTTGGAAAAGGCCATGGCCAGGCTGATGCGTATGGCCAGATAAATCTGGTCGCCCAGGCCGCTGCTCCATTGCTTTTCCGGGATACGCCGCTGCGTGCCGTCGACGGCGTAGAGCTGGCGGCCGTCAAAGCTGGCCTGGAGGGTGTAGCGGCCCTGGGTCATGAGGTGGAGGTAATCTCCGGCCTGGCGGATAACTAAGGGTTGGCGCACCCGTTCGTAATACGACTGGGCCTCGCCGAGCATATACTGGGCGAAGAGATAAGTCAGCCACTCGTTCACCTTGCCGTCCAGCTCGGCCTTGCGGTTTTGTTTTTCCTGCAGAAGTTGGCCGTAGGCGTCGCTTCTGGCCATCTGGCTGAGCCGTTCTATGATGCTGCCCCGTTTTTCGGCGACTTCGGCTAATTTCTTTTCCGCGTCGGCGATTTTCTTTTCGTAATATGCCCGTTCGTCCGTCCAGTTTTTCAGCGTATGGACTTTCAGCTCGTGCCGCAGCTCTGCCAGCTGCTTCGGCGTCTTGGCGATGAGCCGGATATGGGCTTCGGACTGCTCGTATACTTCCTTATACTGCTGGAACTGGCGGAATTTCAGGACCTTGCTGCGGAATTCCCCCGTCGTCTGGGCGCCGGTCAGGGCCAATAAGTCCTGCTGCTGGTTTTGCCGGATTTCCTTGTCCTTCTGCAGCTGGACGATTTGGGCCTGCCGCTCCTGCTGCTGCTTGTCCTGTTCGCGGGCGACTTCGGCCTGCACGCGGATCGTCTGCCACTGCTTATATACGGCCTCAGTCTGTTCCGGCGTGCCTTCGCCGGCGACGCCTAATTCCCGAAACAGCTGTTCTGCGCTGTCGCGCCACTGGCCCATGCGCCGCAGGAGGTCTTCCTTGCGGACACGCCAGCTTTCGGAGGCCGACACGGCGGCGTGCCACTTGTCCCAGACTTCCTTGGCCTGAGCCAGCTGGCCGACTTCCAAGGAAGCAAATCCGCTGCCGCTGCGCCACGATTCCCAAGCCTTCCGGCTGGCTTCGAGCTTGCCCTGCCAAGCGGCGCCTTTCTTATTCCACTCGTCATAAATAGCGTCGTACATGACCTTCTGTTCTTTTTCCCAGACCGTCTTCGACTCCTGGGTCTTCCAGTCCATGTACTGCATCCTGATTTCATCGAGCTTACGCGACCAGACATCGTCGTCGTCGCTCGCCGCCAGTCCTGCCTTCGCTTCCGCCGCCAAGGCTTCCATCCGCTCCTGCACGGCGGCCAGGCTCTTTTCCAATTCCTCGATTCGCCGGGGGCCCTTGCCGGCCAGCGATTTTTGCTTGGCAAAGGCCGCGACGGCCAGAGCCAGGAACAAGCCGGCTCCGTAGCCGAACAGCTGGTCCATGCCGTATACGAAGACCATCGCCGCCAGGCCCGCAGCGGCGGCCAAACACAGGACCGCCAATACGGCCGGCCCGTGAGATACGCCGCTTCCGTCCGATTTCAGCCACTGCAGCTGTTCGCGCAGCTTCTTCCGCTCCATCAGGCATTCCTGAATGGAAGAAACGGCCTTGCCTACAGCCTGCCATTCCTCCTTGGACGGTTCCCCTTCGGCAGGTGCTTCCGCCTTGTCCGCCGCGACGTTCTTCGGCTTGGCGGCCTGCCACTTTTCCAGCTCCTGCTCGCAGCGAGCCAGTCCGGCCGCCGCAGCCTGTCCGCCGGTCCAATCGACGGAAGAGGGAATCGTATCGCCAGTCCATTGCTTCAGCGATTCTGCGCACTGATTTTGCTCAAACTGCCAGTCTATTTCCATATCGGCATGGGCGGCGACTTCTTCCAGTCCCTGCTTCCACTCGCCGACGTGCAGATACAGGTCGTCGAGGTGAGGGCCGCACAGCAGCCAGATGTTCCATTCCTCGCGGAAGGCCGGCCCTTTAGCCGACAGGGCTTCCAGCTTGCGAATCTGCTCGTCG
The DNA here is from genome assembly GCF_025567065.1 of Megasphaera stantonii. Lineage (NCBI taxonomy): Bacteria > Bacillati > Bacillota > Negativicutes > Veillonellales > Veillonellaceae > Megasphaera > Megasphaera stantonii. The sequence continues at coordinate 366,982 of NZ_JAOQKD010000001.1, forward strand.
ATTTCCCCAATCTTCGTTTCCAGCTCCGTCCATTTCTGCGCGCCGTCGGCCGGAAACTGGGAGACGTCGGCCAGATCCTGCATGCGCTTGAGCGCGTCCTGTCCCCGCTTGTATACGTCCCAGGCAGCGATAGGCATGGAGATGCGCTCGATTTGCTGCTTCGTTTCTTCGATGCTCAGCCGTATGCGGTTTTCCGTCTCGTGGGTCGCCTGCTCCTTTCCCTGAAGCTGGGCGAACTCGTCTTCGTCGTAGGACAGAGCCCGGATGCGGTTGTCAAATTCGCGCTGCTCCGCCAGCAGGGCGTTGATCGGCTTCTTCCCCTGAGGCGAAGCGACGAGGAGATCGCCCATCTGGCGGATGATGTCCCGCCGCGTCGCGCCCATGCGCACGCCGCCTTCGACGCTGAAAAACTGGCTGCGCACCGTTTCGTTGGACAAGATCTTAAAGCCCTGCAAATCTTCCAGGCCCATAGCGAAAATTTTATCGTAGGTCTGCCGGTCCAGGCCGTGCCACCACAAGTCGGCCGGCTCGTCGTGTAGCGTCAGCTGGCCGTCCGTCATATACGATTCCTTTTCCTTCCGGTAGATGCGGTATTCGCGCCCGTCGTCGCGGCGAATATCCATATGGCCGAAAAAGCCCTTCCAATCGCCGCGCAGGTAGCCGAAAAACATGGAGCGCACGTATTTCATCAGCGTCGTCTTGCCGCTTTCGTTATAGCCGTGCATGACGATGAGCCCCGTTTCCGGTGGGTTCCATTCGACATTATGGTAAATGCCGAAATCGTCTAAATTCATCTGTATAATCTTCATAAGTCCTATCCTCTTCCATCTTCCAGCAATTTCTGCATTCCCAGCCATTTGGCTTTTTCAAAGGCTTCCAGCAGCCTGTCGTCAGAAATCGCCTTGCCGTACGCCCCGAGGCGGTCGAATTCGGGCCGTTCCCGCAGGATATCCCGCAGGGCCTGGACCATCTCTTCCGGCGGCAGGGCGGCCAGCTTGTCGGCAACATTCAAATAATCGCCTACCGTATCGGGCAGCTTGCTCCGTTCTGTCAGGTTGATCTTCGGCCGGGCCATATTGCGCAGCCGTTCCACCATGACGAAGGCGTATTTCCCCTGCTCCTCTTCGCGCCAGCTGTCGATCCAGTACTGCGTCGCTTCGGGATTGTTGATGACCTGGTACATGCTGCCGGCGCCAGTGAAGTTGACTGTCAGGAACGTCGGCTTGCCGATGTCGCGGCGGATTTTTTCCTTGGCGAACCGCACGGCCTCGCGCAGGCCCGATACCGACTCAATCGACTCGATGCTGATGTCCGTGCTTTCCCAGCGGACGATGCTCGTATCTAAAAACTCGACCTTCGTCGTCCCGTAGGGGCCGACCTCTACGTAATAACAGCCGTGGGCGCCGGTCTCCGTGCAGTCTAAGCCCTGCGGGCTTCCAGCGTACACGATATAGGGCTTTTCGCTCAATATCTGATGGGCGTGGACATGGCCCAAGGCCCAATAGTCCATGCCGCTCTCTTTCAAATCCGTCAAAGAACACGGCGCATAAGGAGACGGCCCGCCGATCTGCGTATGGAGCAGGCCGATGGCGTAGCGGTCCCCAGATTCACGGGCAAAGTTCCAGGCCAGATTGTCCCGCTGTTCCGCCTTGGCGTAGCTCTGGCCGTACACGGCCGCCACTTCCTCGCCGTCGACGACCAAGGGCATGCGCTCTATTTTCTCGGCGCTGAAAATGTGCACGTTCGGCGGAAAGGGAATCCGGGCCTTCCAAGCCTCCAGGGGGTCGTGATTGCCCAAGACGGCGAAGACCTGTATATTGTTCTGCGCCAGCTTGTGCAGCAGCCGCACGTAGTCCAGCTGAGCCGTCAAATTGTGCGTCGCGCTCGTATATACGTCGCCGCTGATCAGCACGGCGTGCGCTTTTTTATCAATGGCCAGCTGCACGATTTTCTGGAACGCCCGCATCGGCGCTTTGCCTACGATGCGCTCCCACCGGCTGCCGACAGCGGCGACGTCGTGAAAGGGACTGCCCAAATGTAAATCGCCGCAATGAATAAATCGTAAACTTTTTGCCATGACGCTATCCTTCCTTTTCCGCCCAGGCCCGATGCAGGGCCGCAACGGCCTGTTTCAGGTCCTGACTGGGTATCTTTGAAAACGACAAGAGAAATTCCTTCGTGTCCGCCTGCTCCGGCCGCTCGTAAAAAGACTGCATCGCCAGCACGCGGCATCCCCGCTCTTCTGCCCGGCGGCGCAGCTCGCTTTCGTCGTAAGGGCTCTGCAGGGCGATGTGGCAATATACGCCGGACACGACGCGGCTCACGGAAATGTCCTTCCCGAAGGCCTCCAGCAATAGGCGCTCCATGAGCGCGCCTTTCTCCTGATAATCCTTGCGCAGGCGGCGCACCTGCCGGGCCAGCTCGCCGCTTTGGATATACGCGGCCAGCACGCACTGCTCCGGTACGGAGGCTCCCTGCCGGAACAGACTCCGCCGCTCATTGTACAGCTCCATCAGCTTCGGCGGCAGCACCATATAACTCAGGCGGACAAAAAAAGGAAGCACCTTGGATAAGGCTCCCATGTAAATGACCCGGCCCGACGTATCCAGCCCCTGCAAGGCCGGAATGGGGCGGCCGTAGTAGCGCAGCTCGCTGTCATAGTCGTCCTCAATGATGACGCCTTCGCGCTCCTCGGCCCAGCGGAGCAGCTGGCGGCGCATGCCAATGGGCATGACCGTCCCCGTAGGAAATTGGTGCGACGGGCTGACGTACACCAGCGACGCCCCGCTGCGTTCCAAGGCATCCATGTCGAGAATTCCCTGCCGTATCGCTACGGGAACAATGCCGTATCCCATGTTGCGGAACAGTTCCCGTCCCAAGCGGAAGCCGGGATTTTCTACGGCAATATCGGAGTGCGCCTCCCGCAGCAGCGACGTCAGCACGCCCAGCAGGGCCGCCGTGCCGGCTCCTACGACGATGCGCTCCGGCGGCGCATAGACGCCGCGCGTCTCATAGACGTAGCGGCTCAGGGCGTCACGCAGATCCGGCACGCCCTGCTCGTCGTTGCAGGCCGTCAGGTACGCCGGCTCCGACAGTACCTTATTCATATATTTTCGCCAAATTTCCAGGGGAAAGCGCTCCATATCCATGTCGCCGCTTCCGAAGTCATATAAGTAGGAACGGCGCGACACGGCCGGCGCCGCTTCATCGCCCGGCCCTCCGGCGGCTTCCCGGCTTTGGCCGACGAAGGCCACTTCATACCGCGCCTTATTCCTGCGCAAAATATATCCTTCGCTCGCCAGCTGATAATAGGCCTTTTCCACGGTCATCTTGCTGACGTTCACCGTCTGGGCCAGCTCGCGGACAGAGGGCAGCTTCATGCCGGCAATCATGCGCTGTGCTTCCACCTCGCGGCGGTAATATCTATAGATTTGTACATAATATGGTATTTTAAGAGTTCTGTCGATTTGCAGCATACGATGCACCTAACTATGATTTGTCATGATTAGTTATATTGTAGCGAAAAACTGGCCTAGTGAAAAGAGCTGACAAACAAAATATCTGTACAAGTTTACAGCGATAAAAAGTATGTATCCCTCTCATTGTTAACTTTTGAATCATCCATAACGGTTGATTTATTGCCAGCAGTTTAGTATACTTACAAAAAACGTTCAAGGAGGTTCATCATGAAAATTGCCGAGCTTTGCTCATACGCTGAAAAGGTATTGTCCGGAGGGGAAATTACGCCGGAAGAAGGAGAACGGCTCATCACCTTGCCCGACACCGACACGCCCCTGCTGCTGGCCCTGGCCGACAAGATCCGCCAGCATTTCTGCGGCGACGCCGTAAGCTGCTGCGCCATCCTTAACAGCCGTTCCGGCAGCTGTCCCGAAGACTGCCGGTTTTGCGCCCAATCGTCTCATTACCAAACGAATATCCAGTCCTATCCGCTGCTGGACAAGGCCGCGATACTGGACGCCGCCAAAAAGGCCAAAGAAAAGGGAGCGTCCCGCTTTTCCATCGTGACCAGCGGGCGCTCCGTCCGGGAAGGAGCCGAATTCGCCGAAATCCTGCGCGCGATTTCCTCTATCCGGGACGCAGGGCTGCAGGCCTGCTGTTCCCTCGGCCTGATTACGGCCTCCCAGGCCAGAGAGCTCAAACGCGCCGGCGTATCTCATTACCACGCCAATATCGAAACGGCTCCGTCATATTTTTCTCATATTTGTTCGACCCATGGGATAGACGACAAAATCCGCCTGATCCGCGCCGTCCAGGACGCAGGGGTCTCCGTCTGCTCCGGCGGCATATTGGGATTGGGCGAATCGCCGCGGCAGCGCGTAGAAATGGCCTTTACGCTGAAACGGCTCGGCATCCGCTCCATTCCCCTGAACATCCTCACGCCCATTCAGGGAACGCCGCTGGCCCATGCGCCGCAGCTTCCGCCCCTTGAAATACTGCGGGCCTTCGCCGTATTCCGCTTCATCCTGCCGCAGGCCCTGATCCGCACTGCCGGCGGCAGGGAAGTAAACCTGCGCTCCCTCCAGCCCTTCGCCCTGACAGGGGGACTCAACGGCCTCATGATCGGCGGCTACTTGACGACGAAGGGAAACGACCAGTCTGCCGATATGGAAATGCTCCGCGATTTAGGCCGGAAGCCGGCCTGCCCGGCTAATGATGGGCAGCCATAGCCGCGGCGATGGCCGCACCGACAGAAGGACCGTCCTTAACCAAAACGGGCGACGCCTCGATCTTTTTCCCTCGGGCAAAGCCGGCCTGGCAAATGTGCAGGGCGTCTTCCAGCATGAATAAGCTGCCCCGCACATGCTCTAGGACGCTGCCTTCTACGGCGATGGTCTGGGCGGGAATCGCGCCGTCGGGATACAAATGGCGGAGCACGCCGAAGCAGGACGCCCCCGTCAGCTGGGCCGAACGCACGAACACGGCCGCGCCGATGCTGCGCAGGGGCTTAACGTCCTGCAGGGCGACGATCCGCTTCCACACGCGCCCCATGAGCAGCCGCCCTTCGGCTGGGCTGTCGTTCGCCACGATATGATTCATCGCCTCTGTCGTAAAGGCCGGCATGGATTCGGCGTCCAAATACTCCATGGCGACGCGGCGGTATATTTCGCTCAGATAGGCGCCGCTGACCATCTTTTCCAGCTGATGGTATCCCGGCTGCTGCGACGCTTCGTCTACGGCAATATCCCAGTTCGTCCGGGCCATGCCGTCGTATCCGCCGGCTTCCAGGCTCACGATCATATCCCAGCGCGGCTCGTAATAGCACATATTAAACCCCGTCCCGCAGATGATGCCGACCTGGGACTGGCCGTGCTGATATCCCGCCGCCAGCAGCAAGGCCGTCGTATCGTTGAGCAGCGCGACGGGAATGATGTCGTCCAGGCCCTTTCGCACCAAGGCCTGGCGAAGCATGTCGTTGACCATGCGGCCTTCGGCTCCGGCGACGGTAATTTCCTTCGACCACTGCAGAAACCGGGCGTCGCCGACGTCGTGCTGCGCCACGCCGAAGGAAAAGGTATGGCCCAAATAGAAGGGCTTATTGCCGCCGGCCGCTTCGCCGACGAGATCGGCAATGAAATCGAACAATTCGTCCGCCGTCGTCTGATCCGTCATATAATTGTATTCTCCGTTCTTCTTCAAGGGACGGGAAATCTTTTTCTCCACGATAAAGCAATGGTGTCCCAGCAGGCGAATCCGGGAGACGCGCACATTCGTGCCGCCGAAGTCGAGAGCCAGGTAGGTCCCCTGCTCCCTGCCCGTCGGCAGGGACAAATACGACTTAACAGCTTGAAGCGATGAAGGCTGTCCAGCCAGGACGCGCTCTATTTCAGCGGAAAACTGCTGGGAAAACTGCAGCAGCCGCTCGTTGCTCCAATAAAAGCACTGCGCTATATTCATCCAATCGGTCACTTCACGACTCATACGGTATTCCTCCTCGTTCATGCAAATCCGCGTTGTACACTCTTATTGTACCATATATATCCATAACCAGCCCCGTATTTTGCATGAATTCAGAAAAATTTCCGCATACCTATTCCCTTTAACCCAACAGGCTACATCAGGCCGTCGTCTTCGCGCAGCGCATCGGCCATGCGGCACATGCGGGCAATCGGCTTGACGTCGTGTACCCGCATAATCGCGCAGCCCGCCAATACACCGGCTACGCAGGCCGCGCCTGTCCCCTCCATCCGTTCTTCTGCCGGCAAATCGAGAACCTCGCCGATAAACCGCTTGCGGCTGGGGCCGAGAAGCATCGGATACGGCAGGGCCGTCAGTTCGCGCAAATGCTTCATGACGTATATATTTTGGGCAAAGGTCTTGCCAAAGCCGATGCCCGGGTCGAAGATGAGCCTGCTCTGCTCAAGTCCCGCTTCGGCAGCCAGAGCAGCCGTACGGGAAAAAAAGGCCTTCATATCGCCGATTATATCTGTATACTCCGTGCCGTTTTGATTGTGCATCGCCACGACCAGCACGTCCTTTGCCGCAGCGACGGCTGCCATCCGTCCGGGCTCTGCCTCATACTGGAGCCCCCAGATATCGTTGATGATATGGGCGCCCATGTCCACGGCATAGGCCGCCGTTTCCGCTTTGTACGTATCGACGGAAATAGGCACGGGGCAAGCGGCGGCCAGCTTCGGCAAGATGCCGCGAAGCCGCTCGATTTCCTCCTCCGCCGTAATCGCCTGATGGCCCGGGCGTGTAGATTCTGCGCCGATATCAATGATGTCCGCCCCGTCGGCGACCATCTCCTCCATATGACGCAGGGCATCGTCTATGCGATTCCATTTGCCGCCGTCGGAAAACGAGTCGGGCGTATAGTTCAATATGCCCATGATCAGCGTCTTTTCTCCTATCGTCAGCGTCTTTCCGTCCTTCCATGCATAACGGCGAATTTCTTTTTTCATTCGTATCTCCCTCCCATACTAAAAAAGGATAACGAAGGGCATGGCGTCCATGCCGCAGTCGTTATCCTTCATCGGTTCGTAACCTGCGTAAAACCGTTTCTATTATATCAGGCAGTGCGCCGCAAGGCAACTGCTACAAGGCCCCTTTAATCGCGGCGACGGCCCCGTTGATCGCCCGGCGGTACAAGATGCAGTCCATGGACAAGGCCACGCTGTCAAATCCCTCGTCAAAGCGTTTCACCGCCGCATCTTCCGAATCGGCGTAGATGATGCAGAACTTACCGGCACGCTGTACCGCTTCCAGCACCCGCTTCAAGGCGGCGGCAAATTCCGGCCGGTCAAACTGCGCCGGTGCCCCCATGGCAACGGACAAATCATAAGGACCGACAAAGATTCCGTCGACGCCATCTACGGCAGCAATCTCTTCAATAGCCTCCAGACAGCCCATCGTTTCGCACTGCGGAATCAGCAGCTGCGACGTATTGCATCGGTCGAAATACTCCTGCACGCTCCCTTTCGCGTCGTCCGAGCAGCCGTACAGCGAATTGCGCGTAGGCGCGAATCCCCGGCTGCCGACGGGATAATATTTTCCATATTCGACGATGCGCCGCACCTCGTCGACGCTCTGCACCTGCGGGATAATCAAACCCTTTGCGCCGACGTCGAGCATTCGCAGAATGGAATTGCGCTGACTGTCTTTCACCCGCACAAAGGGAGCCGCCGTGCCGGCGCCTTCCGCCGCCCGGATGATATCGGCGGCCTGAAGCACGTCATAGGGGCCGTGCTCGCCGTCAATCACAAAATAATCCAACTCCGTCAGAGCGATCATTTCTCCGACGGCCGGCCCGCCCATTTCAAAAAATGTCCCGACAGAAGGCTCCCCGCTGCGGAACTTGTCTAAAAATCGATTTTTCATCTCTAATCCCTCCCCGATGCTGCGCTGACGTCAGCTTTGGTATCTTTAACTCTTATAATATAGAATTCAAATTCATTGCGCAAGATAATCGTGTTCTTTTATTATTTTCGAATACATATATTTTTACTTTTCATGCAATTAATTAGTTTCATTAATTCATATAAATTTCTCGTTTATCAGAAGGAATCCTTTCATCACTATAGAAATTTGTATATATGCTGAAACGCAGCACATCGTCTATTGCGAAGGGAGGGCTTTATATGATGAAATTATGGGAATTCGTCAACGAATTAAAATCTCCGGCATACTGCTGGGTAGATTTAACGCATGAACTAAGTCCTGCGACGCCCCATTGGTACGGCTTCGGCGATTTGACCACTGAAGTCATTTACGATTTTAGTCCCGACTGCATTTTTCATTCCGACAAATATACCATTCCTGCCGGCCAATTCGGCACCCACGTCGACGCCCCGGGTCACTTCGTCCAAGGAGCGCGCACGCTGGACCAAATGACGCTGAAGGAAATGGTATATCCCCTCGTCGTCGTCGATAAATCGGCAGCCTGCGCGGCAAATGCCGACTACGAACTGACCATTGCCGACCTTCAGGAATGGGAACAGGAGCACGGCCCCATTCCTGAAGGCGCCTTTGTCGCCTTCCGGTCCGACTGGTCCAAGCGGGCAGACATGAACAATTACGATGAAAACAACCAGCCCCATTATCCCGGCTGGAAGCTGGACGCGCTACATTGGCTCGTCGAAGAACGCCGCATCGGCGCGATCGGACACGAAACAGCCGACACAGACGCCCCCGGAGCCAATGTCAACTTTGCCGGCGAAGTCTATATCTTAGAAACGGATCGGCTGCAAGTCGAACTCATGACCAACCTCGACGCCCTTCCGCCGACAGGAGCCGTCATCTTCGTCACCTTCCCCAAGGTAAAAAACGGCGTCGGCTTCCCAGCGCGGGTCTTTGCCGTCTACCCAAAAGAATAACTCCATCAGAAGAAGAAATGGTTTCGGCCATTTCTTTTTTTTGCCCTCTTGCCACACGCGCCGACAGCCCTTCACAAAAATTTAAATTATTTCTCCAAAAAGTATTGACAAAACATCCATCTCCGCATATAATAACAGAGTACTCGCCACTATAGCTCAGCTGGCAGAGCATCTCATTCGTAATGAGAGGGTCGTAGGTTCGAATCCTATTAGTGGCTCCAAAACCATAAGGAACTCCATTGTTACCGCAGTGGGGTTCTTTTTTTATGCTATTTTCTCGTATGTCTATTCAGCAACAGGAATGAACTGTCCTGCCCAATGCTGCCCCATGATGTCGGCACATTTGTTTTTGAGTATGTCCGTTTGTGCTTCATCAGCGTAGTAATATGGCATTTTGTCGCTTTTCCAGCCGCCTTGTTTCTTCATGGCTTCCAAGGGTACACCTTCCAATACTAAACGTGTCGCAAAGGCACGACGGCAGGAATGAGGACTAATAGGCTTCGTAATGCCTGCTTTCTCTTTCCATCGTGTAAACGTTCGATTGAAATTCCTTGTACTCTCCATTTTGTCCTGTCGCTTTTGTGCAATGATATATGTTCGGCTGTTTCGCTGTGTATGCTCTTTGTAGTAGAACATCAAATCCACCAGAACGTGCGGGACAGCTACATTTCTATATCCTTCCAGTGTCTTCATGAACTTTTCTACAGTGTGTTTTCCCTTACTGGCGGATACTTTCTTATTGATGCTGATATACCATTGCCCTGTATCTTCATCTTGAAAAACATCATCCCATGTCAAAGCCAGCAGTTCGCCTTTTCTCATGCCACACATCAACAGGATAGGAATAGCAATCCAATAATGATGATCTTTACACACCTCAAAGAGCTTTCTTGCTTCTGTGTCTGTAATGGTCGGGCGCTTTTTCTTCTGCCTGATCTTCGGCAAATGCACCCCGTCACATGGATTCTTAGGGATTAGCTCCCGCACGTTTACAGCCTCATTAAGCGCAATAGACAAAACACGGACTATATCATGAATTGTACTGTCAGTAACGCCTTTAGCCTTTAGATGCTTCACAAATGCTGACACGGTATTATACGAGACATCCATGATTGTTTTACCTTCAAAGAATGGCTTTATGTGATTCCTGTACCGCCCTTCGTAGTTCTCGTATGTCTTTTGTACTATGTCTATCCCGTGTTTAGCTTCCAGCCATTCCGTCATATAGTCATTGACAAGAATATGGCTTCCTTCCCATTGCTTCGCCTGTACAGGTGCGATATTCTGGGAAATGAGTTTCGCCATTTGCATTAATTGTTCATTGTCGAGTTTCACTGCTGATGATTCATTATGTTGTGTCATCATATCATTCTGTCATCCCTTCGTATATAAAAAGGACGACACAACATAGAAAAGCAATCTCGCCTTTACTATATCATGCCGTCATCAAAATATAAAGACACACAAAAAAAGAGAGCCAACACGGTATATGCTGGCTCCCTATGGATGCGGTCGTATCCATTTGTCTCTGTGTGTCTTTTTTCTTGATAAAATAGCGATTTACAAAATTGAAATATCCTTCAAGGGTAATTACACCTAAAGAGAGGGATATATGTTTTTTCTCCCTAAATTTAGGAGAATACAGACAAAAAATAATATGTCATGCATGTTTCCTTAGACGTGCCGCCCTCTCTTTCTTCTGTTCATCGGTTAATGTCATTTTCTTCGTCCTAAAGGTCAATAAACTTTTGTCGGCTACATACTCAACAGCATACAGGCCGCCCTTGTCGGTGTATTCCTTTGCTCGTGGATATTTTTTGTCTAGCAAGGTTACCATCGTAGTGTCTGCCGTGTAAATTCTCATGGTGTCGCCTGCGCGGTCAAATACGATAGTTGTCTCCTGTTCCTCCAGTGTTCGGGGTGCTAATTTCGTCGTAAGCATTTTCTATACCTTCTTTCCATGTGTCTGCATAAAAGAAGAGCCGCAGGGGCGGGGTTTCTCCTACGGCTCCGCTTCACTACCTACTTACTCACTCTATTTCTGTTTCTTCTGGTATTCTTTCATCTCTACGATGTCGTCAAGGGTAGAATGCAGTCCCTTCTCATCCTCAAAGGTGAAGAAGTGAACTCCCGTATCCAGTAAGGGGGCCCCTTCAGAAGATTCTGCCAGCTGTTCAAGTGTCACGTCATGCACCCCGATGATTTCGTCGAGATTCGTAAAGGCCCCACTGTAGGCGAAAGCGTCCTTGAGGGCGGCATAATAGAAGTACGTGGCGATGATAGAGAACTGCTTACTGGTTACATCGGCAAGCTTTTCCATGTCTTCGGCGTTCTCCGCAGCCTTCTTCATGAGTTCGTACCGTTCCATGCTTAGCCCTGTGAAATGGTCAGCGTCGGCGAGGTCGTACATGTGTTTTTGCAGGAACGCCGTTGTTATTGCCTGCTGGAGCTGTTTCCGTTCTCTTACTTCTTGCGCGTACATTTCATAGGGGACTTGTGCGGCAGTAGCTACTTTTGCGGCTGTGTCTTTCGTGTTAGTGGTGTTTTTTGTTGTCATAGTATTTCTCTCCTTTGTGATCGCATTTTATTTAAACTAACGAATTAGTTAGTTCTTTGGATATAGTATAGCTAACGTTTTAGTTAGTTGTCAAGAAAAATGAATACATGTTACAATCAAGATAATAAATCTACATGAAAGGGGGATTTTCATGAACATTCATGAACTACTAAAGCAATACGCTAAAGAACAAGGGATGACCTTGAAAGAAGTGGCCGAAAAGGTTCCCGTATCCTATGAAGGAATGTTGAATAAATTCCGCCGTGGTTCTATGACAGTTAAAGACCTTGAAAAACTTTTGGACGTACTGAATAAAGAGCTGTACATCAGAGACAAAAAGCCGTAGGGTGCTCCCGATTGTCTTTTACTGAAAATTTGCCTGTAGAACCTAATCTACAAACCTAACGCATGTCGGGGTATACCAACATACCTAAAAGGGTCGATGTGTCTTTTATTCTACTAACTGTAGTAGCCTGCTCACAAAAAACAGCAAATTATGAAACAGGCTGATACTGCGCAAGAGCTTTCAAGGTATCTTTCTTTCCTTCTGCCTGCAATTCTTTCAAGATGTCCTCGGCGTTCACCTTCTGGAAAAAGCCCTGTACTTCTTGCTCCCGAACATAATTCACCTTCCGCCCGTCGTAGCAACTCCGCAGGGGGCACTGTGCCGGATTTCCATACCACCTCTTCACCCAATAACTTTTTAACTCTTTGACAATTTGAGAGCAAGGGGAGCCGTACAGTATCACATGGACATGCCAAGCCCCCAGACGGCCGCCTTGCGAACGGTGAATATTGCTGATAGCGGCGTAGACAACATACTGCCAGCCTCTTACTCTGGCTTTCCTCCGTAGACTTTCCAGAGCGTTTTTCATAGCCTTCTGTAAATCTTCCTGTGTCACGTCTTTGTGTCTTTTCCTGAATCCACCTTCAAGGCAATTCTTTGTAGTCAAATCCAACGAATAAAGCAAGTATTTTTTCATCTGTAAATCTCCTTCCTTTTGTCTTTTAGCACGGTTTCTCCCTTCAATAAATCCCAGTGAGCCCAGTAAATAGCCAGTTATTCCATGACTTAATTTTAGGAATGTCCTTTGCTGAGGGATAAGCTGAGGAACACCCCAAGATTCATACTCCAGAGTAACCCAGTAGAACCCCATCAAACCCATGACACAATGGAAGACATGGATAGCCTCTCTTGCTCTCTCTTACCCATGAGAATAGAGGGGAATAGCTCACGGCCACCTCTGGAACTCCCCCACGAATAACTACCTAACTATCCTCCTCCTGTACCTCCTCCTTTGCCATTACTACTACTACCTTCTAAAATAGATAAATCAAAGAAATACTTTACTACACTAAAGGATTCTGAAATATCAACTTGACATCTCTTTCCATATCAATTAATCATAGCTTTCTAACGGAGAATCTGACCGTGCTATTTTCTCCATAACGGGGGACAATTTATTCTAAAGTTTTAGGGGACAAAACATTATATTATTTCCTAAACAACATAAAATTCTTTTCATCTGTTATTTTAATTGTTAATATTTTTAATCATATCCTCTCTCATAAAAGAACGTTTAGTTTTATTTAGAGACAAAAAAGAGTCAACCGCTACTTTTCAGCTGACTCTGTGATTTGGATTCGATATGCAATTAGTAGTAGTAAAAGAACGTTCATTCCCCCTGAATGGGTGAGTATAGTTACGCCCAAATTTGAGCTAAACAGTTTCTTCCAATTTTGGAAAAATCCCTGTTTGCTTACCAAAAATAGGAAACAAAGACATGCCCAAAGGTTTACCGCTCAATTTTGCGCAGTGGACACGCTCTATTTTTCTTTGTCTTCCGCAAACCACCTATACAATACAGTACGGGAAACCCCGCACCTTTTAGCGAGTTCCGTCGCCGTCATTCCTCTAGTCTTGTAAATCTGGTACCATTTCGCCCACTGCGGCGGTTTGTCTTTCGCCTTGCGCCCTTTATACTTCCCTGCCTTCTTTGCCTCTGCTATGCCTTCCCGTTGCCGCTGTAACATGAGTTCCCGTTCGAACTGGTTAATACTGGCGATCATCGTCAGCATAAGCCTGCCCTGCGGTGTGTCTGTATCGAACTTTTCCTTTAAACTGACAACACGCACGCCCTTATTCTTCAGCTCCGTAATGATATTCAGTAAATCCTGTGTACTCCTGGCGAGGCGGCTGTATTCATTCACGTACAGCGTGTCACCTTCCCGCAAGTAATCCATGCAGGCGGTGAGCTGTGGGCGGTGTCTATCCTTGCCGCTACATTTGTCTACATACACCTTTTCCAGTGCGGCGATTCCTTCGAACGCTGTTTCCTGTCGTGTCGTGTGCTGTTCTGCTGTCGATACCCTGATGTATCCTATATTAGCCATGTCCATTTCCTCCTTCTTCTGTGTCTGAAGCATAGCATGAAGCGGAGCAAGGTGTCAAGATAGAATTTAAAATGTTATGGACAAAATGTAAAATAAATACTAAAAACGGCCCTATTGAAACATATTTCGAGTGTACAGTTAGGGCATGCCCTATATGAACACCAAGACAAGAGAGGCAGGACAAGGATTGTATCCTTACTGCTGAAGATAGTTCGAATAAAAGGGAACGCCCCCCTGCTGTGTCTTTCATACTCAAATCATGGGGAGCTACGGGGAAAACGGGGATTTTCAAGGAATTAATCAGGGCTTCACAATTTTTAGCAATTTCAATATACCCCCACCCTTAGAGAATTATTTTCTATTGACATCTGTGTCTTGTATCCTGTATCATTTTCCCGTAGGCATTACACAAACAACGGCAGGCGGTTATATCGCCCCTATCCATTTCTGAATGAATGGGGGTGATGCCCATGAACGAGACAAACGTAACACTATTACTTTTGATTCTCTTAGTGGTTCTCTTACAAAAGAAATAACCGCCCGTAGCGTCCAAACTTTAGGCGGTTAAATCTCGTCAAGTATAGGGGCTATAACCGTTTGTCGGTGTAATGCCTCATTTTTATTTCACTTTCATTATATCCAGTATTGAAACAGGAGTCAAGCAGGAAAAAATCCCTTCATGCATAAAATAGCAAGCACTTCCTGTCTGGGTGATCTTTCAAATTTCCGTTCTAAGCGATTTTTAAGAGGTAACACGATAAAAGCGTCATGCACCGCATAAAAATTCCTTACAGCGGAAATTAGAGCATTTTTTAATTTCGAGATATTTTTCTATGCTGTGTCGTCGAACAAATATTTGAGCCAAAGCTTCGTAATGAGAGGGTCGTAGGTTCGAATCCTATTAGTGGCTCCAGAAAACATGCGGGTTCCCGGAATCGGGAACCCGTTTTTTTGTGCAAAATGTACTTGGAATGTACCTTGTAATAACTTTATAGGTATAATGTCGTATCATGTTTTTGTTAAATAATCGGATACTACTGCTGTTGCCGGGAACAGCCATTACTATAAATGAATTGATTATTTATTAATTGTATTCTATTTATATACCATTTACTTTATCCCTTATTTTTCAACGGTGAATTGTCAAGCTAAGTACAATGTTTTAATGGCAGACTTCATAAGGTGTTTTATATCCCCAGCATGTTTGCAGCCGAAGATTGAGCTCTGTAAAGACAGGCTGCATATAGGTTCCTGAAATAGTCGTGATATCCATCCCTTTTGTAAAATACTCCCGCACCATCCCTTTGTATTTTCATCGCTGTCATGGCTGACACGGCAGCGTAAAACTGCGAAGAGGCTGGCCTTTCCATACCCGAAGCATTGCGTCATTGATAGCTCGCGCCATTTTGTTTGCTGCTTTGCCGCCTGACAAATACCGGTTTTTCCCGGCTGTCAACGTTACCAGACATGCGTAAGCCTTGCCCTTAGCTTGTAACTTCCTCATTCGTTTTACCCGCTTATGGCTCTGTCATATCCAGCCGCGGCATGTGACATTGAGAATTTGCGTCCTTCCGTTCCTTTACATTTGCACCTGCCAAACGCAGGTTCGATGCATTCCTTTCTATAAATAGAATTAAAATATCAAGGGGCTGCCGCACGGTAACAGTGCGGCAGCCCCTCATGTTGCTACGATTTATATTGATTTTAAATACAGTGCATACGCTGTTGCACGGGATTTCACAAGAATAGCATAAAATCATACCGCATGGGCAATACTCTTTTTTTGATGAAATTCCGGCTTGCAGTATCAGAACTCATTCTCCGCAGGGCGGTTCAGAGGCATCTTGAGCCACCACCACTTGAAGATGCGGTTGACAAGGATACAAGCCGCAAAGATCACAATATAGAGGATAATAAATTGCCAGTGCTGGCCGCAGAGAAGCATACTGGGGGCCATGGACCAAGCAAACATTTCAAAGGGAGTGGTCAGCGGCCCGGCCAAGGCAGTATCGTTTAGGGTCTTGGACTTGTTTTCCGGGTCCACGATGCGCAGCAGGATAAAGCCGATGGCAAACACACCAGTGGAATAGCCCCACACGAAGAGGGAACGCTCAAACCAGCTGCCTTTATTCATGGCAGCGCCAAAGTACATCAGGGTAAGCACTACCAGCACCATGCCGAACAGCAGCAGCAACAGCAGCGGTATAGCGTACTCCACAATAACGGAGATCTTGATAGAGGCGATACCGAAAAACACCAGATAGTCCGTGGCTGTGCCGGAGATACGGCTGATGACCGTATTGTCCATGTAATGCCCTACTCCAGTTTTTTGGAAGCACAGGAACATAGCCATGCCAATGAGGAAGGCCAGCAAATAGCTGGGCAGGTCCAATCCTATGGCGTCCTTAATCCACCCGTTGGCCAAGAAGCCTGCGCCGGAAGCTATCAAAAGCAGGGCCAAATGCCAGGCCAGGGGATCCAGCACTACGGAGGCGACGGTCTCCTTACCCATAGAGCCCCGATTCTTCTCATCCTTGATCAGGCCGGTCTTCAAGTCTCCGGAGATGTACTGGAAGCTCTCAATATACTTGGTCCAGCCTCGCTTGGTTCCGATCTTGATAAAGAACAGCCCTCCGAAGATGCCGGACAGGATGCCCACCGTGGCGCAGGTCATCCCAATGTCGGTGGCGTCAGTAAAGCCCAGCTCCGCCATGGCAGATCCCACTGCAGCGGCGGTGCCGTGGCCGCCGGAGAATCCGGAAGCCAGCAGAAATCCAAAGCCGTAGTTGATCTCCGGGAACAACTCGGAAATCACCAGCACCCCAAATAAAGGCGCAAAGGCAAACTGAATGGCCTGGGCCAGCACTTTATAAGAGAAATAGGAGCCAACCCGCTCCACCTCAGACTTGAATTTGGTCTTGGAAAAGGAAAATCCCCCCATGCCCACGGCCGCAAAAATCAGGATGATCAGCACGCCGGGATAACTGCCAATGGAGTTGGAGAAGGGCAGCACGTTCAACCCCTGATTCCCCAGGACCAAAGCGATAAAACCGGCAATCATGCTGGCCGGCACAAAAAATTTCTGAACCAGAGGCACCTTGGCCCGGATTAACTGTCCAATCACAATAAACAGCGAGGCAAAGGCAAAGTCCAGTAAAAAGTCGTTGACGCTCATAAAATTCCTCCCATGAAATAAAATAAAGGGAAAGTCCCGCCGGGGTGGTTCTCCTCAGCAGGACTTTCCCAAACTCGCCAAGCTCTCCACACAGAGGGCTGCGAGTATGCTTAGAGCTGAATGAAGTTTTCCGAACGGGTATTCGTAGTGCGGGGAGCGGGATCCAGTTCCCGATCCGCTATCCCCAGAATATCTTCAGGGCGAATCCAGGGCCGGTTTTGGATAGCGCTGGTTTCCTCATGGGTGAGGTATCCCTGATAGGTAGTCAAGCTGCGCCGAAGGAATCCGTCCCGGGCGCAGGCCTCTGCTACCCCGTTGTTCAAAATGGAACGGAAGTGGGGAAGCACTGAGGCAGCATAGGCGATGGAGGTCGACTGGGCAATGGCGCCGGGGATGTTGCTGACGCAATAGTGAACCACGCCCTCCTCGATATAGCGGGGATCGTCGTGAGTGGTTTCGTGGAACGTCTCAATAGCGCCTACGTCGTTGCTGATATCTACGATGACGGAGCCCTTCTCCATGGAGCGGACCATTTCCCGGTCGATCATGTACTCCGTGGCGTTCTTGGGCCAGCGCACGCAGTTATATACTACGTCGATTTCCGGCAGAAGCTTTTTCAGGTTGTACCGGTTGGAAATCTGGGTATTGATTTCCTCGTTGAACTGCTGGGAAATATCCCGCAAAGTGCCGATATTTATGTCCATCACGGTCACCCAGGCCCCCAAGGCGTGGAGGACAGAGACACAAGCCCGGCCCACGGTACCGCCGCCCAGTACCAGAGCTTTGACGCCAGGCGCGCCGCCCAGGCCGTTGACAAATTTTCCCTTGCCCCCGTGGATAGACAACAGGGAATCAAGACCCATCAAGGCCCCCATTTTGCCAGCTGCCTCACAGTTAGGGGAGCCATACCGATGGCTGTCCTCAGCGCTGAAAGAGATGCACTTGCTGTCTAAAAGGGCCTGCACTTCTTGGGGATGAGCGGCAGGATGGATGCAGGTCAGAATAATCTGATTCTCCCGCAGCAGGGGAAATTCACAGGGCTCCAGTTCCTTGACCTTGGTAACAAAGTCACATGTCCCATAGATCTCTTCCATGGTGTCCACCAGTTTAGCGCCCTCTTTCTCATACTGCTCGTCCGAAAAGCCCGCGCCGATACCGGCGCCGCGCTGGACGTAGACCTCGTGGCCGTCGCCCACAATGGCGTCGACTTCCGCAGGTGTAACAATGGTGCGGTATTCGCCGGTTTTGATATCCTTTAACAGTCCGAATTTCATCTTAAAATCCCTCCGTTTTGTATGGCATGGATCAAACTCCAGCCGTTGATTTTGCAATTTTATAAATAAATTTATCTCGATTTCTTCAAAAATCGAGATGGTTTCAAGGTCTGTATGCACAAAAACGCCAATAAAAAAAGACCAATAATTGTATTATAATACAGTTTTCAGACATGTCAAGCAGAACTCTCTCGGCTAATAGTGTAAAGTAGTTGTAGGTATTTTTTGAAAGGACATTTTCAATAGTTCCTTTAACTAGTTGATATGGCTGCTATCGTTGCGTTATAAACGCCATGCAGCCATATGCCGGTACGGGTATTGCCGTTACATTATACGTCATTTACTCTTATATAATAAATTTTCCCACAATTAGTTTGCGCTGTCATATGTACTAAAATTCACGAATATCTTGACAAGAAGCATCTATTCGCTATAATAATACGTAGAGTGTGACTGACAAAGCCGCACGAAGGGGTACACCACCGCGGGTGTAATTCTCTTCGTGCGGCTTATTTTTTATGAAAGGAGAACGCCGATGGTACGAATTAATGGAAAAGAAGTCCAGGCTGCGGGCATGAATTTGCAGGCCTATTTGGACCAGGAAGAGCTGCGGCCGGAACGCATCGCCGTCGAGCTGAACGGCGCTATCGTAAAGCGCGGAACCTATCGCACCGTCACCTTATGCGACGGCGACACGATGGAAATCGTCCAGTTCGTCGGAGGAGGCTGATAGGCATTCCCCGCACAGAAGTACCATTATCTCATACAGCAGCAAATACAAAGGAGTTGTTTCTCATGGAACAAAAAGACACGTTGATTCTCGGCGGTCATGAATTTACATCCCGCTTCATTCTCGGTTCGGGCAAGTATTCCGTCAACCTGATTCAGGCTGCCGTCGAACAGGCCGGCGCGCAGATCGTCACGATGGCCCTGCGCCGCGTCGAAGCCGGGCAGAAAGATAATATCCTCGACTTCATTCCCAAGGGCGTAACCCTTCTTCCCAACACGTCGGGCGCCCGCAACGCCGACGAAGCCGTCCGCATCGCCCGTCTGTCCCGCGAAATCGGCTGCGGCGACTTTATCAAAATCGAAATCATGCGCGATTCTAAATACTTGCTTCCCGACAATGTCGAAACGGTAAAGGCGACGGAAATCCTGGCCAAGGAAGGCTTCGTCGTATTGCCCTACATGTACCCCGACCTGTACACGGCCCGCGACCTCGTATCGGCCGGCGCAGCCGCCGTCATGCCCTTAGCGTCGCCGATCGGCTCCAACAAGGGCCTGTCCACGAAGGATTTCATCCAAATCCTCATCGACGAAATCGACTTGCCCATCATCGTAGACGCCGGCATCGGCCGCCCGTCCCAGGCCTGCGAAGCCATGGAAATGGGCGCCGCCGCTATCATGGCCAACACGGGCCTGGCGACGGCAGGAGACCTGCCCCTCATGGCCAGCGCCTTCCGCAAGGCGATTGAAGCAGGCCGTCAGGCCTATCTGGCCGGCATGGGCCGCGTCAGCGAAACGGCATCGGCGTCAGACCCGCTGACAGGATTCTTGGGCGACTAAGGAGG
The DNA here is from genome assembly GCF_025567065.1 of Megasphaera stantonii. Taxonomy (NCBI): domain Bacteria; kingdom Bacillati; phylum Bacillota; class Negativicutes; order Veillonellales; family Veillonellaceae; genus Megasphaera; species Megasphaera stantonii. The sequence goes on from NZ_JAOQKD010000001.1 coordinate 386,787, forward strand.
TACGACGATGACAGAACAACGCATTGACCACATGACCTATCTTCCGGGCATGGAAGTCCTTGATTCGAACATGCTCGACGAAGTGACGAAATACCACGACGCCTTCCATGACGAAGACTATACGTCCCAAGACGTCGAACGGGCCCTGAATAAGCAGCACCTGGAACCGCGGGACTTCATGGCCCTCTTGTCGACGGCCGCCGCTCCGTATTTGGAACAAATGGCCCAGAAGGCCCACATCGTGACGCGCCGCCATTTCGGTTCCAACATTTCCATCCTCACGCCGATTTATTTTGCCAACTACTGCGACAACTACTGCATCTACTGCGGCTTCAACTCCCACAATAAAATCAAGCGGGCCCGCCTGAACGACGAAGAGCTCCACCGCGAATGCCAGAACATCGCCAACGCCGGCATCGAAGAAGTCCTCATGCTGACCGGCGAAAGCCCGAAGATGTCGGACATTCAGTACATCGGAAACGCCGTCAAGATCGCCCGCCAGTATTTCCGGGTCATCGGCATGGAAATCTACCCGGTCAACTCCGACGATTACAAATACCTCCACGAATGCGGCGCCGACTACGTTACGGTATTCCAGGAAACGTACAACTCGACGAAATACGAAACGCTGCACCTGGCTGGAAATAAGCGCATCTTCCCCTACCGCTTCTATTCTCAGGAACGGGCAATTTTAGGCGGCATGCGCGGCGTCGGCTTCGCTGCCCTTCTCGGCCTCGACGACTATCAGAAAGACGCCGTCGCCACGGGCATGCACGCCTACCTCATGCAGCGCAAATATCCTCACGCTGAAATTTCCTTGTCCTGTCCGCGGCTGTGCCCGATTATCAACAACGATAAAATCAATCCGAAAGACGTAGACGAACGGAAGCTCACGCAGATCATCTGCGCCTACCGCCTGTTTCTCCCCTATGCGGGCATCGTCGTATCGAGCCGAGAAAGCGCCCGGTACCGCAACGCCATCATGAAAATCGCCGCTACGAAGGTATCGGCCAGCGTCTGCGTCGGCATCGGCGGCCACTTGGAAGACGACGGCTCCGAAATGGGCGACGAACAGTTTGAAATCACCGACAGCCGCTCTTTCGACGAAATGTACGCCGCCATCAAGCACATGGGCCTGCAGCCTGTGACCAGCGACTACATCTATGTATAAGCTATCTCCTTTTTATAACCTAACTATAGAAACGGCAAAAACAGCTTGCAGACTAATCCACTGCCAAGCTGTTTTTGTTATCTCCCCCTGCTGTCTTTGCTATGATTATTTATCATTATTTCTATATCTTCGCGGCATTTATTTTGTTAGATAAATCTCCAGAAAATACTTATTTTTGTAAAAATTTATACAGTGTATGCCCTTACATCATTTATTTTTAGAATGACCTATATTCCTACCGTATAAACATTGACGGAGCTATGAGATTAATATATAGTAATAGTATATATACATTATAATTTTATGTCATTATACTATACAACGATCGGGTGATATTATTGTGTTAAAAGTAGTTGCAATAACAAATCGCGAACTTGCCACGACGAATTATTGGGACCAGCTTGAACAAATCGCCGCGTCCGACGTCGATACCATTGTTCTTCGCGAAAAAACGCTGTCAGAAGATGAATACGTCGAATACGCAAAAAAAGCGCTGCGCCTGTGCAACATGCACGACAAGACGTGCATTCTCCACCACTTCGGCAAAGCGGCCATCCGCCTGCACGTTCCCCGTTTCCAGTGTTCGCTGGAGTATTTGGAAACCCATTCGTCCCTTCTCTATTATATGACGACCCTGGGCGTTTCCGTCCATACGCCGGAGGAAGCAGCGCGCGCCGAAAAGCTGGGCGCAACGTACATCATGGCCAGCCACGTATTTCCGACAGACTGCAAAAAAACGATGCCGCCAATCGGCACGCAGACCGTCCAGGCCATCTGCGACGCCGTGTCGATTCCCGTCTACGCCTTAGGGGGCATCAATCTTCAAACGGTCAAAGAGCTCGGCACTACGCCCGTTGCCGGCGTCGCCCTCATGTCAGGGCTCATGGTCTGCCATGACGTGCCGGCCTATGTCCGCGAACTCAAGCAGCAGCATTAAGGAAGAAGGGATACTGTATGAATCAGGCTTACGTCATCATCGACATGCAGAACGACTTCATCGACGGCGCCCTGGGGACCAAGGAAGCCCAGGCCGTCGTACCGCGCATCGAAGCTAAAATCGTCGCCAGCAAAAAGGACACGTCCGTCAGCACCGACTTGATCTTCACGCAGGATACGCACGGAGAAAATTACTTAGACACGCAGGAAGGGCAGAAACTTCCGGTCCCGCACTGTATCAAGGATACAAAGGGCTGGAATATATGCCGTCAGCTCCTGCCGTATACCTTATTTGCCACCATCTTGGAAAAGCCTACCTTCGGCAGCACCGATTTGATTGCTGAAACGGCGGAGTACGACCGCATCGTCCTCATGGGCGTATGTACGGATATCTGCGTCATTTCCAACGCCATGCTGCTGAAAGCCTTCTATCCGGAAAAAGAAATTTGCGTCGACGCCTCATGCTGCGCCGGCGTCACGCCGGAAAGCCACGCGCGGGCCCTGGAAGCCATGAAAATGTGCCAAATTGATATTCTTTAAAGCGATTTTCACCTTGTAAATTCTTCAGGATATGATATACTAACCATGAAGAATGAATGAAACAAGGAGCATTGTAGATGCACCGAACGAACCCCCTCAACAGCGGCCACTGTGAGGGGGTTCTAACGCTATTTATACCGGCGCTTCGGCAAGGCTGGTTGCTCACATCTTTCTATTCAGCCATCTGCAAATGTAATTCGCTACTACACTTGCCATAATAGAAAGAATGAATGAAACAAACTCCTGCATTGTATCTGCCACCCCCTCCCCGTTGCGGTTTGGGTAAGCAACGCTCTTAGTATATCATACGCAAGAAACCTTTGCCTTAGGACTCCCTTGCAAATTTTACATAGGAAATTCATCAGTCATACAGCCAGCCCCATCAAGAGCCTTAATCTTAAACACAGTCAAAACACCCCATAAAAAAGATGTCGCCGAAGAAATCGATCTTTCTTCAAGCGACATCTTTTTCATTATATTATGTTTTGTCAGCTGCCGGCGGTATGACAGCATATCCCGCAGCCCCTTCCACTTCAAGCCAAGAGCTTATCCAGATGGAACGGAGTGCTATGCGTATAGAAGAAAAGCCTTCCTTGATCTTGAGACGACTGTGATACCATATGGTTATTCCGTCGCATTCTTTACGCAGAAAACCGCCTTGAATTGGTTTACCTAAACCAATTTCCGGAACATAACTGCCCCAGATGCGATTACCTTTTCAAGTCCCGCCCAAGGACGGCTCAAACGTCAAGGATATGATAACGTGTCCGCCATGCTTTTGAATATACCCTTTCGCCGCCGGCGTTACGGTAAACATAGCCTTAGGCTCGGCCGGCCGCGTCGGCTGCCATAATTGCAGCGTATACTTCGTCAGCCGTAATATCGGCGCGGACGTTTTTCGTAAACTGCGTCGGAACTGTCGCTGCGGCGGCAACCTGGCGAAGTTCGTCTTCTTTTACGTCCGTAATGCCCATATCGGCTAAGCACGACGGCAAGCCAACGGACTTGATATACTGCAGAACCGTATCCCATTCTTCCTGCGGAGCCTGTTCCAGCTGCAGCTGTACCAACAAACCGAAGGCTACCTTTTCGCCGTGAGACATGCCGTGCGCCTGAGGCACATAGGCAAATCCGTCGTTGACGGCATGCGCCGCAGCCAGGCCGCCGTCTTCAAAGCCGACGCCGCTCAAATATACGCAGGCTTCGACGACGGCTTCCAGTTCCGGCGTGACGACGTGCTGTTCTACAGCTTCCAAGGCTTTCAGAGAATCCTTGAGGAGCGTCTTATAGCACAATTCGGACAAAGCCATCGCCGTCATAGAGCACTTGCCGCGGGACATGGTCTTTGCGCCGCTGCGGTAGCAGGCACGGGCTTCAAAATACGTCGACAAGGCGTCGCCCATACCGGAAACGAGATAATGCTTCGGAGCCTGGGCAATGATTCCCGTATCGACGAGGACGACGTCGGGGTTGCGGTGCATCATGAGGGCCTTGATGACCACGCCTTCATCGTTATAAATGACAGCTACGCTGCTGCATGGCGCGTCGTTAGACGCAATCGTCGGAATAATGACAGATGGCAATCCGCCTAAATTCGTAGCGACGGCCTTCGACGTATCGAGAGCCGTGCCGCCGCCGACGCCGACGATGACGTCGCAGCCACTTTCTTTGGCTACAGTCATTGCATCTTCAATGGCCTGCTTCGTGCACTTGCCGCCAAATTCACAGAATACGACCTTTTTATCGGCGCTTTCCAGTGAGGCCGCAATGCGGTCGCCAATGCGCTTCTTATTGTTGGGAGACAGCAACACCAAAAACGTCGTCCCTAATTTTTTTACATACTTGCCTAACTTATCCAATTCGCCTTCGCCCTGGATATAGTATCCGGGAGCTTTCAATCCAATAGCCATGTATATTCCGCCTTTCTTATCCGTTATACTCTCATGATGCAAAATCTCCCTGTCAGGTAAACGTGCCGGCGCACGCCGCCTGCAGGGAGATCTTGCCTTGCAACTGCATACCGCCGGAGGCAAGGAGTCAGGCCTCAGGGCGGATATGCCTTATACATCATTCATAAGCAGTGAAGTGATACCAAAATTAGTCTTCAATATGCGCGATAGCTTTAGCCAGCTGTTTCTTCATGCGCAGGTTGCCCTGACGGGAAATCATGATGCGCTGCGCCTGCGGCGAGCCTGCGCCGTGCATGGATTCCGTGCGGTAGCCGACGGCAGCCGTGCCAAGGCTGAGGTTTTCGATGAGACGCAAAACTTTCAAGCGGTTTTCCGTCGATACGGAGCTTACACCGCGGAGATATTTTTCAACGTACGGCCCGATCTTCGGATCGCGAAGGTCTTTTTCAGACGGAGCCGTTACCATGAGGCCGCCGGCAATATCTTCGGCGAGGCGGACGATTTCATAGGGGAAACGGGTGACGTTCTGCTTGCAGACGTTCGCCAGCAGGAGGTCGATGAGGTAGTTGCCCGAAGCGGTCTTCGTACCCAATGCGGAGCAGGCGATGCCGCAGGCATACAGCGTTTCGTTGAGGTGCTGCATTTCGATGAGCTTATCTTTAATGTGCGATGCCTTCGGGCAGCCGTTGTAATCGGCAGCCAACGCAGCGGCGCCGATGAGGACGTCGCCTACACCAACCTTGCAGCCGCCGTAAGACTGACGGTGGTAGCCGGCGAAGCGTTCGACGAGAACGCCGGCAAATTCATATTCGCCGTTGAGGTAGATGTTTTCGTTCGGAATGAATACGTTGTCGAAGATAACGAGAGCTTCCGTGCCGCCGAATTCGGGGTTGCCCGTATCCATTTCGGCGCCTTCGAGCTTACGTGTATCGCAGGACTGACGGCCGACGATCATGAAAATGCCTTCGGCGTCGGTCGGGCAGGAGAAGGAAATAGCGTAGTCCTTGTCGTCTTCGCCCATGGCAATCGTCGGCATGACGATAACTTCATGAGAGTTGATGAAGCCCGTCTGATGAGCTTTTGCGCCGCGGACGACGACGCCGTCGGGGCGGCGTTCTACGACGTGGAGGTACAAATCGGGATCTTCCTGTGCGTGGGGAGCCAAGCCGCGGTCGCCTTTCGGGTCGGTCATGGCGCCGTCAACTGTAAGGTCCTGCGTCTGCACCCGTTTCATGAAGGTCATGAAGTTGTCATGATAGTGGGTGCCGTATTTCTGGTCGATATCATACGTCGTGGAGAATACGGCGTTGAAAGCGTCCATGCCTACGCAGCGCTGGAAGCAGGAAGCCGTTTTCTGGCCGAGGAGACGCTGCATTTTTACTTTGTTCATCAAGTCAGTCGTGCTCTGATGAATGTGCGTAAAGCGGTTTACCCGTTCGCCCGTGTACGGAGACATAACGGTCATCAAATCCTGATATTCCGGCATCTGAGCCAAGTCATAGGTCATTCGGACGGAATTCAGAGAGGGACGGAGAATCGGGTCGTCTACAGGACATTCTACTTTTTTGCCAAACATGTATACCTGCAAATTCAGTTTTCTCATGCTTTCAATATACTGTTCGCCAGTCATTAACGTCATAAATAAATCATCCTTTCCGGGAAAATACATAGGGAGATAGTAAAGACTGCACGGACACACAAAGGTCTCGTTTCATTGCAGTGTCTTGCTTATACAATTAGCAACAATCGTGCCAAGTTGATGCGATTAGGCTGAAATTCAGAAAATTTTTTCTGCAAACAGGAAATGAATCCATGATTGTGGGGAAAAATAAAAATCTTCATGCCTCTTTTTGCTTCATTTTTGGTTCTTGCCATAGGCAAATATTGTCTTTTGTGCTAAAATTGCAACAAGAGAAACCGCATTGTTGTTTCAATAATGGTTCAATAATTCTGAATACGTCATTTTTGGCACAATAATAGATATCAAAACCAATTTTGTTTCAAAACAAGAGATACGGCAGGAGAAATTGCCGGCAGTTTGACAAAAAACGGTGCATCACGCCGCTTCATCGCCTTGTATTTTTCATTTTCACTTGGATTTTTTGCCATTTTCAGCCCTGATAATCCTGCGCGCAGGCCGGCAAGCAGCTGTCCCCACAGCATTTGGCATAGTTATTGCTTATATATTACCATATAATAGTTAAGGAAAAGGAGTGACCCCCATGTCTACAGCTACTCGCGCCGAAATCGAAGGCGTATTGGACACCTACGTCCGCCCGTCGTTGGCTTCACATCAAGGAAACGTCGTCGTCGTCGATTATACCGACAATGTACTTCGCATCCGCCTGACGGGAAAATGCAGCGGCTGTCCCTCTGCCCAATTAACAACAGAAGAGCTAATCTCTGCAACGGTCAAAGAACACATCCCTGAAATCGAAGATGTCATCTTAGTCAGCGGCGTCAGCGACGAATTAATTGCCCAGGCCAAGGCCATCTTACAGAACGGGCACTTGTAGGAGTTCCGCATGAAGATAGGGATAAAATACTGCGGCGGCTGCAACAGCCGGTATGACCGCACCAAAGAAGTGGAAAAGCTGAAGAAACAATTTCCCCAGCATGAATTTACCTACCAGGTAGATACGGCCATCTGCGATATCTGCCTTCTCGTCTGCGGCTGCATGACGGCCTGCGCGTCTCCGGAGGGGCTGGCGGCGAAACGCTTCGAGCAGCTCTGCACACCAGCCCAGTTTGCTCAGCTGGCGGCGGCGCTGAAAGCAGAGTCCGACGACCAACGGCCGGAGAAAAAACACCTTTGCGCCGGTCATACGGCGTCGGCGCAAAAGACGATAACCGAAGTCGATATACAAGGCTTTGCCGCCCTTACGGGAAATTACGGTAAGCTCCACGCCGACGCGGCCTTTGCCGCCCAATGCGGATTTAAACGGCCCGTCGTCCCGCCTTCGCTAGTCGAAAGCCTGCTGTCAGCCCTCATGGAAACGCAGCTTCCCGGCGACGGCGCCATCCTCATGGAAAGCAGCGCACGCTTTCCAGAGCCGGCGTACGTCGGCGACACGGTGACGTCGACGGCAGCAGTGCTGGAAATAGGGCCGCACGACCGCGGCTACGCAGCGACATTGCGCGGCGTCTGTACGAATCAAAACGGAACCATTCTCGCCGAAGGCATGTACCGCTATCTGCTGCCGGAGGCATTGTTTTCCTGTACTCTTTAACTAACGACAGAAAAGGTGATACTATGACAAACTTAGAAAAATACGACAAACTCTTCATGACCAACTTCAAATTGACGAAAGACCAGCTCCCCGGTTTAAAATACCGTTCCATCAAATTATGGGACTCCATGGGCCACATGACGCTCATGGAAGACATGGAAGATACCTTCGACATTTCCATTGATACGCCGGACGTATTGGCTTTCAGCTCTTATGAAAAAGGCATGGACATCCTCCGCAAATATGGAGTCGACATTTAAACTCCCTGAGCCGGCATGCCTGGTCGATCCATTGACGGAAAGCAACTGCTATATCTTCACATCCGGCAGCAGCGCGTTGCTCATAGACCCGAACAATGCCGACCTAATCAACACGTATGCAGCGGAACACCATATCGTCCCGGAATACGTTTTGCTCACTCACGAGCACTGCGACCACATAGCCGGTCTCAACGACCTGCGCAGCCGCTGGACCCTCTCCGTCGTCGCCAGCAAAAAATGCAGCGACGGCATCCAAAATACGAAGATGAACATGACGCGCATCATGGAATCGTATCTGTATTTTAAAAGCGGCGGCAAGCTGCACGTCTCGTATCCGAAATTTACCTGTCAGGCAGCGGATATCGTCTTCGACGCCCCAGTCTACGATTTCGTCTGGAAGGGACACTCCTTCCGCTGCATTGCCGCTCCAGGCCATACGCCGGGCAGCATCTGCATCGTCGCCGACGACGCTCTCTTGTTTTCCGGCGATTACTTCATTCCCGGCGAAGAAGTCATTACGCGCCTGCCCGGCGGCGACGACGAGGCCTACCAGACCGTCGGCAAAGACGTACTGCGTTCCCTGCCGACCCCCATTTGGACCTATCCCGGCCACGGTCTTCCTTTCATGCTCACCCAGGAGGTGAAGAAACAGTATGGACTATAGCCAATGGCTGTCCCATGCGCCCTACGCCTGGACGCAGGAAGAAAAAGAAAAGCAGTATCTGCCCTATTTTCAGGAGCTGACGGACCATCACCGCCGCCATTGCCGGCCTTACGGCCAAGCCCTCGACGTATTCGGATACGGCAGACGGTTTTCGGCGCTGGAGCAAATTCCCATGCTGCCGATCCGCTTATTCAAATACTTGAAATTGCAGAGTATTCCTGACGAAGACATCTTCAAGATCATCACGTCGTCGGGAACGACGGGCCAGGCCCGCTCCCGCATCGTCCTGAACGCGGCGACGGCGCAAAACCAGCAGCTCACCTTATACGCCATCGTCAAGGATTTTCTCGGCGCAGGCCGCGTGCCCATGCTCATCGTCGATTCGCCGTCCGTCTTTACCGACCGGGCGGCGTTCAACGCCCGCGGAGCCGCTATCCTGGGTTTTTCCATCTTCGCTAAGAAAAAATATTACGCCCTGACAGACGACTTGACCTTAAATAAAGAAGCCTTGCAGGCCTTCGCCTCCCGCACGGGACCAGTCCTGATTTTCGGCTTTACCTTCATGATTTGGAAATATTTGTGCCAGGCCATTGCCGCCGCAGGGCTTTCCTTCGACTTTTCCAATGCCGTCGTCATCCACGGCGGCGGCTGGAAAAAAATGGAAGCCCAGGCCGTATCGGCCGAGGCTTATAAACGGCGGCTGTACGACCAGTTCCGCATTTCCCGCGTCCATAACTACTACGGCATGGCCGAGCAGACGGGCTGCGTATACATGGAATGCGAAGCCGGCCACCTCCACGCCAGCATTTTTTCCGACGTCATCGTCAGAGCCCCGGAGGATTTCTCTCCCTGTCCCATAGGAAAATCAGGAATCCTTCAGGTTCTTTCTCCCATGGCCGTCTCTTATCCCGGCCATTCGCTTTTGACGGAGGACATGGGGGCCATCTTAGGCGTTGACGATTGTCCCTGCGGACGCAAGGGAAAATATTTCCGCATCGACGGCCGCATTCCGCAGGCTGAAATCAGGGGGTGCAGCGATACGCATGAATAATCAATACACGCTTTTAGCCGGCTCTATGCCGGAAATCCCATTCCCCATGAAGCCCTTCACCCCTCTCGTCCTGGATTTTCTCGCCGTGCTGTCCCGCGAGCTGCGTCATCATCCCATAGCCCGGACCGAACCCGCCTGGAGTGCACTTGGCTTCTGGCTGCGGCCCAATCACCTCAAGCAGCTGAGCCTGCATCTTTCCCAGCAGGAAGCCCGCCTTGGACGGGGCCTCATCTTTCACATCGCGCCGGCAAACATGCCGACCATCTTCGCCTACAGCCTGTGCATTTCCCTGCTGGCTGGAAACGGCAACATCGTCCGCGTCTCACCGCGCCTGGCTCCGGCTGCCGCCCCTATATGTGATTTAATTCACAGGATTTTGCAGGATGACAAATTCACCGCCCTGCGCAGGCAGAACGCCATCGTCACCTACGGCCGCGACGACGAGCTGACAAGCCGTTTTTCTCAGCAGTGCGACGGCCGCATCGTCTGGGGCGGCGACAAGTCTATCGCTGAAATACGGACCTTTCCCCTGCCGCCGCAAGGCGTAGAATTGGTCTTCGCCGACAGATATTCCTTCGCCGTCTTTGACTGCTCCAGCATTCAGAACGGTACGGACGACGAGCTGCGCGCCTGGGCGCACCGCTTCTACAACGACACGTATGAAGCCGACCAGAACGCCTGCTCCAGCCCGCGCTTCGTCTTCTGGCTCGACGAAAGGGGATCGTCCTTCGAGACGGCGCAGCGGCGCTGGTGGGACGCCGTCGCCGCCGAAGCCAGTGCCTATGACCTGCAGCCCATCAAAGCCAGCGGCAAATACACCGACGCCTGGGAATTCGCCATGACGCAGCCGCACCTCCAGTCGGCGGCCTTCCGGACCAACAGGCTGTACGTATACACCCTGTCGTCCCTGCCGCCGGACATTACGGCCTTATCGGGCTCCTTCGGCCAGTTCTTCCAATTCCCGATCCGGACCCTCGACGAAGTCCTGCCCTTTGCCGTCAAGAAGGTTCAGACCGTCTCCACCCTGGGCATCGATCCGGCAGTGCTGAAGCAGGCCCTCGTCGAAGCCGGCGCTATGGGCGTCGACCGCATCGTACCTGTCGGACAGGCCTTGGATATGAACGTCCTGTGGGATGGATACAACATGCTTGAATCCCTCTCCCGTGTCATAGAGTAAGGAGGCTTTCCTATGTATTTCTTTGACAAACATCCCGACTTCAAAACCTGTACGCTCTTTGAAGACGATTGCGGACAGGAGGCGACATATGAAACCTGGTATGCCCATGCCGACGAGCTGGGCGGCGTCGTGCCGTCCCGGTCCCTGGCGGCGATCGTATGCCGCAACACCATCGGTTCGGCCCTGTCCTACTTGTGCTGTCTGCAAAACCGCGTCGTCCCCCTGCTCATAGACGAAGCCATGGACGACGAGCTGAAGCAGGGACTCTTGGACGCGTACCGCCCGGAATTCATCTTTTGCCCCCATGGAACAGAAGGCGGCAAACCCCTCTATTCGCTGTATGACTACGACGTATACCGCCATAATGATACGTCGCCGGCCTTATACGAAAACCTGGGCCTGCTGCTGACGACGTCAGGCAGTACGGGAAGCCCGAAGCTCGTCCGCCTGAGCTACGACAACATCCAATCCAACGCCGCCTCTATCGCCCAGTATCTGGAACTAACCGCCGCCGACAGGCCTGTATCGAGCCTGCCCATGCACTATACCTTTGGGCTGTCCGTCATCAACAGCCACGTTCTCTGCGGCGCAGCGGAATGCCTGACGACAGCGACGGTTTTCGACGCGGCCTTTTGGCAGTTCTGCAAGGAAAAAAGAGTGACGTCCATCGCCGGCGTTCCCTTTACGTACGAATGCCTGCGCCGTCTGAAATTCACCAAAATGGAGCTTCCCGACTTGACGCTGATGATTCAGGCCGGCGGAAAATTGTCGAAAAAATTACAGAAGGAATTCGGCCAATACGCTGCCGGCACGGGAAAGCGCTTCGTCGTCATGTACGGCCAGACCGAGGCGACGGCCCGCATGTCCTACCTGCCGCCGGCAGACTGCCTCCGCAAGATCGGCAGCATCGGCGTCGCCATCCCCGGCGGCTCCTTCCGCATCTTGGACGACGACCACGCCGAGCTGACCGAACCCAACGCAATCGGCGAGCTGTGCTACGACGGCCCCAACGTATCCCTGGGCTACGCCCATGGCGCCGACGACCTCCAATTAGGAGACGAACGGCACGGCCGCCTGCTTACGGGCGACTTGGCCTACTGCGACGAAGACGGCTTCTACTATATTGCCGGCCGCAAAAAACGGTTTGTCAAAATCATGGGCAAGCGGGTCAACATGGACGAAGTCGAGCAGCTGTTCAAAAACGCCTTCGCCGACAGGGATTTCGCCTGCACCGGCGGCGACGACGACCTGCTCGTCTTTACGACGGCTCCGGAAACGGACTGCTCCGACTTGGAGGATTTCCTCGTCGCCAAGGCGGGCCTTCATCCCAGCTGCTTTACCATCCGCTCTGTCGCCGCGATTCCCAAAAACTCGTCGGGCAAGACGCAGTATACGGACTTGCCCGGCCTAAAGGACTGAGGATATGCCAATGGACGCACGTATGACCCTTACGCAAGAACAAATTCAAAAGCTGTCGGCCATGCAGATTCAATCGCTGCAAATCCTGTCCATGTCCTCGGAAGACCTGCGCAGCCTGCTGCAGAAGGAGTCGGAAGAAAATCCCTTTCTCGATTACCATCCGTCGTCGTCCCGCGGCGGCGCAGCAGAATTTCTCCAGTTCGTCGCCGCGCCGGACAAGGACAGGATCAAAAATTTCCTCATAGAGCAGCTCAATCCCAGCCAGTTTACCAAGCCCCAGTGGGCTCTGCTGAATTATCTGGCCCAGTGCGTCGACGACCAAGGCTATTTGACGGTGACGGAACAAGATGTATCGCGCTTTCCCCTACCGGACGGACTGTTTTCCCAGGCCGTCGCCATCCTGCAGGGCCTGCATCCGCCGGGAATCGGCGCATCGTCGCTGCAGGAGTGCCTGAAATTGCAGCTGCGGCGAAAGGGTGAGCTGACGCCCTTAGCGGAAACCCTCGTCGACTCGTTCTTAGAAGATATCGGGAAAAACCATATCGCCGCCGTCTGCCGGGCCCTGGGCCTTCCGAAACAGCAGGTCCTGCCGACTATCCGGCGCATCCGCGCCCTCGACCCGGCCCCGCTGAAGGGCCTCTTTGACAGTGCAGACGCCTACGTCGTTCCCGACGTCGTCATCCGGCCAACCGAAGGGGAATATGAAATTATCCTGAACGACACGTGGTTCGCCTCCTATTCCATGAGCGATTACTATATCGCCATGATGCATCAGGCCGACGACCCGGATATCAAAACCTATTTCCAGCAGAAGCACGCCCGCTGCTCCCTGCTGCTCCACAATATAGAACGCCGGCGCCAGACCCTCGCCGCGCTGACCGGCGCGATTTGGGAATGGCAGCGCGAATACCTGGAGACTCACCATGCCCTGCGGCCTATGACGCTCAAGGACATGGCGGAGAAAACGGGACTCCATATATCGACGATCAGCCGTGCCATCAAGGACAAATACGTGCAGACGCCGTACCGGACCCTTCCCTTCAAGGCCTTATTCCAATGCCCCCTGCAGAAAGACGGCCAGTCCCTTTCCAAAGACGCCGTCAAGAAAGCCCTTTGCCAGCTGATCCGCGAAGAAGATAAGGAACGCCCGTACAGCGACGCCCAGCTGGTAGAAATGCTGTCGGCGCAATTCCATACAGCAATTTCCCGGCGAGTCGTTCAAAAATACCGCAGCCTGCTTCATATCCCCAATTCTTACGCGCGAAAGATCCAGCCATGACCGCCCTACACTAAACAGCATGCTGGAAGAGAGGAGTCCTATGGGAACGAAAGAAATTTTTTCCACTGTCGCCGAAGCGGCAGAACACCTGAACGCGATTATCGAATACTCCTTCGACGGTATTTTCATTACCGATAAAAACTGCAACGTCCTGCGCATCAACCATTCGTACGAAGAAATTACCGGCCTGACAAAAGACGAAATCTTAGGAAAGAATATGGCCGATTTGGTGCAGCAGAAGCTCATCTCCGAGTCGGGCTCTCTCATCGTGTCCCGCACGAAGCGGCCCGTCACCTTGCAGCAGCGGTTCAAATCGGGGAAGGAAGCCCTGGTCACCAGCTCGCCTATTTTCGACAAAAACGGCGAACTCCTTATGATCGTCACCAACGTCCGCGACCTGACGGAAATCTACAACCTCAAGGAATCGATACAGGAAAAGACCGACGCCATCGAGCGCCTTCGCCTCGAGCTGGAACACATTCAGACGCCCCTTACGGAGCGGGAGCTCATCGTCCGCGATGAAACGGCCCTGGCAGCCATGGTATTGGCCAACCGCGTCGCCCCCATGGACACGACGGTCATCTTGTTCGGCGAAACGGGCGTCGGCAAGGAAGTCATGGCCCGATATATCTACCAGCACAGCAGCCGGGCCAAAAACAGCTTCATCCAGGTAAATTGCGGGGCCATCCCGCCCAGCCTCATCGAAAGCGAGCTCTTCGGCTACGAAAGCGGCGCCTTTACCGGAGCCAGCCGGGGCGGCAAAATCGGCCTGTTCGAATTAGCCGACAAGGGAACACTCTTTCTCGACGAAATCGGCGAGCTGCCGAAAGACATGCAGGTCAAGCTGCTGCGAGCCCTTCAGGAGCAGGAAATCATGCGCGTCGGCGGCACCAAGCCGATAAAAATCGACGTGCGCATCATCGCGGCGACGAACCGCAATTTGGAAGACATGGTGAAGAACGACCAATTCCGCGAGGATTTATACTATCGCCTCACAGTCTTTCCCATTTCCATCCCGCCCCTGCGGTTCCGCAAAAAGGATATTACCCCCCTGGCCCTGTCGTTTTTGGGCAAGCTCAATCAAAAATACAATTTTAAGAAGAGGTTTTCCAACATTTCCATTCAGCTCCTGAACGAATACCCCTGGCCCGGCAATATCCGCGAGCTGAAAAACATCGTCGAACGGGCCGTCATCATCAGCTCCGGCGACGAAATCAAGCCGGAAGACCTCCACCTGCTCCGGCCGACGAATCCTGTCGTCCCAGCCGAGCAGGAAGCCGAAGAAGCCGCGCCGGAGACGGCAGCCGAAGTACCGGACGCACTCCCTTCCGACTTAAACGAAACGCTGGAAAAGCTGGAATACCATTACCTGACGATGGCCTACGAACAGGAGGGCAACGTCCGCGCCGCCGCCAAGGCCTTGGGCATCACGCCGTCGACCTTTGTCCGCAAGCGCAAGCGCTATGAAGAAACCTATGGAAATAAGGCCTGAGGTATTGTTGACATATGTCATCTATACTTTTATAATAATACTGAATCACTGAAAAGGGAGGTAATTCCATGCCGAGACCGCCGCGGTGCCGCCGCGTCTGTTCTCTGCCCAAAGCCGGCGAGTTCGCCCCGTCCGGCTGCGCAGCCGACGCAGAGGTCATCATCATGCGCATTGATGAATACGAAGTCATCCGCCTGATCGATTTGCTCGGGCTGACGCAGGAGCAGTGCGCCGCCCAGATGGACGTGTCCCGCACGACCGTCACGGGGATTTACGACGGCGCCCGCCGAAAAATTGCCGACGCTCTCGTCCATGGAAAGCGCCTTCTCATCGAAGGCGGCCACATACAACTCTGTGAACATACCGGCTCCTGCTGCCACACGCGCTGTCAGGCCGGAAAATGTAATCCCAAAAAGGAGAATGATAGTAATGAGTGAAAATTGCAATCACGACTGCTCCAGCTGCAGCAGCGAATGCTCCAGCCGCACGCAGCCGCAGAGCCTCCAGGCTCAGCCCCATGAAGGAACGCACGTAAAACACGTCATCGCCGTCGTCAGCGGCAAAGGCGGCGTAGGTAAATCCCTCGTCACGTCCCTCATGGCCGTACAGATGCAGCGCCGCGGCTTCAAGACGGCGATCCTCGACGCCGACATCACCGGCCCGTCCATCCCGAAGGCCTTCGGCCTGACAGAACGGGCTACAGGAGACGCCAACGGCATTTTCCCTGTAGAAACAAAATCGGGCATTAAAGTCATGTCCATGAACGTACTCCTGGAAGACACGACGGCTCCCGTCGTATGGCGCGGACCGGTCATTTCCGGCGCCGTAAAACAGTTCTGGACCGACGTCGTCTGGGGCGATATCGACTACATGTTCGTCGACATGCCGCCGGGAACGGGCGACGTCCCCCTGACGGTATTCCAGTCCCTGCCGGTCGACGGCATCCTCATCGTCACGTCGCCGCAGGAGCTCGTCTCCATGATCGTCGAAAAGGCCCTGAAGATGTCGGAAATCATGCACATCCCCGTCCTCGGCCTCATCGAAAACATGAGCTATTTCGAATGTCCCGACTGTCATTCCCGTCATGAAATCTACGGCCCGAGCCATGTAGAAGAATCGGCGGCGAAATACGAAATCCCCCATACGGCTAAGCTGCCTATCGATCCGGAATTCGCCATGCACTGCGACAAGGGCGATATCGAAAGCTACGTATCGGACAGCTTGACCGATACGGCCACCTACCTCGAAGGCGTATTAAACAAATAATCACCTCTCATACAATACAAAAAGCTGGCCCGAAGAACTCCTGTGTCTTCGGGCCAGCCTTTTTGTATTTACGACTCGTCGTCTTCTGTTTCGATGATCTCCGTAATCGTAGCCTTCGTATCAATTTTCTTTCCCAGGGACGAATCGTACAGCTTGACCAATACGGCGCTGACTATCAATCCGGCTGCCGCGCCGATCAAGGCCGACAAAACCGTCTCGCCGAAGGAGTAGCCGCCGATGCCGCCTAATATAACCAGGAACAAGGGAACGATAAAACAGATAAAAGCCCCCATGACAAGGTGCTCATCCTGCACTTCATACCGCACGTCCTGTCCTTCCTGAGCGCCGAGGCCGTTTCTCGCCGTCACGTAGACGTGCTCGGCGCCAAAGCAGGCGCTGCAGGCAACGTATAAATGATCGCGGTTGACGCGGACTTTCGCCAGGCCGCCGTCGAGGATTTCCGTAATGGTGCCTTCTCCAATTCGCATATGACTCCCTCCTCATGTATCTAAAAAATAATCATTATCCATTGAGTATCTTTAGTATAGCACACTTTACATATCAAATCAATACTTTTTTAGTTCACTTTTATCGCATGATATACCCCTTTATGTTGTCAAAATCCAGGAACTGAAGAAGTTTCCGGCTCTGGCCTGTGGTTCCCTCAATCAGTCTGCTACCGGCCTGTCGCCGGAGTGCACCGCTTCCCTGTACGCAAAAAAATACCTGCCGATTTCTGTGGGAAAAATCAGCAGGTATAGTGACCTAAGCCATAGCAGCGTCGAGGGCTGCCTTCACATGGCTCTTAATTTCATCATAGGACTGGCCCGGCTGGGCTTCATAGAGCTTTTCTGCGCCGATGAACATAGACGGCACGTAATAGTAGGAGTGTCCCTGGACGACGTCGGGAGATTCCGATTCTTCATACCAATGGACGGGCACCTCGCCGTAGGCCGGATTTTCACTGACTAATTCTGCCAGCGCCGCCTTCGCGTTGCGGCAGTAGGGGCAGCCGTTTAAATAAAATGCCGTAATTTCTTTCATCTTCAACCCTTCTTTCGCTGTCGTATATAGTCTTGCTTTGTGATTAGTGGTGATGGCCGCAGCCGTGATGTTCATGCTGGCCGCAGCCGTGTTCGCCGCAGGCATGGTCGCCGTGGCCGTGTGCATGGTCATGATGGTCGCAGTGCACGTCGGGATTAAAGGAGAGAGTCCCCGCCAGCAGGGCTGCTACGGCTTCGTCTGCCGAACCCTGCACGCCGCCGTACAAGGCGATGCCGGCCTGGGCCAGGGCCATTTGCGCGCCGCCGCCGATGCCGCCGCAGATCAGCGTATTGACGCCCTGAGCCTGCAAAAATCCAGCCAGCGCGCCGTGGCCGCTGCCCATCGTGTCGACGACTTCCGCGCTGACGACTGCGCCGTCTTCTACTTCGTAAATCTTAAATTGTTCCGTGTGGCCGAAATGCTGGAAAATCTGGCCCTGTTCATATGTAACTGCAATTTTCATACTTGTCCATCCCTTTCTATGACCGGTTGATGCCAGCCTGTGCGACGTTTTATTTTTGACATATGTCAATTATAAATCACTATATTCTATTTGTCAACACGAGACCGCTCCATAGAAACAAAAGAAAACGGCCCGCCGTAGGAAATCGCCTTAAATACAGGCGATTCTCCCCACAGCGGAGCCGTTTTTTATCACGTCGTCTTCAGCGACGGGCCGTCCGTCGGCGATATGGTCACGCTTACAGCCGCCTTAGGCGCAGGCGGCGCTTGGGACTGCATGTTGTAAATCAAGTCCCCCGTCAGCGCGCCGGACAAATGAAACAGCCTGTCGGCAAAGGCGGCGTTTACGTATACGACGTTATTTTTCACGACGCCCGGGGCCGAACCGTAGGGACTGGTCAGCAGGCGGCGGCTGTTGTCCCAGTGCAGATCCAGGCGCAGCGCCGTGGCGACGGCGACAGCCGGAAGATAGGTGATGCCGTGAGCTTTCAGGGCCCGCAGGGGCAGCTTCTTCCGGTTTACATACAGGTCGTACGCTTTGGCAATGTACGTCGGCTGCCCATCTGACGCGGCGATTTTGGCGGCGATGGATTCGGCCGTCACAAAGTTTTCCACGCCGTAGCCGGCCAAGGCCCGACGCACGTCCTGCACGGTCAGCGGCTGCCAGCCGTAGCCATCGGGATAGATGTAGTACGATACGGTATGATCCGCCGCGCTGTCGATGACGATGCGGTCGTAATAGACCATGACCGGCGTGCCGATAGATACGAGAGGATACAGCTCTTCCACGTCTTTCTCATGCATGCGGACGCAGCCGTTGGACACGTAATAGCCTACGGAGGAAGGATTATTGGTCCCATGAATGCCGTAGGTGCCGTGAAAGCCGATCCAGCGATAGCCCAGAGGATTGTCGGGGCCCGCCGGAATCTGTACGGTCGTATCGCTGGGGTCGATCCACGTCGGGTCGACTTCCTTCGTCTGCACGCTGTAAAAGCCAGGCGGCGTCGGCGTAGACGGCGTGCCGACGCCTACGTGGTACATGCGTACCTTTTTGCCGTTTTCATACAAAATGAGCATGCGGCTGGCTGCGTTGATGCCGATTTTTCGGCCTTGCTCCGTCTGTTTCCGGGGCTTCGGCGTCGTTTCCGCGGGGGCCTTTTTTATTTCTACCGTCACGTTTGGCGGCATTTTCGATTGTACCGTCACTACCGGAGCCGGAGCCGCTTGTCCGGCCTGGTCTTTTCGGTCTTCGCCGGTTTTCGTTCCGGCGTTGCGATCCTGCTTTTTGTCTTTGGAAGAACGGGCAGGCGCAGATGTATCGGCAGAAGCAGGCTCACCCGCTTCCGCGCGGCTGCGAGGCGGCGCACTGTCCGCGTCAGACCGGCGGCTCTCGTCCTCTGCCGTCTGAATCTGCGCTGCCTGCACCGACAGGACCGGCGCAGGCAGTTCTGCAGCCAAGGCAATTCCGGCTGCTGCGGCCCATGTACAGGCCAGGGTCAGTAAATGTCTCTTCATGTACGCTCCCTCTGCAAATACTATTATATTACGCCTGATCGGCCTGGGTCTTATCTTCTTCCGGCTTAAACCCGTTGAACAAAATGTTCAGCACGACGGCCGTCAGGCTGCCCAGGGTAATGCCGCTCTGGCAGATAACCTTCACGACGTCGGGGAAATGCTGGAAGAAATTCGGAACCGTCAGGGGAATCATGCTCATACCGATGCTGACGGCGACGAGCATGAGGTTGTAGTTTCCATCAAATTTGACCTTGGCCAAAGCCCGGACGCCGCTGGCAATGACCATGCCGAACATGGCGATGCCTGCGCCGCCGAGGACGGCGTTGGGAATGCAGGCTACGACGGCAGCCATCTTCGGGAACAGCCCCAGCAGGATGAGGATGACGCCCGAAGCGGCGACGACGAAGCGGCTCTTGACGCGCGTGACGGCGATGAGGCCGACGTTCTGGGCGAAGGCCGTATAGGGGAAGCTGTTGAAGATGCCGCCGATCAGCGTCGACAAGCCGTCGGCGCGGAGACAGCGGGCCAGCCGGCCTCTGCCGACGGGGCGCTTGACGATTTCGCCGATAGCGATGCAGTCGCCCGTCGTTTCCACCATGACGACGAGCATGACGATGATCATGGAAATGATCGAGCCGACGTTAAAGGTCGGAAGGCCAAAGGAAAAGGGCGTGATGATGCCGATCCAATCGGCCCGCCCGACTTCGTCAAAGTTAGCCACGCCTAATATCATGGACAATATGGTGCCGCAGATCAGCCCGATGAGGACGGACACGTTGCTGACAAAGCCCTTGCCGCAGCGGTAAATGGCCACGACGATAGCCAAGGTAAAGGCTGCCAGGAACAGGTTCATGGGGCTGGCAAAATCGGGCGAAGACGGGTTGCCGCCGCCGACCCAGCGCACGGCCACAGGCAGGAGGGTAATCCCAATCATCATGATAATCGTACCCGTGACGACGGGCGGAAACAGCTTGATCAGGCGGCTGAAATAGGGCGCGATGAGGAAGGTAAACAACCCGGCGGCGATAATCGCCCCGTATATGGCCGTAATCCCGTGCTCCTGTCCGATCATGATCATCGGCGTGACCGACGCGAAGGTGACGCCTTGTATCATGGGGATGCGGGAGCCGACCTTCCAAAAGCCGACGGTCTGGAGAATCGTCGCGATGCCGCAGGTAAACAAGTCGGCGTTAATCAAATGAATGAGCTGCTCCGGCGTCAGATGCAGGGCCTGGGCCACGATGATCGGCACGGCGACGGCTCCGGAATACATGGCCAGGACATGCTGCAGCCCATAGGCAAACAATTTCGGCAACGGCAGCATCCGGTCTACAGGATGAGACGCCTGTCTGGTCAATAAGAAATTCATGTCTTCTTTTCACCTCAACACAGTAGTTAAATACAAAAGCAGACTGCGGCGAAAGCCTTCGTCACAGCCTGCCATAACGCATGAAAATTATAATCCTTCGGCCCGTTCCAGGAAGCTGCGGAGAATATCGCACGAATCGTGGAACTTCTTCCGTTCTTCTTCCGTCAGGGCGACTTCGACGACGCCTTCCATGCCGTCCTTGCCGATGACGCAGGGCACGCCGGCCGCTACGTTTTCTTCGCCGTATTCGCCGAACAAGGCCGTCGAGCAGGGCCATACGAGCTTCTGGTCATGGAAAATAGCCGAAATGATCATGCACGCCGCGTTGGCGATGCCGAATTCGGTGCAGCCTTTGCCGTCGATTTCAATGTCGCCGGCCCGCTTGACTTCCGTCTGCAAGTCGTCCAGGCTGAGCGCCGCCAGCTCCGGCTTTTCCGCCATGAAGGCCGCGAAGGGCTTGCCGCCGACATAGACCTGGGACCAGACGATGAAGCTGGAGTTGCCGTGTTCGCCCATGCACATGCCCTGAATGGAGCGGCGGGCGTATCCCGTCCGATGGGACAGGACGCGAAGCAGGCGATACGTTTCGAGGCTCGTGCCGGTGCAGAAGCAGCGATTGCGTTCCCAGCCCATTTGACGGCGGATGTATTCGCAGATGATGTCGGCAGGGTTGGATATGCTGAGCATGATGCCCTTGAAGTCTACCTGCTTCAGATGGGAAATGACTTCCTGAGCCATGCGGATCGAATCGTCGAACATGTCGAGGCGCGTTTCGCCGGGCTTGCGGCTGCGGCCAAAGGCCATGACCAGGATGTCGGCGTCGTTGAGCTCTTCATAGCCGCCGGCGCGGATCTGGGCGTCGTTGCCGCACAAGGCGCCGCTGACGCCGTCGTCCAGGTCCATGGCTTGTCCCTGGGCCTTTTCCTTCAGAATATCAATCAAGACGATGTCGTCGGCTTCGCCGGACTGAATCAAAGCCAACGCGACGTGAGAACCTACGTGGCCGGCTCCGACGATGACCACCTTGCGTGTGTTTACCATAAAACATATCCTCCTTCAGGCATGGGTGTGTAAAATTTGCTTTACTCGTATGTATAGATTATAGCATATACAAGGGTAAAAAAAACGTTTATCGTCCCGATTTTTTCCCATTTTCCCCAATAATTTTACAAATTCTTTACATTCCTTTTACATAATGCCAAACAGCGTATTATATACTGGAAGCAATCATTACTTAGGAGGAGTCACATAGATGTTCAGTATCAGCAACAAGCATGAAGAGTTTTTTGATTATTTGATTGAAAACGCCGAAAACTTCCACCGCGGCACCCTCATCGCCAAGGACGTCATGACCAATACGGCCAACATTTCCAAGTACATGAAGGATATTGCCCAGCTGGAACACACGTCGGATAAAATCAACGAAGACGTCATCATGAAATTATGCCGCGTATTCATTACGCCCATCGACCGCGAAGACTTTTACAAGCTCACATGCCAGCTCGAAGACTGCATCGATCAACTTCACGGCTCGCTCATGCGCATCAGCTTGTACCACATCGAAACGATGACGCCGGCCGCCGTCGACATCGTCGACCAGCTGGAGCTCATGGGCAAAGAGCTGAAAGACATTTTCTCGCTCCTGAAAAACATCGACAAAAACGAAGCGGAGCTCATGGAACGGGCCAACCGCCTGAGCAAAATCGAAACGGAAGTCGACAATATTTACCGCCGCGAAATTTCCCGCATCTTCAATGGCGAAATGGACCTGCTCGACATCATCCGCTGGAAAGACGTGCTGGGCACGCTGGAAGACACGTCGGACGAAGTGGAAGAGCTCGGCAATATCATAAAAGAGGTGACGATGAAGTATGCTTGATACCCCGTTAATTATCCTGGTCGTCGTCCTGGCCCTGGCCTTCGACTTTATCAACGGCTTCCACGATACGGCCAACGCCATCGCCACCTGCGTCTCGACGCGGGCCATCCGGCCGGGCATCGCCATCATGGGGTCGGCCTTCTTAAACTTCGTCGGCGCTATGATTTCTACCGGCGTCGCCAAGACCATCGGCGGCGACATCGTCACGTCGCCGGCCATGATCAACGAGCTGGTCATCGTCGCCGGCCTCGTCGGCGCCATCGTCTGGAACCTGCTGACCTGGTGGTTCGGCATGCCCTCCAGCTCGTCCCACGCCCTCATCGGCGGCATGATCGGCGCCGTCGCCTTTTCCGTCGGCACGGCGGCCCTCAACGACTGGGGCATCATCAAGATTTTCCTGTCCCTCATCCTGTCGCCCGTTACGGCTATCGTCGTCGGCTATATCATCATGAACATCCTGTTCGTCGTCTGCCGCAACTTCAAGCCGGCTAAGATCAACATGACGGCCAACAGGCTGCAGGTCGTCTCAGCGGCCCTCATGGCCTTCTCCCACGGCTCCAACGACGCCCAGAAGTCCATGGGCATCATCACCCTGGCCCTCTTGTCGGGCGGCGTCATCGACACGCTGGAAGTCCCGACGATGGTCAAGTTCCTCTGCGCCCTGGCCATGGCTCTCGGCACCAGCGTCGGCGGCTGGAAAATCATCCGCACCGTCGGCGGCAAGATCTTCAAGATGCACCCCATCCACGGCTTTGCAGCCGACCTGAACTCGGCCGTCGTCATCTTCTCGGCGACGATGCTCCACCTGCCCGTCTCGACGACGCACGTCGTCTCCGGCTCCATCATGGGCGTCGGCGCGGCCCAGCGGGCCAAAGCCGTCCACTGGAACGTAGCCCGTCAGATGGTCACGGCCTGGGTTATGACCATTCCCTGCACGGCCATCATGGGGGCCATTTCCTACTACATCATTTCGCACATCATGGTAGTCGTACTGCCCGGCTTATAACCGACCGCCGGCGGCAGCGCCTGTCAATCTGACGCCAGCCGCCGCGACTCATATCGCTTCCCCAACCACGGGCCCCGCCGCATATTCTGCAGGCGGGGCCCGTGGTTTCCTCTTTTCTCCCCATTTTATCTATGATACTATTAAGCGTAGAAGATAAAAGGAGGCCTGATTATGAACACATTACGACCGAAACTGACCCTTCTGGACGAGCACCCGACGCCGCTGCAGTACCTTTCGGGCTTGTCTCAGGAGCTCTTCCGGGAACTCTACATAAAGCGCGACGACGTGACGCCCTTCGGCGGAGGCGGCGGCATGCTGCGTAAATTGGAATACCTGCTGTTCGACGCCGTCAATTCCCAGTCCGACACCGTCGTCACCGTCGGCGACATCCGCTCCGACCACTGCCGTCTCACGGCGGCTGCGGCAGCCAAATACGGCCTGCGCAGCATCGTCATTTCCGTCGGTAATTACGACGGCGAACTGAGCGGCAACCTGCTCCTCAGCAGCCTATTCGGCGCCCGCACCGTCATCAAGAAGGACGACGGCCGCCCTGAAGCGGTCCAGCTGGAAGAAACGGCAAAGGCCGTCATGGAACAGGAAATCGCCCAGGGCCACCGTCTGTACTTCATCCCTATGGGCGGCAGCGACGCGACGGGCATGCTGGGCTATTACGACTGCGCCGCCGAGCTGGACAAGCAGGCTCAGGAACAGTACCTGCAGGGAGCGACGGTCTACGTCCCCGTGACGACGCTGGGCACGTACGTCGGCTTATACTGCGGACTGAAAGCCGCCGCCTCGTCCTTAAAGCCCGTCGGCATCGCCGTCGCCCCCCTCGACGAAGACCGCTTGGGCGACTACTTCCGGCAGGTAAAGGAAACGTACGGCTTCGAGTTCGACGACAGCGACATGCACATCGAGACGGCTTATATCCGCAAGGGATACGGCGAAGCGGACCGCCATGTCCGCGACGCCGTCCGCCTCATGGCCAGCCACGAGGGGATTCTCCTCGACCCGACGAGCTCCGGCAAAGCCTTCGCCGCCGTCCTCGACATGATCAAGGAAAAGAAAATCAAATTAGGGCGGCAGGTCATCTTCCTCCACGACGGCAGCATGGCCGGCTTATATGAAAAAGCCCACCGCCTGAAATTAGAAAAAGAACTGCAAGACACCATTCAAATCATCCCATAAGGCCCAAACGACGTCAGGCTCCCCATCAGACAGCGTATCCGTCTGATGGGGAGCCTGTATGCATTACCGTATGAGGTTAAAAAATTCATTTCTCCGCAGGGGATCGTCAAAGACGCCGCCAGCGTACAAGGTCCGCGTCTGGGAGCCCGGCTTTTTGATGCCCCGGGCCGTCATGCAGGAATGCTCGCCCTGAATGCAGACGATGATGTCGTCGGTCTTGACGATGCGCCGCAGCACGTCGTATATATCGGCGCCGATGCGCTCCTGCAGCTGAAGGCGCCGGCAGACGGCGTCGGCAATGCGGGCCAGCTTCGACAAGCCGATGACGCATCCCTTGGGGATATAGCCGATAGCGATTTTCATATCGTACATGAGGGCGATGTGATGCTCGCAAAAGCTGAACACGTCGATGTCCTTGACAACGACCATATTGCCGTCATCACAGGGAAACACCTTATCGAATTCCTTAGCGATTTCTTCGTTGGAAACGCCGGCATAGGCCAGCCGTTCCTCCATCATCTTGGCAAACCGCTCCGGAGTCTCCTTCGTCCCGTCGCGGCCGTCCTGCCCGATGGCTTCCAGGATCAGCGCCGCTGCCTGCTTTAATTTTTCTCTGTCCATTATACGCCTCTGGCCTCCGGATCGTAGATGATTTTATGGAGCTGCACCTGCACGCACACGTCGTCCAGGCCCTTCTCCTTGACGAAATCGACGAGGGCCGCCGGTTCGATTTCGCCCCACACGGGCGACACGTACAGCAAGGGCCGCGATGCCGGCAGCAGGTGGGAAATCGTATAGGCCATGTCGTCTAAATCGTCCTTCGTCGCGACGACGAACTTGACGACGTCGGCAGGCGTCAGCCGTTCCTGCAGGTTTTCCAGCTTCATGGCTTCGCTCATGCCCGACGAGGGGGATTTCCAGTCCATCGTATAAAACAAGCCCTCAGGCCGGCGGGAAGGCAGCAGTACGGCGCCGTTCGTCTCAATATTGATCTCGCAGCCGCCGCGGCAAAGCCGTTCCGTCAGCTCCTGCAGGGGCTGCAGCATGGGCTCGCCGCCTGTCAGGGTCGCGCGGCTCCAGGGCTTGTCCAGCACGATCTGCGCCAATTCGTCCGCCGTGTATTCCGCCGCCGCGTCGTCTGCCGACAAGGCATAGGCCGTATCGCAGTACGAGCAGCGGAGGTTGCAGCCGGCGAAGCGGATAAAGGTGCTCAGGTAGCCTGTTCGCTTTCCTTCTCCCTCGATGCTGTCAAAGATTTCTACGACGGGAAACTTATACTTCATACGTCGCCACGTTCCCTTCCGATTCCTGCACGCTCACTTTGACGCAAAAGGGAATGGAATCGCAGATCCACTTGGCGATGTTTTCCGCCGTCGGATTGCCGGGAATCACGTCGTTCAGATAGGCGTGATCCAGCTTCCCCTTCACGATATTGGATATTTCCTTGAAATCGACGACCATGCCGTTTTCATTCAGCTCTTCCCGCCGGCACGTCACGTAGATAATCCAGTTGTGGCCGTGCAGGTTTTCGCACTGGCTTTCGTAATTCAGGCTCAGGCGGTGAGCCGCCGCGATTTCCAGCCGTTTCGTTACTGTATACATAGAAACTCCTCACAATTTCGCATCAAACAAGTCATCAAAACCGCAAAAAAATAACCGGTATCAGCCCGGTACGCCGATTCAGTTTCAAACAAGCCTGCACCTGCCTCGGCATGCCTCCATTATACTGAATTTGCGAAAACACGTCAAATATCTGCCCCCTTGTTCTTCACTTTTGTGCAGTAAAGTTTTCCCACAATTATTTTACACTAACCCCCCTTGTATAGGTATCAAAAAACCTCTTCGGCAAAGGCAAGGCTCGTCTTCACCGGAGAGGTATGTCAATTTGCAGCTATAGAATCGTTTTTCTTATTTCGTCGCCAAATGCTTCTGAATCGCTTCGTCCATCCGCTTCAGGCCTTCGGCGATAATCGAACGGGGCATGGCCAGGTTCAGGCGGATAAAGCCCTTGGCGTTGCCGACGAACAGGCTGTCGCCGCCTTCGAGGAGGACGCCCGCTTCGTTGGCAAAGAAATCGGGGATGTTTTCCACGTCGCCGAGGTAGGGACTCATGTCCATCCAGGCCAGGTACGTCGCGTCGGGAATTTCAAAGGAAATCTTCGGCAGGTGCTCCGCTACGTAGTCCTTGACGAACTGGAAGTTGCCGTCCAGATATGCCCGGAGCTGGTCGAGCCAGTCGCTGCAAGAGAGGTAGGCCGCCTTGTGGGCTTCGAGGGACAAGGGATTGATGAATCCCACAGTCTTGTCGCGGGCCGCAAAATGGCGCCGCAGCTCGGCGTCGCGGATGATGATGTCCGAGAACATGAGGCCGGCCATGTTGAAGGTCTTGCTTGCCGACATGCATGTCACGAGCTTGGGATAATCCGCCATGATTTTGCCCATCGGCGTGTGGGTCTTGCCGCAGCGCAGGAGATCGCAGTGAATTTCGTCGCTGATAATCCAGAGGTTATACTTTTCTACGATGGCCGCGACGCGCCGGAGCTCCTCTTCCGTCCAGATGCGGCCCGTCGGGTTGTGAGGATTGCACCAGATGACCAGCTTCATGTGCGGGTCGGCGGCCTTCGCCTCGAAGTCGTCGAAGTCGATGGAAAATTTGCCCGCATCGTACATCAAGGGCGAGCATACGTAAGTCCGATCGGCGTATTCGGCGGCGTGCTGGAAAAAGCCGTACGCCGGCGATACCATGAGGATTTTTTCCGTGTCCTTGACGAGGTCTTCGACGAGCTCGTACAGGGCCGGAATGATGCCCGGCGAAAAGACGAGCTCTTCCTTGGGGAAGGTCCAGCCGTACATCTTTTGGCACCAGCCGGCAAAGACGTCGTAGTAGGAGTCGTCGCACAGCAGGGTATAGCCGAAAATGCGGCGGTCGATGCGGTCTTTCATGGCCTGGCAGATTTCCGGCGGCGTGGCGAATTCCATGTCGGCCACCCACATGCGGACGAATTCGTCGTCAGCAAAGGGAAATTTCTTCTCCGGTCCGGCGTGGAAAATATAGCCGCGGAAGCCGTCCGTATTGAGGGCGTTCGTATGGCGGCGGTCGATGATTTCATCAAAATCGTAAGTCATGGCAGTCATCTCCTTCATCAGTATGCGTTTCGTTATGTACACAGCATACCAAAGAAGACGTCCCTCGTCAAAGCAGGACCTTTCTCGCGAAACGAAACAATATTTCTAAATTTGTTTCCTTATAGTAGAAAATCTCCGATTTTTTCCTTATACTATGTATATAACCTCGTATTTCCGATTCCAGAAAGATTTATAAGAAACAGGTGAGCATCATGCCTATAAGCGAGGAAATAGGCAAAAAAATTAATATTTTCAGAAAAAAGAAGGGTTGGACCGTACAGGAACTCGGCGACGCTATCTGCAAGAGCAAGGCCACCGTTTCCAAATATGAAAAGGGGCAGATTTCCTTAGACGTCGACACCTTATACGACATCGCCGCGGCCTTAGGCGTTTCGCCGGAGCAGCTTCTGTATTATGCGCCCGAGCCGGAGCCCGTCCGCCAGGAAGACGCCGTCCCCTCCTTCTTCCAGGGAATACGCCGCCTGTACATGTACACCTTCGACGGCCGCAACAACAGCCTGTCGCGGAGCCTCATCGAAATCGGCGGAAAGCAGGCCGACAACACGTACAAGGTCATGATGTACATGACCTATGACGACGTCTCCCAGTATCAGCACTGCGAAAACACCTACACAGGCCGCATGGTCCACTACGACGCCTTGACGCGCCTCGTTTTTCAGAACAGGGACACGCCCATGGAGCAGTACACCATCAACATGCTGGCCTCGTATTTAGACGCCCCGTACAAATGGGTCTTAAATTACGGCTTGTCGTCGCGGCCCTTCATGCCCATTGCCGCCAAGGCTCTGATTACGAAGAAGCCGGCTGCGGAAACGGCCGATTTCATCAAGGCCCTGCATATTTCAAAGGAAGACATCCGCATTTTAAAGCTCTACAACATGCTGGCCGTCACGGGATAAGGAGAGACTATGAAGCCATCAGCTGCGCAGCTCTGCCTGCGCCCCTACGAAGAAGGAGATTTGCAGGCCGTCGTGTCGCTGTTTTACGATACGATTCACAGCGTAAACCTCAAGGATTACACGCCGGAGCAGGCCGACGCCTGGGCCCCGAAGGAGCCGGCCATGTCCCGCTGGCAGAACCTCTTAAAAGAGGAAGACACATGGGTCGCCGTACAGGACGGCCGCATCGTCGGCTTCGCCAGCCGGGACGGCGAGTACTTCGACTGCCTATACGTCGGCAAAGACTACCAGCGCCGCGGCGTCGCCAAGGCCCTGGCGGAACGCATCGAAGGGCGCGCCGCCGCCGAAGGCCATGCGAAGATCCGCACCGACGCCTCCCTGACGGCCCGGCCGTTTTTTGAGCAGCGAGGCTACGCCGTCGTCCGCCGGCAGTGCGTTCATCGGGCAGGACAAGTCCTGGTCAATTTTGCCATGGAGCGTTCTATACAAAAATAACGCAAGCCCTTTGCCCCGCAAAACAGGGGAAAGAACCTGCGTTATGAATATATTTTCGTCAGTCCACGGACAGCTGGACGTAACGCTGGCTGACGTGGAATTTTTCGCCCTGAGGCAAGTCGTAGGCCGGCGACAGGATGCCGTCGTCCGCCGGAATGACCGGCACTGCGGCGAGCTTATACGCTTCGGCGTAGGCCGCCATCGCCGCGTCGGCTCCCAGGCCGGACTTATCAAATTTGATATCGCTGCCTTTATACAGGCGGACGGCCATGACGATGCCGCCCTGGAAGAATACGTCCATGCGGTGAAGGCCGTACGACCAGTGCTCCATGCCCTGATCGGCCGTGATTTCATTGGGATAGCCGTACTTTGCCGTCACGTCGTCCCTTGTCATGCCCAAGTATATACCGCCGACCGATTCGCTGTATTCGGGATGAATAGAGCGGCGCAGGGCCGTCTTGCCGTCGACGATGAGATACTGGTGGGATTTATGGCCCAGCAAATCCAGCGTCAGGGTTCTCGTCCCCTGGCTTTCGGAAATCGTGAAATGGCCCGTGCGGGGATATCCGTACGTACAGTTTGCTTCCGCCGTGACGGGACAGCCGTTGATCGTGCTGCCGCTGATCGTCATGGCCAACTCGCCCTTCAGGTCGTACCATTCGCCGGCAGCCGGTTCGAGCCACGACGCGGCCGACTCATCCTGCGCCGGCTGGACCGATACGACGGCTGCGGCCGCGGCGGGCAGCGGTTCCTCAGCCAGACACGGCGCCGTCAGGCCTAAGGCACAGACTGCGCAGGCGATACATGTAGTTGCTTTCAATTCAGATCAACTCCTTTTGTTACCTCTTGCAACATCACATTATACGCCTGCCCTTCCCGGAATACAACGAAAATCGCAGAAAAACGACGGCCCGTTCCAAGGCTCCGACAAAAATATTACGTATATTTCGCCAAGGGATTACAAAAGCCGAAGGCATATTGCTGTATAATAAAGAAAAGAAAAAGACAGGAGGACATACTCGTGAATATTACCGTCTACTGCGGCGCCAGCGCCGGCAGCGAACCGATTTATGAACACAAGGCGTCGGAATTGGGTCAATGGCTGGCCGCCCACGACATTACGCTGGTATACGGCGGCGGCCGGACCGGCCTGATGGGAAAGCTGGCAAACGCCGTCTTAGCCAACGGCGGCAAGGCTATCGGCGTCATCCCGGAGTTTCTCAAGACAGCCGAAGAGGTCCACACGGGCCTGACCCGGCTCATTACGGTAGACACGATGAGCCAGCGCAAGGACACCATGCTCCAGATGGGGGATGCCTTCATCGCCCTGCCTGGCGGGGCCGGCACGCTGGAGGAAATCGCCGAAGCCATCTCGGCAGCCCGCCTGGGACGCCACGCCAAGCCCTGCATACTGTACAACATCCATGGCTGCTACGACCACTTAGAGAAATTATTCGACCACATGGTAAGAGCCGGCTTTCTCAATCAAGCCGGCCGCGAAAAGGCGAATTTCGTTACGTCCATTGAAGGCATCGAAAAAATCCTCCGCCGCTAAAGGACGAGCATAGCTCCCGACAGGATCAGCAGGGCGTAGGACAGCTTCATGAACAAGGCCTGGTTGATGCGCCGGTGAATCGCCGTGCCGACGTAAATGGCCGCTGCCAGGGGCACGACGCTGACCGCCGTCAGAAAGACGACATCGCCGGCATATACGCCGCTGAAAAAATCCTTTCCCATGAGCAGGCCGTTGAGGATGACCCACACGGCAGCCAGGGTGCTGCGGAACACCTCCTTGTCCCGGAACGTCGCCGCCGCGTACACGACGAGGAGGGCCCCGCCGGACACGAACATGCCGTGGACAACGCCGGCGCCCAATAGGACGGCCCAAGCCTCTTTCCGCGAGAAGGAAGGGGCTTTTTTCGCGTACAGATTCCGCGCCCCGACGGCCATGACGAAGGCTCCGTACACGGGAATCAGATAGGTCAATGGGCAGACGGCGTAGGCATACATTCCGACGCCCATGCCAAGCAGCATCGCCGCGATGATTTTCAGCAGCTCCCGGACGTCGACGTACCGCAGGGACTGCACGGCGATCATGCTGCACGACAGCACGGCCATGATATTTAAGATAGCCTTGGCCTTATCCGGCCCGATGAGCAGAATCGACGCCGGCATCGCCAGGAGCGTCCCGGCAAAGCCCGTAATCCCCTGAATGACGTTGGCTCCAAACAGGACGAGCAAAAACAGCATTTCTTCCAGCATCGACACGAGCGGCGCCTCCTTCTCTCTTTCGCAGGTATGATTCCAATTATACCACATTTCGCCCTTGCATCTGCCGCAAAACAGGCGCAAAAAAACTGTCCTGCAAGACGATCTTACAGGACAGTTCATGTCATGGTGTATTATTCTGCCGTGTACGGAAGCAGAGCGATAGCTCTTGCCCGTTTGATTGCAACAGTCAGTTTGCGCTGATGTTTTGCGCAAACGCCGGAAATGCGGCGCGGCAGGATTTTGCCACGTTCTGTTGTGAAACGGCGAAGTTTTGCAATATCTTTGTAGTCGATCTGTTCAGCATGATCTACGCAGAAGCTGCAAACTTTTCTTCTCGGTTTTCTCGAGCGTTCTCTTCTCATCTATGTATCCTCCTTCAAAAATTAAGAAGGGCTTTGTTTGACTTTAGAATGGGATTTCTTCGTCAACAGCATCGGAACCCATGCTGCCGAAACCTGCGCCAGGAGCGGCCGGTCTGGACTGTACAGGAGCGGCCTGATGAACAGGCATCTGCTGCTGGTGATCGCTTCCCAAGGCCTGGGCAACGAGATCGCAAACGACTTCGGTGCGGTACCGTTTCTGACCGTCCGGCGTTTCATAGGAACGCACGGAAATACGGCCCTGAACGAACACGCGGCTGCCTTTTGCTAAGTTGTTGCCGCAGCTTTCCGCCAAATTACCCCAAGCAACACAAGGAATAAAATCAGTTAATTCTCTCTGTTCCGTGCTGCCCATCGGCACGTACGTGCGAGTGCAGGCGACGGTAAACATGGCTACGGCTCTGCCCGTCTTCGTAAAACGGATTTCCGGGTCACGGGCCAAATTGCCTAATAACTGTACTGAATTCATACCTTCGCGCCTCCGGTTATTCGTCGATCTTGACGATCAAGTGTTTCAGGACTTCGTCGCGGATTTTCAAAACGCGGTCGATTTCTTTGATCGTAGCAGGATCTGCTTCAAAGTTGATCAACACATAGTAGCCGTCGGCCTGTTTCTTGACCGGGTAAGCTAAATGGCGTTTGCCCCAGCGATCTACCTTTTCGATATTGCAGCTGTTTTTCGTAAGCAAATTGGACACGAATTCAACGATCGGATCTACTTCTGCTTCTTCAAGCGGCTTTGCAATAAATATGACTTCGTACTTGTTCACGAAATCACCTCCTCTTTTGGACATATGACCCTTCCCGCAGAAGGGTTAGGAGCTTGACACGATTCAAGCTTTTTAATTATATCACCAAAAAACGGCGATTTCAACTCTTTTTTTAGATTTCTTTTCCCATTTCGTAAGCCTGCTGCAGCGACGGATGGCCTTCGATATCGCCGCCGTCGTTGACGCCGCCGGCAAAGACCGTACCGGCCAGCCGTGCCTTTTCAAAGCAGTCGATCCAGCCCTGTATGCCGCGGATAGGCCCGTCCATCGTCGTCGCCTCGTCTTCAGCCGCCGAAGCCAGCAGATAAATGTCCCGGAACCGGTAGTCCGACGGGAACAGGCAGTTGGCCCGATCCAGCAGGGTCTTGAGCTGTCCTGCCAAGCCGTAATAGTATACAGGCGTAGCAAAGGCGATAACGTCGGCCTCTTTCATCGCTTCGGCAATGGGCGCGGCGGCGTCGGCAATGACGCAGTCCTGCCGTTCCTGACAGGCCAGGCAGCCCCGGCAGAAGGCGATGTTCTTTCCTTTCAGGCTGACGCAGGTCACGTCGCAGCCGCCGTCCTTCGCCCCGCGGGCAAAGGACTCGGCCAGGGCGTCGGAATTGCTGTGAGCCCGCAGGCTCGAAGTAATTATCAGTACGCGTTTCATCGTATATTCTCCCTTTCTATAGTGCGCCTGCTGCGGCGCTCTCGGTTTCATGTCTTCCATTATAAAAAGAAAAGCCCCGACAGGCAAATACTTTGGACACATGTCTCGCCCTACCTTTTAAGCATGGCAAAAACTTGTTATAATACAGTAATTAGTCAAGACGCCATCGCCGCGTCTTCAGCCACATTAATACAGAGGTGTTTTCATGAACCTGTCCCGTACGCCGCGGCTTAAAATGCTCGCCGCAGACCTTGCCCTTCTCCTCGTCGCCGTCATCTGGGGCGGCGGCTTTATCGCATCGAAAGAAGCCTTGTCCTCCCTGTCGGCCTTCGGCGTCATGAGCTCCCGCTTCCTCCTGTCCGCCGCCGTCATGTTCCTGCTCTTCCATAAGCAGATACTCCGCGGCACGGGGCGCGAAATACGATACGGCGTCATTATCGGCGCCATTCAGTTCATCGCCTTCATCTTCCAGCTCAACGGCCTGGCCCTGACGACAGTAGAGCGCCATTCCTTCCTCGTCACGTCCTACGCCGTTTTCGTCCCCTTTCTGTCCGTCGCCCTGGCTCACAATCCCCTGCGCCGCCGCGACGTCGGCTGCGCCCTGCTGGCCGTAACCGGCCTGGCCCTGCTGTGCCTGAAGCCGGGAAATCTGACGCCTACCTTGGGCGACGTCCTGTCCCTCATGGCGGCCATCTGCTTTTCGATTCAAATTGTATACGTCGGCAACTTCGTCAAGGGAGCCGACATGTTTTCCATGACCTTCTTTCAGCTATTGACGCCGGGGCTGCTGGCCCTGCCCTTTTCCGGCCTGCCCGACGCCCTGGTCTACGCCGGTGAAAACGCCCTGATCGGCATCGCCTACCTCGTCCTGCTCAATACGGTCTTCGCCTTCTCGGCTCAAAACATCGCCCAGCAGCACACGAGCGACGCCCACGCCTCGCTCATCATTTCCATGGAAGCCGTCTTCGGATTTCTCCTAGCCGTCTGGTTCTACAACCACGGCGTCAGCCTCCAGGAATGCCTGGGCAGCGTCCTCATGGTCGCCGCCATCGTCCTGTCCAATACGAAGAAATGACAAAACGCCCTGTATCAGTCATAATGCTGACACGGGGCGTTTCCTCGTTATAAGGCCGGAGCGTTGTGCGTATAGTCTAAAATGTAAACGGCATCGCCGGCTTCTTCATTTCGAATCGGGAATATTCATCATTTTTCTGGCTGAACGAGCTGCCAATATCCCTTCCTATGGGACCCAACTCGTATGATTCGGCCTTTTGCCTGCAAATTGCGGATATGGTATTTAATTTTTCCCGGCTTCCATCGCAGGATCCCGGCCATTTCCTTCTGCGTACAACTTGGTTTTTGCAGCAATATTTGCCAAATAGCCGCTTCATTGTCTGTTAGTATAGGGTTGCTTTCAGTCTTTTGGTCAGTCTTTTGGTCAGTCTTTTGGTCAGTCTTTTGGTCAGTCTTTTGGTCAGTCTTTTGGTCAGTCTTCGCCTTGGTACACCTATATAAATTAACTCGCATATCTCCGTCTAAGTCTATAATTTCCAATTCTGGAAGCCCATACTTTTGGCACTCATGCATAATTCTAGGAATACCACTTCCCCATTGCTCAATGATATTCATGTAAGCAAAAGCGCTTGCTAAAGCTCTATTTCTAATCTTCGAAAAGCCTTCTTTCATTTTTGCCACGGTCACGCCGCGCATCAAACCACCAGGAGATGTAATCTCCAGTCGATTGGCAAATAAGGCAATTTGTATGGGAGCTGGTTCTAAATAACTTCGATGTACTACTGCATTCGCAATTAATTCTCTTAGACTATCTGGCGGCAATTCATACACATCTTCTCGATAGATGCCGTGAAATCGGGCACCCATATTTATTTTTTCCAGCACATATTGCAGCGCCTTTTCTATTTGCTCCTGTACTGTCCCGGTTATTTCCCTGCGATCTACAAATATAGCTCTGTTTTCCGTTTTAAAGACGGCGCATTGGATAAGCGGCGGCAAACCGTTCGTATTCGTCAGCATGGAATATGCATTCGTCGGCAGCACCATATGCTGCCGTTCCGCTAATACGCCCCAAGACAACAACGTATTCTTCGTAACTCTTTTTACAGCCTGTCTTTGTTCTGCCGTTTTAGCATTTTTTAACGCAATCTCATACAACTGCCGGCATAATGCATCAATTTCATAGTCGGCAACCATTCCATGCCAAACAGGTTCCTGATCAAAAAATTTATTACGGCCTTCTAAAATTAGCTCTTGCAGTATAACTTGATCGGCAGGACGAGTCGTTCCAGCAGTCCTGATATAGGTACCGTTAATCATTCCTTTGCTTTTAATAAAATATGGCCGTTCCATTCCCGGCATTATCTCCATGATAATAATTTGCTTTTCATCTATTTCTCTAACCATTATATTAGGTATAATCATGGGTTCACAACTATCCGTTACGGCATTCGTCAACGCATCCATCGTTTGAAATAAGGTCTCGGCAGGTACACCAATAACCTTTTCGGTATTATCCTCAACGCCAAAGATAATTTGTCCGCCGTCACCATTAGCAAACGCTACAACAGATTTCATGTATTTTAAACTATCTTTCGGAACTTCCCGCTTATATTCTATGTACCGAGACTCGCCAAAAAACATAGCCATTTCACTCAAAACAATCGCCTCCTCTCATTCTTTTGCTATGGCAAACAAA
>NZ_JAOQKD010000001.1:423126-440237 GCF_025567065.1 Megasphaera stantonii
CCCCCCCCCCCCCCCCCCCCCCCCCCCCCCCCCCCCCCCCGCCGCGTTTATATATTAAAGAGGGAATCTGGAGTATGTCAATCGAAGACGTACGTTTCACCGTCATCGGGGATATATACGTCGTCTAAGCCCTTAGCCTCCAAGACCAGGCGCAGGGAATACCTCGTCAAAGCCGCGTGGGCTACTGTGTCCATATGGCTGGCAATAATCCAGGCGTCGGGGCAAACCCGGCGAATCAGCTCAATGTCGTCGGCATTCATGATGAGGCGGCCGTTCTTTTTGAGGTACGCCGCGCAGGCGTTGACGACGATGACGGCGGGCCTATAGGTCCGAAGAGCCTGCTCTACGGCGTCAAACCAGACCGTATCGCCGACGAGGTATACCGTCGGTTCGCCTTCAGCCTCTAAGACGACGCCGCACGACGGGCCGCAGGGCTCGATGGTACCGTGCTGACCTTCAATCTTCGTCAACTTAACGCCCTGTACCGTCGTCCCTTGTTCCGATAGCAGGCGAACATCGGTAAAACCGGATGCCTTCATGACAGCGGCGTCGCCTTCGTTCTGCACCCATAGGGACGTATCATGGCAGAGTGGTCCGCCGCAGGTTCCGTCGGGGCCCATATCGATATGGTCCGGGTGCACGTGCGTCACGATATAGGCGTCGACGCCTTTTAATACTTCGTTGGCCGCCATGGGCAATCCGCACATAGGCATGGGAATATCGAGCTGTTCGTCCAGCATTGGGGAAAAGTCAGGATTATTGATCTGGCGAAACGAGCCCATAGCACCGGTATCAGCCAGCCACGGATCGACGAGGAACGTCGTTCCCCCGTACTCCAGCTTGGTCGTCGCGTTGCGAATCTGTTGAAATTTCATAGTCTGTTCCTCCTAGGTTGTGTACGAATAACGCCCGGATGGCGTTGAGGACGGCGAGGATCATGACGCCGACGTCGGCGAAGATGGCCAGCCACATGTTGGCCAGGCCCACAGCTCCCAAAGCCAGGCAGAGGAGCTTGACGCCGATGGCAAAGACGATGTTTTGGTATACGATGCCCAGGCATTTGCGGGAAATGCGGATAGCCTTGGCGATTTTCAGCGGGTCGTCGTCCATGAGGACTACGTCGGCCGCTTCAATAGCCGCGTCGGAACCCATGGCCCCCATAGCGATGCCGATATCGGCCCGGCGCAGGACCGGCGCGTCGTTGATGCCGTCGCCGACGAAGGCCAGCTTTTCCTTCTTCCCTTTCCGGCTCAGCAGCTCTTCTACCTTTGTCACCTTATCGGCCGGCAGGAGCTGGCTGAATACTTCGTCGATGCCTAAGAACGAGGCAACCTGTGCGGCCACAGCCTTGGCGTCGCCCGTCAGCATGACGGTCTTGCGAACGCCGGCGTCCTTCAAGGCCGCGATGGCCCGGCGGGACGTGGGCTTTACGACATCGGAAATGACGATATGGCCGGCATAGACCCCGTCGACGGCCATGTGGATAATCGTGCCGGCCTGATGGCAGGGAATGGCTTTGACGCCGAGCTTGGCCATGAGCTTGTCGTTGCCGGCGGCGACCTGCCGGCCGTCTACCATGGCTATGACGCCGTGGCCGCTGATTTCCTGAATATCCGTCGCGCGGCTTCTGTCGATCGGCTTGCCGTAAGCCTTTTGGAGGCTCTTGCTGATAGGATGGGACGAAGCGCTTTCAGCCAGGGCCGCCAGCTCGATGAGTTCGTCCGTGTCCATGCCGCTGTGGTGAATGCCGTTGACCTCAAAGACGCCCTGCGTGAGGGTGCCCGTCTTATCAAAGACGACGATATTCGTCTGGGACAAGGTTTCCAAATAGTTGGAACCCTTGACGAGAACGCCTTCCTTGCTGGCCCCGCCGATGCCGGCGAAGAAGCTCAGGGGAATGCTGATGACCAGTGCGCAGGGGCAGCTGATGACCAGGAAGGTCAGGGCCCGGTAAATCCACGTCCCCCATTCCGGCGCAAGGCCCATAGCGGCCATGCGGACGACAGGCGGCGCGACGGCCAGGACGAGGGCGCTGATGCAGACGGCCGGCGTATAGACGCGGGCGAATTTGGAAATGAAGTCTTCCGACTTGGACTTGCGGGAGCTGGCGTTTTCGACTAAATCCAAAATCTTCGATACCGTCGATTCGCCGAAGTCCTTCGTCGTCCGAATGCGCAGGACGCCGGTCATGTTGATGCAGCCGCTGATGATTTCATCTCCCGGCGCGACGTCTCGCGGCAGGCTTTCGCCGGTCAGGGCGCTCGTATTCAAATTCGACATTCCTTCTGTTACGATGCCGTCGATGGGCACCTTTTCGCCAGGCTGGACGACGATGACGCTGCCGATTTCCACTTCGTCAGGATCGACCTGTTCCAGCTGGCCGTCTCGTTCTATATTGGCGTAATCGGGGCGGATATCCATGAGCTCGCTGATGTTGCGGCGGCTCTTGCCGACGGCGTAGCTCTGGAAGAGCTCGCCGATCTGATAAAAGAGCATGACGGCGACGGCTTCCGTATAGTCGCCGCTGCCGCTGTATACAGCCAGCACGATGGCTCCGACCGTCGCTACGGCCATGAGGAAGTTTTCGTCGAAGACCTGGCGGTTCTTGATGCCCTTCAGAGCCTTCCATAAAATATCATAGCCGACGAGCAGGTACGGCACGGTATACGCCACGAACCGGGCCGCTCCGTCGACAGGCGCAAAGGCCAAGGCCACCATGAGTATGGCCGCGGCGACGATGCGCAGGAGCATTTTTTTCTGTTTCTTATTCATAGTATGTCACCTCGTAAAGCAAACGCCGCCTTATCCCAGGCGGCTTCTGTACATCAGATGAAAACCTCGCAGTCGTCTTCGACCTTTTTGCAGTTCTTGCGGACTTCCTCCATGACAGCCTTTACGTCGGCCCCGTCTTCGAATTCGACGATCATCTTCAAGGTCATGAAGTTTACCGTCGCCGCCGCGACACCTGCCGTATGGCGGGCCGCATCTTCCATCTTATTGGCGCAGTTCGCGCAGTCTACGTCGATTTTATAGGTCTTTTTCATGTGTAAGCTCTCCTCTCGTTGTATAGGTATTTACGATTAAATAATTGTTTAATCGTTTTCTTGACTACATCATACCATAGAGGCGGCGAAAGTCAACGCAGCCTAGCCAGTCCGTTCCGTTTGGGCAAAAACCATTTCCAATCGGGCAAAATCGTCCAGTGTCGCCGCTTCCGCAGCCTATCTTCCCGTTTTCTTCGGCAGCCCCCTATGATACAATAAAGGCGAAAGGAGACCCGATCCTATGGAACCGATTACGTTGCCGCACCATCACGGCCAGTCTATCGAGCATCTGGAGCACATGCCGGCCGTACAGGATTTTGAAACCGTATCGAATATATTCAAATTATTGGGCGATGCCAGCCGCCTGCGCATTTTCTGGCTGCTGTGCCACTGCGAAGAATGCGTCATCAATATTTCCGCCCTCGTCGGCATGAGCAGCCCCGCCGTATCCCATCACTTAAAGCTGCTGAAGGCCGGCGGCCTCATTACCAGCCGCCGCGACGGCAAAGAAGTATACTATCAGGCCGTACGAACCCGGCAAGCCGAAGCACTGCACGCCATGACGGAGCAACTCGTCGACATCGCCTGCCCGATGCCGGACAAGGAAGGTGATTCCTATGAATGACCGCCGGGCTCAGTTAGAAGACGCGCTGCGCTCTATTCCGGACGGCGTCTGCTCCATTCAGATACTGGAAACGGGCCTGCCGCCTATCCGCAGCGTGACCGTCCGCACAGAGGGCAAGGGATGCATGACGGCGGCGACGATATTTCCCGGCATCGAGCTGTCCTATTGGCAAATCCTCGCGCCGACCGTATCGTTCCGCCATGAAGCGCTGCAC
Source organism: Megasphaera stantonii (assembly GCF_025567065.1). NCBI lineage: Bacteria > Bacillati > Bacillota > Negativicutes > Veillonellales > Veillonellaceae > Megasphaera > Megasphaera stantonii. Next base: position 427,010 of record NZ_JAOQKD010000001.1, read on the forward strand.
GACGCCATCGAAGTCACCTTCTGCCGCAGCGGCCGGGCCGGCTGGAACCTGACGAAGGGCTTCGTCTCTTACGTCGGCGCGGGAGCGACGGCAGCTCACATGATGGACTGCTGCGCCGATTCGGCCATGTCCCTGCCTTTAGGCTATTTTGAAGGGGCGGGACTGGCCGTCGATTTCCGCGCTCTGAATGGCACGCCGGCCGACATCATCGCCAGCGCCGGCACGACGGCGGAGAAACTCATCGAAAAATACGGTGCGGCGCCCGTCGTTTTCCCGCCGAATCAGGAGCTGGAACGTCTCTTTTCCTCCCTGTACGACACGCCGGAGCCCTACCGCCCGGCGGCCTGCAAGATCGCCGCCCTGGAGCTGCTCCTGTATCTCGTCCGCGCCGACATCGACGCTCCCGCGGCCCAGCAAAGCTGCGACGCCCAGCTGGCGTCGGTCGTACAGGACATCCACGCCCTCATGACGGCGAATTTGGACAAGCGGTACACCATCGACGAATTAGCCAAGACGTATTTCATCAACACGTCGTCCCTGAAAACGACCTTCAAAGCCGTCTACGGCCAGCCCATCGCCGCCTACATGCGATCCTACCGAATCCGCCAGGCCATGGAGCTCCTGCAGCAGACGGACGACTCCATCGCCGCGATTGCCGCCGCCGTAGGCTACGAAACGCAGGGAAAATTCACCAAGGCCTTCAAGGAAGCGACGCAGCTTCTTCCCCGCGACTACAGAAAAACATACCGAAAGGCTCCTCGCTGAAGCCGTTTCGGAAACAAAGAAGACCATGCCTCGTTCGGCCGTTACGAACCGACGCTGCATGGTCTTTTACTATATTCTACAGAACACAGTTTACAAATAATTCATTTTCAATTTTGTTTCTACAATATGCATTACTTTTTCATCAACCATTTGGCGAAATTCCGGATTTGCCTTATATTCCCTTACTATGCCGTCATGTGTCTCTTGTTCATGACCGTAATCATGACAAACCAGCACCATATCGGCACCAGCTTTCAAGGCCATGACACCCATGTCGGAAAAGGCATAATGCTTGGCCATGGCGCCCATTTCCATATCGTCCGATACGATAAGGCCCTTGTAGCCATATGTCTCCCGCAACAAATCCGTCATAACCGTCTGCGATACGCATGCCGGATATTCCGCATCCAAAGAGGGAAAGGTAACATTCGACACCATAATGAGCATGGCATCAGCAGGTATTTGCCGTATAATCACTGCAAAGGGCTTCAGATCCTGCTGCATCAGCTCGTCTTTAGAAGCCGCAACGCTGTCTCCGTCTATATGCGGATCTGTCTGAACCTTGCCGATTCCGGGAAAGTGTTTAATAGCACACCAAATACCCGCCTCTGCATAGCCTTGACAAGCCTGTACTGCATATGCCGATACCATTTCCGGATCGCTGCCGTATGAGCGCTCTGCCGAAGAACCTAAATCGACAACGGGCGCAAAATTGACGTTAATCCCCATAGACTTCAATTCACGTCCTGTATCGGCAGCCCATTGTCTGGCTTTCCCAGGGCTGCCGCCGCGGCCGATTTCTTCCTGACTGGGAACAGGAAGAAACTGATCCCGCATGCGCAGTACCTGTCCGCCTTCTTGGTCAACAGCAATAAATGGCGCTATGCCGCATTGCCTTTCAATCGTTTGTTTCACTTCGCCGGACAAAGCCCGGACTTGCGCCGGCGACTGCATATTGCGGTCAAACAAAATGACGTTGCCGGCCCGGCAGATTGCCAGCTGCCGCAGGTCTTCAGGCTGCAGCTTCTCATTCATTAAACCGACCATCATCACCTGTCCGGCCTTATCTTCCGGCGACATGGCCGCAACGATGCGCGCAGCTCGTTCTTCCACTGTTTCGCTGCCAGATACATTTGCCTTTGTTTCCGGGGCCGGCTGACAGGCCGTAAGCAGCGCTGCTGCTACGAGAAAACCGACCCCGATTGTGATCCATCGATTTAACCTATTTTGCCAATTCATCATACACGAGCTCGCCGGCGATGACCGTCTGCTTCACGTGGAAATCGTTGCTGTCCAATACGACGACGTCGGCCTGCTTTCCTTCTTCCAGCGAGCCCAGGCGGTCGTACAGGCCCAAGTCCTTTGCCGGATTAGCTGAAGCCATGGCCACGACGTCGGGCAGGGACGCGCCGCTGTTGATGAGGAAGTTGAGCACGACCTGATTCATGACGGCTGTGCTTCCGGCCAGCGTACCGTCGGCCAGACGGGCCTGTCCGTCCTTGACGTATACGGCCTGGCCTCCCAATTCCGATTCGCCGTCGCCCTGCAGGCAGGCACGCATCGAATCGGTTATGAGAATAATGCCGTCGCGGCCTTTCAGCTGATAGGCCAGCTTCTGCGCCGCCGGATGAACATGCAGGTTGTCGCAGATCAACTCGCAGTGTACCTTCGGCGACAGCAGGGCCGCGCCGACGAGGCCGGGCTGCCGATGGTGGAAGGGAGCCATGGCGTTGTACAGGTGCGTCGCATGGCACAGTCCGCCGGCGTCGACGATTTCCATGACCTCTTCATACGTCGCCGCGCTGTGTCCCAGCGACACGAGAATCTGATGGTCCCGGCAATCCTTCAAAAAGTCTTTGTTCTTCAATACTTCCGGCGCTACGGTGACGATCTTCACGACGTCAGCATAGGGCGCAATCCAGGAAAAATCGGGAGCCGCGAGGTGCCCCGCCGCCTGGGCCCCCTTATAGGCTTCGCTCACGAAGGGTCCTTCCAGATGGGCGCCGAGAACCTGAGCGCCGCCCTGCTTGCCCATGGCCTGGCGAATGCGTTCCAGCGCCCCGGCCATCGCTTCCTTCGACTGGGTCATAGTCGTCGCCACAAAGGACGTGACGCCCGTAGCCGGCAGGGCCTTCCGCATCGTTTCCAAGGCCTGCCCGTCTTCGTCCATCACGTCGGCGCCGGCGCAGCCGTGGATGTGCTCGTTAATAAAGCCCGGCACGACAAAGCCGCCGTTGGCGTCAATCAATTCCGTGCACATGCCGGCGCGGAACTGGTGCCGCGGTACGATTTTCCATATGTCCTTTTCATACATCAGAATATGTCCCGTTACGATTTCATTAGACAATACGAGTAATCCGTCAATAATCGCTTTCATTTGTCTACTCCACTCCTACATATCGAATACACTGCATACATTGTGGATAACTGGAAAATTTCACAGCTGGGAAACTCCCATACAGCCCGTATTTACCTGATTTTTTCCCTTTTCTTCAGATGTCCACAGGCTGTGCGTAAAAATTATCCACAATTCATCGTCAGTTATGCACATTGTAAACAAGTCTTTACATATCCCCAAGAACGGCGTAATCATGCGGTTTTTATGTTAACGCAAACGCTTGTTTTCATAGTCAGGCGTACAGTTATACACATTTTGCCCGCTCTATCCGCCGAGTTATGCACCGCCGCGGACGGCGTATTTTCGCCGTTTGCAAAAAACATCCACATTCTAGCCACACCGCAGGGCACAGAATGTGGATATCTTGTGGACATGTCGTTTTCCCTCTCGTTTCGCCTTACCCTTCGACAGGGCGGCTCCAGTCGACGTGGACACCCAGAGCCAGCCAGATATAGCACAAGGCTAATTTCAGCGACTCTACGTCGTCCGTCGGCACGACGCTGACCGTTTCGTAGTACGATAAATCCGTAAAACGGTGCAGGGGCCGTTCCGTCGTCAAGTACTCCCGGACCTTGGCATTGATGTCTTCGTCGTTCAGATGGACGCCCAGCTCCTTCGTTTCCGTATCGTATTCGATGTATCCGTTGTTGTTGTCTCCCGTATGGGCTGCTACTTTAAAAATCGCCATGATATACACTCCTCGTTTATAGTATATGGTGCTTTAGTCTTTTTCATGAGACATTTCCCATAAAAATCCCTTCATGATAGCCTGGCGGCCAAACCGCTTCTGCAGCTTGTCGATGGCCTCGGCTACCTTGGCCTTCGTTTCCGAATCGTCGGAAAATAAATCGCACTGTACCTGCAGGGGCTGCAGCTGGCTGACGGACAGGCCCAGCAGCCGGATAGGCTCTGCGCCGCCGCATTTATGATACAGCCGCTTGGCCGAGAAATACAGCTGCTCTTCCGAGCAGGTCCCCATGCCGTCGATCGTCAGGGACCGCGTAATGGTGCGGAACGAGGCGAAGCGCACTTTGATCGTAATCGTCCGCCCCATCAGATGATTCTGCCGCAGCCGCCACGACACCTCGTTGGCCAGCAGGCGGAACTGCTCGTCCACTTCGTCGTCGCTGACCAAATCGTGGGCGTAGGTATGCTCGTTGCCGACAGATTGGGGACGGCGACTGACCTCCAGGGGCCGGTTGTCCTTGCCTAACGCCAGGTCGTGCAGCCGATGAGCCTGATTGCCGACAATGGGCATCAGCGCCTCCGGGCCAGCATCGGCAACGTCGCCGATGGTATGAAATCCAGCCCGCCGCAGGGCCTGCTCCGTCACCTTGCCGACGCCCCACAGGCGGCTCACCGGCAGGGGCGCCAGGATGGCCCGTTCCTCGCCGTAGGGAATCCACATCAGTCCATCGGGCTTTTTCAAATCCGACGCCAGCTTGGCCAAAAACTTATTCGGCCCGATGCCGGCCGAGGCGACGAGGCCCGTCGTCCGCCGGATATCCTGCTTGACCGCCTTGGCGATGTCGACGATGTTCGGATATTTCAGTCCCATGCCCGACACATCCAGAAAAGCTTCATCCAGCGCCAGGGGCTCTACGAAGGGCGAGTAATGGGACAGGATGAGCCGAATCTGGTGGGAAATACGCCGGTAATGGGACATGCGCACCGGCAGGAACACGCCGTTCGGGCACAGCCTGCGGGCCAGCTTCATGCTCATAGCCGAATGCACGCCGAACTGCCGCGCCTCGTACGACGCCGTCGCGACGACGCCGCGCCCCGTCAGTCCGCCGACGATGACCGGCATCCCCCGCAGGGCCGGATTGTCCCGCTGCTCGATAGACGCGTAAAACGCGTCCATATCGACGTGCATGATCCAACGTACCGTCGTCATAGGCTCCTCCTTTTCGTCTTCTCTCTGTAAGTATTATACATCCTTTTGTCTCTGTAAAACAGAATCGTATCCATATTAAATTTTCCCACAAAAACCTGCGCCTGTCCACAGCCTGCGCTTAAAATCTCAGCATATCCCGCCGAAGTGACGAAATTCGGAAGGAATCGAAGGCAACTGTATTCTATTCTCTTTTGAAATATGGTACTATTAAGGATATTAATGCGAGGTGAAATATAACTATGGATTTATTCCAGCTGACCTACTTCGTCGAAGTAGCCCATAAAAAAAGCTTTACAAAAGCGTCCAAAGCGCTTCATATCAGTCAGCCTTCCATCAGCAAAGGCATCAAGGCGCTGGAAGAACATTGGAACATACGCCTCTTTGACCGCAAGGGAAAAAACGTCGAGCTGACGGAAATGGGCGCATACCTCCTTCCCCGCATCGAAGGCATTTTAAACGACTTCACGGCCCTGAACGAAGAAATGGAATCTCCGCAGCTGCTGAACGCCGGAAAACTGACCGTCGGCGTCCCGCCGATGATCGCGTCGTCTCTCATTTCGCCGTTTATCGGCCATTTCATCACGTCCTATCCGCAAATCGAGCTGGAGCTGACAGAGGTCGGCTCACTGGACATCGTCTCGGCCATCGACGACGGCCTCGTGCAGGTCGGCTTCGTCGCCTTGCCGATTACGACGGAAATGCCCTACGATTTCTTCATCTTCCACCGGGAACCGCTGGAAATCGTCATGCCTCCCGACCACCGGCTGGCGAAGGCCCGCGAGCTGACCCTCGACGACATCAAAGACGAGCCCCTCGTATACTATGCGCCGTCCTTTGCCCTCAATCCATACATACACTCGTTCTACCAGAACATCATGGCCCATCCCAAGATCATCTGCCAGAGCAACAACTGGGATTTGCAGATAGAAATGGTCATCGCCCGCATGGGCATCGCCCTGCTGCCGCGGAGCATCTGCCAACGCATCCCTTCCGGCAAAGCCGTCCATATCCCCCTTGTCGCCCCGTCTATCTACTGGACCCTGGCCCTGATATGGAAGAGCAAGGGCTTCCTGTCCCATCCGGCCCGCACGTGGGTCCAATCCTTTAAAGACTATTTTAAAGACGTAAAAATTACCATCGACGACGAATCTCGCCATAAGGAGCATGATATCTAATGGCCCAGTCCTTATCGAAAGACGATATATCGGAAATATTTTCACGCCAGCAGGCCAACGGCCTGTTCAGCGCCTTAGCCGTGGAAACGGCCTGCCTGAACCGCATGGAACGGCTGAACCGGAGGCGGCTGGACCCGTCCCTGCCGCCGGCAGAACGAAGGGCAGCCCGCCGGCGCCTCGTCGACCTGGAGGGCAAGCTCGTCCGCTACATACGGGAAGAAACGCCGCTGAGCTACTTTGACGCCGACTTCCGCGACGAAGCGGAGCGATACGTCATGATGCGCGAGATATTCCTCAAAGCCGTGTCCTTCACCTTCAAGCGCCACCGCCTGGCCTTCCTGCTGGATTTGCTCCGGCTATACGGCGATGACCCGTGCGGCCTCTTTCCCGAACGGGAATTCCTCAGGGAAAAGTGGGAACACATCCTCCTCTACGACTACCTGCTCCTGGATATGGGCCTGAAAAACACGGAAGACATCGGCCGCGAAGCCGTGTCCAACGGCTACCACGAATGCGACTATACCCTGGAAATCGAAGACGTATGGAAGCAGCCCATGAAATCGGTGCCGCGGACCAATTTCCGCTACGTCGTCCAAAGCCTGCCCTGCAGCGTGGCGGCCCGCAGCACAGCCCGGTACATCCAGTCCCACGGCAAAGATATGAAGAAAACCCGCTGGACCGTCGATGCCAAGGCCATCGAACAGGCCATGACAACGGAGCTTCCCGGTCTTACCAAAGAAGAAGTGACATCCATCGAAACGACCTGTTATCGTTTCCGTCAATAAAATTCATATTTCATCAAATGAACGCAATCCGCGGCGATAAAGGGATACGCTTATTCCGTTTATCGCCGCGGCCTTTTCTTTGTCAGAAAAATTCCTACAACAAAATCAGAATTTTTCCGATACCGCATGGTTACTATGTTTTATTATAATAAATTCAACAAATAAGAACGACCAAACACAGGCAGTATGAAGAAAGGAGTTTTTCTGTATGTTGAATTTATTGTGGCAGTTCTTCAAAACCGGTCCGGATATCGCGCAGATCGCCGATTCGGAAGTCGTCAAGCGGAAGTTCAACAGCGTCCGCTGGCGCGTATTCGCCTCCATCACCATTGGCTATGCCTTTTACTACATCATCCGCCAGAGCTATTCGGTCATCAAAAAGCCGCTCCTGGCGTCGGGCATCGTCACGCCGACGGAAATCGGTATTATCGGTTCTATCTTCTTCGTCACGTACGGCTTAGGGAAATTTACCAACAGCTTCCTCGCCGACCGAATGAACAACAAGCGTTTCTTCTCCTTCGGTCTTTTCATTTCATCTCTTACGATGGTCGGCATGGGCCTGGTAAACTCCTTCGTCCCCTTAGCCGTATTATGGGGCCTCAACGGCTGGTTCCAGTCCTACGGCGCAGGCCCGTCCATCGTCGCCCTGAACCAGTGGTTCAGCAACAAGCAGCGCGGCACCTTGTACGGCGTATGGTTTACGAGCCATAACCTCGGTTCTTCCTTCGCCTATTTCGCCATCGCCGCCATCGTATCGGCCTACAACTGGTCCATGGGCTTCGTCGCCGCCGGTATCATTTCCCTGATCGGCACGATCTTCATTTACTTCGGCATGAGCGACCGTCCTGAAACGATGGGTCTTCCCAACGGCGCCGTCTACTACGGCGAAAAGACGCAGGAACAGGTCGACGCGGAAAAGAAAAAATCCGTCAGCTCCCAGCAGTGGAACGCCGTCGTCAAAAACCCGGCCGTCTGGATTCTCGGCTTGTCTTCCCTTTGCGTATACATCGCCCGCTACGCCGTCGAAAGCTGGGGCGTCATCTACCTCACGACGGAAAAGGGCTACGACATCATGGGCGCAGCCGGCGTCATGGCCTACATGCAGGTTGCCGGTATCTTCGGCGCTCTCCTGTGCGGCCTCATTTCCGACAAGTTCTTCAACCACAAGCGCAATAAACCGGCCCTGCTGTACGGCATCTTGTACTCCCTGTCCATCGCCGGTTTCGTCTGGGCTCCCCATTCCTTTACAGTCGACATGCTCTGCATGACCTTCTACGGATTTACGATGGGCGCTCTGGTCTGCTACATGGGCGGCCTCATGGCTGTCGACATCGTGCCGAAGCGCGTTACCGGCGCGGCTATGGGCATGATCGGCCTCCTGAGCTATGCCGGCGCGGCGATTCAGGAATTCGTCACAGGCAAGCTCATGACGATTACCGTCGTAGGCGGGGAAAAAGTATACGACTTCGGCTACGCTACAGAATTCTGGGTCGGCGCGGCTGTCGCCTCGACGCTCCTCGCTCTCCTCGTTTGGAATGCCAAGCCGCAGGAAGATTAATCCCCCTTGCTTTCTCTCTTTCATATACATCTCAAAACTCTTCTAGGGAACTGCTCCGGCAGTTAGAAAAAGAAGCGAAGACATCGTTCTTTGCTTCTTTTTTTATACGGCGCCGTCAGTTTCTCTCTCTGTCATTTCATGATATGATACATATAAAGACTACGTATCATTCTGTGAAGGAGCTATGCTATGAAACGGAGCAAAACCTGGCTTCGCCTGCTCGCTACGGCGGCGGCAGCCGTCCTGATGTGCTGCGCCGGCTGCGACCGGCCGGCGGGAAACATCGACTTTACCCAGACTCAGCCGCAGACGGCCCCGGCGGCGACGGCGTCGTCCGTCCAGCCCCTGCGCATCGCCTTCGCCTCGGTCATGTCGCCTAAGGAAACGCGCCAGTCGTACCAGAAGTTCGTCAGCCACATTTCCCAGGAGCTGCAAAAGCCGGCCGTCCTCCTGCAAAAGCGGACCTACGAGGAACTAAACAAGCTCATGGACAACGGCGGCGCCGATATCGCCTTTTTCTCCACCGGGGCCTACTCGGCCTACCGGGGCAAAACGCCGATCGAGCTGCTGGCCATGACCCAGACCAACGGGTCCGTACTGTACCAGACCTATCTCATCGCCGCCTCGGACAGCGACATTACCGACTTCAGCCAGCTGCAGGGCCGGGTCTTCGCCTTTACGGATCCCCTCAGCTATTCGGGCCGGCAGGCCATCGACTTTCTTCTGCTGGACATGAATACGTCGGCTTCGGCCTATTTCAAATCGACCTTTTACACCTATAACCACGATAAATCCATTTGGGCCGTCGCCAACCACCTGGCCGACGCGGCCAGCGTCGACAGCCAGATTTACGACTTCGTAAACCGGCGGAATCCCCAGCTGTGCGAAAAGGTCCGGGTCTTCGCCGTCCTGCCGGCGGCTCCGACAGGGCCCGTCGTGATGCGCAGCGATTTGCCCGACGCCGAAAAGGCCGAGCTGCGCCGCATCTTCTACAGCATGGACCAGGACCCGGCCCTGCACGAGGCCATGCAGCGCACCCTCATCGACAAGTTCGTGCCGCCTGAGCCGGAATTGTACGCCGCCCTCCGCCATAAATACAGTATCCGCAACAACGTACCTGGAGAATAACCATGAGAAATTACAGCTTGTACGTAAAATTTAACGCCCTCATCGTCGGCACCATCTTCATCTGCGGCCTGCTCATCGGCAGCCTCCTGCTGTACACGACGAGCTCCGAAATGGAGCGGGAGCTCGACAAGTCGGGCGTCGAAATCGGCCAGACCATGAGCGCCGTCATCAGCAGCGACATTCTCCTGGACGACCGGTTTTCCATGACGGAGCGGCTCATGCAGATCCAGTCCCTGAACGACCAGATCCGCTACATCATCGTCTTCCATCCCAACGGACAGATTTTAGCCAGCACCTTTACGAACGGCATCCCCAAGGGCCTGCCCCTGGTGCGGGAGCCGAAGCCCGGCGTCGCCGTAGATACAGTGACCTTCGACAGCAACGAAGGGTATATCCGCGAAGTGCTCTGCCCCATCGACAACGGCCTGGTCGGTTATTTCCGCATCGGCCTGTCGGAAAAGACGATGATGCAGGTCATGCAGCGCCGCTTTCTGGAAATGATCATCCTCATCATCCTCATCTGCCTCGCCTCTTCGTGGCTGGCCACGCGCTACGCCCGCAGCTTCCTCAAGCCCATCCAGCAGATGGCCGCCGCCGTGCGCCAGCTGGGACGGGGCAATTATCAGGTAAAGGTGCCGGAAAAGACGCCTGACGACGTAGGCCGTCTGGCCCGGGCCTTCAACACCCTGTCGTCGCGCCTGTCTGCCCGCGAGCAGGAAAACTCGCGACTCCTCCAGGCCCTGCAGGAAAAGGAAAAGATGCGGATGTGGCTCATCAGCCAGCTCTTTTCGGCCCGCGAAGACGAGCGGCGGCGCATTTCCCGGGAGCTCCACGATGAGACGAGCCAGTCCATGGTCACCATGCTGGCCTACCTGCGCATCATCATGGACAAGACGAGCGACGCCGACGCCAAAGAGCTCCTGTGCGGCGTCCGCGACCTGATGAAGGACACTCTGGAAGGGCTGCGCCACCTGGCCGTCAACCTGCACCCGCCCCTGCTCGACGACCTGGGCCTCATCGTCGCTATGGAAAAATACCTCGACACGTTCCGCCGCGCCCAGCCGCACATTCACATTTCCTTTTCCCAAAGCGGCGATTTTTCCCACCTGTCCCATCCGATTTCCCTCTTGTGCTACCGCCTGATGCAGGAAGCCCTGACCAACATCGTCCGCCATTCCCAGGCCGATGCGGTAGATATTACGATCAAAACCGACGACGAGACCCTGACCCTGTCTATTACGGACAACGGCGTCGGCTTCAGCGAAGATACGCTGGAGCAGGCCCGTCTCGACAACCACCTGGGCATCGTCAGCATGCGCGAACGGGCGGAGCTGCTCAACGGCCATTTTTATATCGACAGCTACCCCAACGACGGCACGTGCATCGTCATCACCTTGCCGCTGAAGGATTCATCTGACAAAGGAGGCGTCTCCCATGACCAAACCGATTAACATACTGCTCGCCGACGACCACCGCATCCTGCGCACGGGCCTCAAGCTGCTCCTGTCGTCCCAAGGCGATTTCCACGTCGCCGCCGAGGCCTCGAACGGCCGAGAGGTGCTGGCTGCCTTAGAAACGACGCCTGTCGACGTCGTCCTGCTGGACCTGTCCATGCCGGTCATGAGCGGCCTCGACTGCCTGAAGGAAATCAAACGGCGCGGCCTGGCCGTCAAAATCCTGGTCCTCACCATGTACAGCGAGCAGCAGTACATCAAGGAGGTCATGACCCAGGGAGCCGACGGCTACATCTGCAAGGACGTCATCGACACGGAGCTGTTCCAGGCCCTGCGCACCGTCATGGACGGCCGCCGTTACCTCAGCGACGAAGACGCCCACACCCTCTTGAACAGCCTCATCGACCCGCCGAAGGACCCCGTCGACCTGTCGGCCCGCGAGCGGGAAGTCCTGACCTACCTCGTCCACGGCTATTCCCTGGCAGCCATCGCCGATACGCTCCACATTTCCATCAAGACCGTATCGACGTACAAGTCGCGGCTCATGCAGAAACTGGGCTGCACGACGAAATCAGAGCTCGTCGACTACGCCTTAGCCCATAAACTGCTGAAATGACAAAACGCGCCCTTCTGTACCAGATATCTCTATCTGACACAGAAGGGCGCGCTGTATGTTGCCATATGAAATTCGTGCGTTTTATCCGTTGATGACCCGTTTGGCTCCTACGTAGCGGGACGCCCAGTAGCGGCTGTTGAGGTCGGCTACGCTGACGCCGTCGTTGGAGGCGTTGATAAACTGGCTGTCGCCGATGTAGATGCCTACGTGGGAAATGCCCGGTTCATACGTCGAGAAGAATACCAGGTCGCCGGGCTGGAGGTTGGACATAGATACGTCGCTGCCGACGCTGTACTGTTCGTCGGCGCAGCGGGGCAGGCTGATGCCTACGGCCGAATAGACGTAGCGCGTAAAGCCTGAGCAGTCGAAGCCCGACGGCGTAGAGCCGCCGAAGACGTAGGGCACGCCCTTATACTGGTTGGCGATACCCAGGAGCTGCTTGGCGAGGCGGGAGTTGGCCGTGCCCGTCGCGCTGCCGTAGCCGCCGTTTCCGAAGCGGCGCAGGGGGCCGCCGGGCAGCGCTTCCCCTGTCAGGGCATAGAACGTCGCCTTGCCGACGACGCCGTCTACGTCGAGGCCGTTGTCAGCCTGGAATTTGCGGACGGCCTGTTCCGTGCCGACGCCGAAGACGCCGTCTACGTCGAGGTTATAGCCCTTATTGGCCAAGGCCTGCTGGACGACGCTGATGGCGTTATCCGCCGTGACCAGAGGAAACATGAGGTTTTCCTTCCCCTTGTTTTTAATCGCTTTTTTTTCAATAAAGTGGCTGCTCACGTTTTCCGGCATAGCCGCTCCCATGAGCGCTTCGTAGGTCTGGGCGCCGACAATGCCGTCTACGTCCAGGCCGTGCCGTTCCTGAAAGGCCTTGACGGCTTCCTGCGTCCCCGTGCCGTAATCGCCGTCGACGGCGATGTCGCTGCCGTTGCGGACTAAGGCGTTTTGAATCGCCACGATCTGATCGCCCCGGTCACCGGGATGAAACGTCGCGCCGACAACCGATACAGAAGTCATCATCATGAAACATATCATAGCTGCAATTTTTTTTCTCGTCTTCATCGAATACCCCATTTCACTACTACGTCATTACCGTTTACATCTTGTCTTATTAGCAGGTTATATATGATTTCACAAGAAACAAGCTATCCGCAACAGACCGAAACGCATCTTGCCGGATAGCCTTTTGTCGCTTTATATATTTTTGTCGGGATATATTATATCACAATACTACAGGAGCGTCAAAAAACGCAGCTTCCCGGACAGTGTCAAGTTGTTGTGGGTATATATTTGACAGAAACATCTTGGCATGTAAATCCGGCCTTTTAGTATCTAATGTATATGGTGATATCCACTGTTTTGGATATCTTTCATCCATCTTCCGTGTAATGCGCCTTCGCTCCCCGGCATACGGCAGCTGTGCTCTGCATCATACACGCAGTACGGCAGCCGCTGGCG
>NZ_JAOQKD010000010.1:0-74495 GCF_025567065.1 Megasphaera stantonii
CGGCGTGTTTTGGGCTACCATACGCCGTCAGAGCTATTTGATGCATTCCTCGATGAAGTTTATGCTAGTGAGTGTGTTTCCTGATTATGGTTGTTCAAATTCAACTTGCAATTTACCAGGCTAAAACAAAGGCGGCGTCGAAAGCCTTCCCTCTGCCGGGTCCGGTTTCAGCGCCGCGCCGCGTCTTATTCTTCCGTATCTTCTTTTAAGTACGTCCAGCCTTCTTGCTGGTAGATTTTCTGTTCCTTCATGAGATGGCCCAGGGCCCGCTTGAACGCAGCCTTGCTCAGGCCGAACTTCGTCTTGATGACCGCCGGCGCCGTCTTGTCGCCATAGGGCATCTTCCCCTTTCGCTGCTTGAGGAAGGCCAGGATTTTTTCGCTGTCCGGGTTGATGGCGTTTTCCTTAGTCTGGCGCAGGGAAATGTTGATGCGGCCGTCTTCGCGCAGGTACGTGATGCGCCCCTTGACCATCTGGCCGATGAGGATGGGGCCGCTGAATTCGCTGCGGTGCAGAAAGGCAATCCACCGTTCCCGCGTCATGAGGTAGGCTCCCTGGTCGGTCATGTTGTAGACCGCCCCTTCGACCCAGTCGCCGACCTTGGCGTCCGTCGCCGCCCTGGAGGCCCGGCGCATTTCGTCTTCTACTTCCATAGATACGGCCAGGCGATGGGACTTGTCTTCATACAGCTTAACCCATACGTATTCCCCTTCCTTGGGGCGTCCCTTCATTTCGGCAAAGGGCATGAAGATGCCCCGCTCCGTACCGACGTCGACGAAGGCGCCGAAGCGCGTCGTGTTGATGACCGGCGCATAGCCGATCTGGCCGACCTTGATTTTCGGCAGGCGCATACTGGCCGTCAGGCGGCCCGACGGGTCATGATACAAGAAGACCGTAACCTTGTCGCCGACATGGACCTCTTCGGTCTGCTGATTTTTATGGAGCAGTATGTCGTCGTTCGTATTGCCCGTGCCGCCGTTTAAAAATACGCCCATGTCGCTGGCGCGCAATACTTCCAGCGTGGCAATGCTGTTTTCCTGCAGTACCTGCATCTTACTCACCTTCGAACGGAATCCGTTCGGCGTCGCACCACAAGTTTTCCAAATCATAGTAGCTGCGGTCCTGTTCGACAAATACGTGAGCCACGACTTCGCCGGCGTCGATGAGTATCCACTTGCCTTCGCGGTAGCCTTCGACGTGGCGCACGTCGTAGCCGTGCTTTTCCATTTCTTCTTCAATGTTGTCGGCAATGCTCTGGGCCTGCTTGTTGTTGCGGGCGCTGCAGATGACGAAATAATCGGCCATCATGGACGACTGTTCCATGTCGAGGATGACGATGTTCCAGCTCTTTTTGTCACTAGCGGCCTGGGCCGCAATTTCATAGCTTTTCAGTTCTCTTTCTTCTTTCGTTGTCTTTATGGTAATTGGCATTCTGTGTTCTCCTTCTCTGACTCTGCCTTACGGCGTGTTGCTGGGCGGTTCGGGTGCCGGCGCGATGGCGTTGTTCGTCGCGCCGATGATTTTCTGCCCTTCTACGGGGTCGTAGCTCCACAGCGTTTTGCCGCCTGTCGCCCCGTCGTTGGTATTTTCGCCAGGCAAAATATAAAAATGAATGTCTTCAGCCGGCACGTGGCGGAAGCTGAAGGCCAGGGCCGCTATATCCTTTGCGGAAATATTCGAATCTACATTGTTCCAGAAGCGGTATAAAAACAGCATATTGGAAATGCCGAAGCGCTGCTGCCGGTCGGCGTAAAACAGCTTGACCAGCCGTTCCTGCCGCTGGGTCCGCGACAGGTAACCGTCTTCATCGATGTAGCGCATATAGCCCGCTGCTTCCTGCCCTGTCAAGGTCTGATACCCTTGGAACAGGTTGATATCCGTCGCGCCCGTTTCGTCGGCGTGGTACATGTTTTCTTCCACATACATGGGCAGGCCGCCGCTCATGTCGATCATCTTCACGAAGGTATCTTCGGAAAATTCGACATAAAAAGGAACGGGAATGTGAAACATGTCTTCCACGACGGCCTGAACGAGGGTCCGGCCGCCTTCGGTATACACGTCCTGGAGCTCCTGAATCCCCTTTTCCTTGCGGCCTTCAATCTTCGTATTGTCCGGCAGCATAATGAAGTCGATATGCTTCTTTTCCTTATTGACCGCCGCCAGGCCGACGAAGTTGACCTGCTGCGGCGTGTTGCCGTCGCGGCCGATGACCAGTACGTACAAGGGCGTATCGGGGCTGATCTGCTCAAAGGAACCTGACGCGCCGTTCTGCACGGCGTCGAGGCGGTTCTGAAACTGTTCGGCCCGGGACGTCTGGTAGTGCCGCCACGCCGTCACGGACAAGAACAGAACGGCCGCAACGGCGACGATGCCCGCCAGCAGGTGCAGTAGCTTTCTGCGCCGCTCCCGTTCGCCCGGCATAGTATGCTTTTTTTTCGGACGGTGAAACCATTTCTTCTTATCCATGATGGGTCCGATCCTTCTTCATCGATAAAATATGGGCATTCCGATTGGTCACCGTGCCGACGTAAATCATCTTGCCCTGCTCCAGCAGATGGAATATGGTCGAATCGTAGCCGGCCAGCACGGCTTTATCCAAGTCTTCCGCAGCTAGTCGGCGCAGCTTGTCCACGCCGTCGAAATCGCGGTTGACCTCGATGTAATCAGCCATAAAAATAATTTTTTCCAAGAGGCTCATATGCTCGGCCCCCGTCGTATGATGGGCCAGGGACGCTAAAAGGTCGGCGTCGTCGATGCCGTACTGTTCCCTGGCTATGGTCACGGCAGCGTAGCCGTGGAGCAGGCTGCCGATAGAAACGACCGTATCGGGCAAGGTAGTGCCGAAGCTTCGCCAGGCCAGCTTCTGCATGGCCGGCAGGTCCATCTGCTTGGCCGCGTCGTGCAGCAAGCCGGCAACCTCGGCCTGATCGACATCGCCGCCGTACTGCTCGGCCAGCTGGCGCGCCGCCTGGGCCACGCCCAGTACGTGCTGGTACCGGTGCTGGCTCAGCGTCGCTTTTAAATGTTCTTTAATGGTTGTCTTGAGTTCTTCGCTGTACATTGATATACTCCATGTTTTTCGATATATTCTATAACGACTTTGGGCATCATGTATCGGACGGACAGTCCGCTGCGTATACGGTGCCGCAGTTCAGTCGAAGAGATTTGCATAGTCGGTACGGTCAGCTTTAAAATGTGCTTTCCCAGCTCGCCGAAATGCTCGACGACCTGACCGATGGACTGCGTGCCGTCAGGCCGCGTCGCGCCGACAAACTGGCACAGCGAGAGGATTTCCTCCGGCTTGTACCACTGCGGCAGATCCTGTATCGTATCGGTTCCCGATATAAAATACAAAATATACGACGGGCCGTAAAATTCCTTTAAAAAGCGCAGCGTATCGACGGTGTACGACCGTCCCTTGCGGCGTATTTCCAAATCGCTGACGGCAAAATAGGGATTGTCGGCCGTCGCCAGCCTGGTCATGGCCAGGCGCTGCTCCGCCGTCGCGCCGTCTATATTTTTATTGGGCGTTATGTACGAAGGGATGAATAGCACCCTGTCGAGATGAAAGGTCTGCCGCGCTTCTTCGGCGATCATCAGGTGTCCCAGGTGAATAGGATTAAAAGTTCCCCCCATGATCCCCAGCCTAGTGATTTCCATGGTACAGATAAATTCCTCCCCACACCAGCGCCAGCGTCAGGCCGTATAACAACAGCCAGATGGCGTAGTGCTTGTATTCATAGCGAGTCTTCGGCGCTGACAGGTACTGCCGCAGCGTCCGCATGTAGGCCTGCACGACGCGCTTCATTACCGGATCTGGCCCTGACCGCGGACGACGTATTTATAGGATACGAGGGCTTCCAGCCCCATGGGGCCGCGGACGTGCAGCTTCTGCGTGCTGATGCCGATTTCCGCGCCGAAGCCGAATTCAAAGCCGTCGGTAAACCGCGTCGATGCGTTGACGTACACTGCTGCCGAATCGACGCTGCGCAGAAAGGCTTCGGCCGTTTCCGGATTGTCCGTTACGATGGCTTCGGAGTGATGCGTGCTGTAGCGGCGGATGTGCTCTAGCGCTTCTTCTAAGGACGACACGGTCTGGATAGACATGACGAGGGCGTTGTATTCCGTTTCCCAGTCGGCTTCCTCTGCGGCAAGGACGGCGCTGTCGACGCTGCGCGCTAGGTCGTCGCCGCGCATTTCGACGCAGTCCTGCTTCATGACCGGCACGAGCTTCTTCATCAGCGGGGCCAATACGCTTTCATGAACCAGCAGCGTTTCCATGGCGTTGCACGTCGACGGCCGGGACACCTTGGCGTTTTCGATGATGCGGACGGCCATGTCCAGGTCGGCGTCCTTGTCGACGTAGACGTGGCAGACGCCGCTTCCCGTTTCGACGCAGGGCACCGTCGCCGTTTCGACGACCATGCGGATGAGGCCGGCGCCGCCGCGGGGAATGGCCAGGTCGATGTACTGGCGCAGGGTCAGCAGCTCCTTCACCAGAGCCCGGTCCGTATTTTCCAGCAGACCTACGATGTCGGGATTGAGGCCCGCCGCTTTGAGAGCCTCCTTAATAACGGCAACTAAAGCCGTATTGGAATGAATGGCCTCGCTGCCGCCGCGGAGGACGCAGGCGTTGCCCGACTTGACGCACAGGGCAGCAGCGTCGACGGTGACGTTGGGCCGCGATTCGTAAATGATGGCGATGACGCCCAAGGGCACAGTCACCTTGCAGATATGCAGCCCGTTGGGCCGGTCCCATTCTTCAAGGCAGCGGCCGACCGGGTCGGAAAGCTCGATGACCTGGCGCACGCCGGCAGCCATATCGTGAATCCGCTGTTCTGTCAGCTTCAAACGATCCAGCATGGCTTCGCTCATGCCGTTGTTCCGTGCCGCGGCAATATCCAGGTGATTGGCTTCGATAATGCGGGCCGACTGCCGTTCCAGCTCGTCGGCTAAATACGCCAATGCTTTGTTTTTCGTATCCGTACCAACTAAGGCCAGCTCCTGGGCCCCCATTTTAGCCGCTCTGGCTTTGACTACTACTTCTGATTCCATAACAATCCCTCCTCACTGCATGACGACGAGGTTGTCGCGGTGAATGACTTCTTCATATACGCCTTCGTGGCCGAGAATCTTTTCGATGTCGTCGGTCTTGTGGCGCTTAATGGCTTCGACGCTTTCGCTGTTGTAGTTGACGATGCCCTTGGCAATGACGAGGCCTTCGTACATGACGTTGACGATGTCTCCTTCGTGGAACTCGCCCTCTACGGCGGCGATGCCTACGGGCAGCAGGCTGGAACCGTGCTCGACGAGGGCGTTGCGGCAGCCTCCGTCTACGATAAGGCTGCCCCGGGCCTTGCCTCCCGACAGGAGCCAGCGCTTTTTCGTATGCAGGTTCGAATCCTTGGCCGTAAACCAGGTGCCGACGTCCTCGCCCTGGCAAATGCGGCGCAGTACGCCGTCTTCACTGCCCGAAGCGATGACCATGTCAACGCCTGACGAGGTGGCAATGGACGCGGCCTGTATCTTCGTATACATGCCGCCCGTGCCGATAGACGAGCCGGCTCCGCCGGCAATGTCGTAGACGTGCTTGTCCACCTCCGTCACGACGGGAATGATGCGAGCCTCGGGATGGGTCTGCGGATTGGCCGTATACAGGCCGTCTACGTCGGAGAGGATGATGAGCAAGTCGGCTTCGATGAAATTGCTGACCATAGCCGACAAGGTGTCGTTGTCGCCGATTTTAAACTCGTCGATGGCTACGACATCGTTTTCGTTGATGATGGGGATGACGCCCATCTGCAGCATCGTCAGCAAGGTATTGCGAGAATTCATAAATTTCTTACGGTCCTGGGCATCCATGCGCGTCAGCAGTACCTGACCGACGTTCTGCCCGTATTCGCGGAACATCTTTTCATAAGTATGCATGAGGACGCCCTGCCCAACGGCGGCGACGGCCTGCTTTTCGCGGATCGTCTTGGGCCGCGCCGACAGCCCCAGCGGCCCCATGCCGGCGCTGACGGCGCCTGACGACACGAGGACCATTTCCTTCCCCTGATTTGCCAAATCGGCGATTTCCATTGCCAGCCGCTCGATGCGGTGGTAGTTGAGCTTTCCCGTCTCGTGGGTCAGGGTGCTCGACCCTACCTTGACGACAATGCGATTTTTCTTTTGCAGCAATTCCCGGTTACCGGCCATGTTATCCCAACCTTACATCGTAATAAAATCGAAGTGTGATTTTTCGTCTTTTTTCTTGAACAATACGCCGTAGTGGCCGATGACCTGCACCAGCTCGGCGCCCAGCATATCGGCCAGGTCTTCCATCGCTTCCCGCGTGTCCAGATTGGCATTGTTCAGGACGTGGGCTTTGATGAGCTCCCGCGCCGTGATGGCCGCTCTGGCGCTGTCGATGACGGCGTCGCTCAGCCCTTCCTTGCCGATCTGTACGACCGACGGCATGAGGCTGGCCATTGCTTTTAATTTCTTCTTATCTTTATTGTTCACTCTCGTTGCTCCTTTTATTCGTGATATTCAAATTCCATTTCGCAGATGCGGACGGTATTGCCGTCGCAAATGCCCTTTTCCTTCAGCAGCTTATCCAGCTCCATGTAGCGCCAGATGCGCTGGAAACGGCGCAGGGACTGGTCGTCGTCGAAGTTCGTCATGGCTACGAGGTTTTCAATACGGGGCCCCGTGACGACGAAGGCTCCGTCGTCGGCCCGCTTGACTTCAAAGTCCGGCTTGTCCTGCGCCTTGTAGACGACTTCTTCGGCGATTTCTTCCGGCTCTTCGACGTACGTTTCCAGCAGATCCCACAGCCGTTCGAGAAGGACTTCCAGCCCTTCTCCGGTCATGGCGCAGATAGGGTATACTTCCTGCCCCCGTTCGTCCATATAAGCTTTCAGCCGTTCCAGATTGTCCGAATCACCGAGCATGTCGATTTTATTCGCCGCAATGATCTGCTTTTTCCGCGACAGCTTTTCACTGTATTTGCGCAGCTCTTCGTTGATCTTTTCGTAATCCTCAATGGGGTCGCGGCCTTCCATGCCCGACACGTCGAGGACGTGGACCAGTATCTTCGTCCGCTCGATGTGGCGGAGGAAATCGTGGCCCAGGCCTACGCCTTCGCTGGCTCCTTCAATGAGGCCGGGAATGTCAGCCATGACGAAACTGCGGTGATCGTTCAGGTCGACGACGCCGAGGATGGGGTTGAGCGTCGTAAAGTGATAGGCCGCCACCTCCGGCTGAGCCGCCGACACCTTGCGCAGGATGCTCGACTTGCCGACGCTGGGATAGCCCAACAGGCCGATGTCGGCCAATACCTTCAGCTCCAGGCGGAGCCATCGTTCTTCGCCCGGTTCGCCCCGTTCGGCAAAGGTCGGCGTGCGGTTGGAGCTGGAACGGAAATGCCAGTTGCCCCGGCCGCCGCGGCCGCCTTTGGCTACGATGGCCTGCTGGCCGTCATGGCTCAGGTCGGCGATGATCTGGCCCGATTCTTCGTCTTTTACGATCGTCCCCAAAGGAACCGTAATGAGCAGGTCTTCGGCGTTGCGGCCGTAGCAGTTCGCCCCCTGGCCCTTGCCGCCGGGCTTGGCCTTGAACAGGCGGCGAAAGCGGAAGTCGACGAGGGTGTTGACGTTGCGGTCGGCTACGAGGACGACGTTGCCGCCGTGGCCGCCGTCGCCGCCGTCAGGACCGCCCTTGGGGACAAATTTTTCGCGGCGGAAGCTGCTCATGCCGTCGCCGCCTTTTCCAGACTGCACAAAAATTCTGGCTCTATCGATAAACATAATTCACCTCATTGAATACGAAATGTCTGAAAAGGACGCTATATACAGAAAGAGACACAGCATACATATACCATGTCTCCTGTCTATCTGTCCTGCTATATACACTTAAAACGGTACTGTTCAAATTTTAAAGCAAAACGGCTCGTCTGTAAAGTCATTTTGCCCAAGAAATTCAATTCGTTTACGGCTGCTGCAAGAGTTCCAGCCCTTTTTCCAGCTGATAGTCGACGGGATCGTTCGGCTGCAGGGGCACGACGACATCGGGCTCGATGCCCTTGCCTTCGACTTCCCGCCCCTTCGTCGTCCGATACTTGGCTACGGTGACCTTTACGGCGTCGTCCTTCGTAACGGGATAGACGCCCTGGACGGTTCCCTTGCCGAAGGTACGGACGCCGACGATGGGCCCCAGCTGCAAATCCTGTACGTCGCCGGCAACGATTTCCGACGCGCTGGCCGAATTTTCATTGACCAGCACGACGAGGGGAATGACCTCATCTGTCCCGTCGGCGACGAACTGCTGTTCCTGGCCGTCGCTGCTCGTATAGGACACGACGACGCTGTTCTTCGGCACGAAGTTGCTAGCCACCAGCGTCGCCTGGTCAACCAGGCCGCCGGGATTATTGCGCAGGTCGAGAATCATCTTTTTCATTCCCTGAGCCCGCAGGGACTGATAGGCTTCGGTAAATTCCCGGCCCGTATCCTCGCTGAACAAGGCGATGCGGATGTAGCCGATATCCGTCCCTTCGATCATCTCGCCGGCCGCCGTCTGCATGTGGATATTGCGGCGTATCAAGGTCATGTCCCTGTCGGCGCCGTCGCGGCGAATCGTCAGGACGACGGACGTATTTTCCGGGCCGCGGATGGACAGGGATACGTCTTCCAGCTCCATTCCCGCCGTCAGCTGGCCGTCGATAGCCATGATGACGTCGCCCCGCTGCAGCCCCGCCTCGCTGGCCGGGCTGCCGTCGATGACGCCGGCAATGAACACGCCTTCCTCGGCCTGGCTGATGTACACGCCGATGCCGGCATAGGAGCCGGTCATCTGCTCCGTAAACATCTTGAATTCGTCGCCGGTCAAATAGGTCGAATGCTTGTCGCCCAACGTGTCTACGACGCCCTTCATGGCCCCGTCGAGCAGGGCCTTCTTGTCGATGTCGCCGGCATAATGGTCCTCTACGACGGCAATGGTGCGGAAGAATTTAAAAATTCCCATATAATCGCCTGTCAGTTCGTACGACAAGGCGGCCAGCAGAAGAAGAACTGAGGCGACGACCGTCGTAATCCACTGGAAAAAGGGCTTTGCTTCCTGAAAAAAACGCTTCATAGACTCTTTCATCACAGCGCCGCCTTATAAGTAGGCCATGGGGTCTACAGGGTCCCCGTTGGAACGCACTTCAAAGTGAACGTGCGGCCCCGTCGAATTGCCCGTCGAGCCGGCATAGGCGATGGTCTGCCCTTTAGAGACAGACTGGCCGGCCGATACGGCCAGGGATTCGTTGTGGCCGTACAAGGTCGACAGGCCGTTGCCGTGATCGATGATAACGGCGTAACCGTAGCCGCTGATCCAGCCGGCTTCCACGACGTAGCCGCTGTCGGCAGCCGCTACGGGCGTGCCGTAATCGACGCCGATATCCATGCCGCTGTGATAAATAGTCGAGCCGAAAATAGGATGGACGCGGTAGCCGTACTGAGACGTAATGACTCCGTTGACCGGCCACATCATAGCTCCCGACCCGCTGACAGGCTGATAGCTCGTATATCCTCCTCCGCCCGCCGACTGCTGTGCTGCCGCTGCCGCCGCAGCTGCGGCGGCCCGTTCGGCCGCGCGCTGGCGGAGCATTTCGCCGATGGCTGCTGAAGACGCTTCCAATTCGCGGTACGCCGCTTCTGCCGTGGCCTTATCGTTTTCAGCCTGATACAGAATAGCTTGCTGTTCCTTCTTATGTTCTTCAATTTCAGCCTTCTTCTGTTCCGCTTCGGCCTTCAGCTGTACCTGATGCTGCCGTTCCGCTTCCAGTTCCTGCCGGGCCTGATGGATGATGTCCCGCTGTTCCCGAATGGACGAAATCAGCTCCATGTCGGCGGCGACGACCCGGCGCAGCAATTCGACGCGGTTGGCAAAGTCATTGAAGTCCTTGGCTCCCAGAATAACGTCGAGATAATTGAGCTGGCCGTGCATATAAATATCGCGGATGCGGACGCTGAACACGTCGAGACGCTTGTCCAGCTTAGCCTGTTCGGCCGCCAGCCGGGCTTCCGTATCCCTGATTTTGGCTTCCGTCTGGGCCAGCTGGTCGGAAATCGACTTGTATTCCGCTTCGGCGGCGTCGAGGCTTTCCTGGATGACCCGCAGCTTTTCAAAGACGCTGCCGATGACCGCTTCGGCTTCGTTTTTCTTTTGTTCCTGTTCCGCCATCTGCTGCTGCACGTCGGCCAGCTGGTTCTGCAAATCCTCGTCTTCGGCGAAGGACGCGAAGCACGGGCTCAGCAAGGCCGATATGACCATGGCAGCTACGTATTTTTTCTGTTTCGTAAACGTAACCATACCTTACACCTTCATATACCGCTTCAACGAAATCGTACTGCCGATAGCCCCGATGACCATGCTGAGGAGCAGGAGGACGCCCCCCATTTGATACATGAAGGGGTACATGCCGACCATGGGCAGGAACGCCAGAGTACGGTGAATCGTCACCGTAATGAATTCATAAAACTGCAGCAGGGCCAGGTCGGCGATGACGCCGCCGATAAAGCCCAGGAACAGGCCTTCCAGCAGGAAGGGCCAGCGGATAAACCAGTTCGTCGCACCGACGTATTTCATGATACCGATTTCCTTGCGGCGGGCAAATACGGTCAGGCGAATCGTATTGGAAATGATGAACAGCGTCGCAAAGGTCAAGAGGATGATCAAGGCAATGCCGCCCCAGCGGACGACGGCCGTAATCTGAAACAGCTGCTCGATAATTTCCTGGCCGTAATGGGAGCTTTCGACTTCCGGATATTCGGCGACAATAGCCGCCGTCTTTTTAACGGCTTCCGGATTGGTGAAGGTCAGCTCGTACGAGCTGGGCAGAGGGTTCTTCCCTTCCAGGGCATTCAGGATACCCGGCTGGTCCTTCATCCGTTCCTTCAGCTTTTCCATGGCCTGATCTTTATTGGTAAAGCTGAGTTCCTTGACATCGGGCAGAGCTTTCAGCCGGCGGCCGACGCTCATGACCTGGTCCGTCGTCAAGTCGTCCTTTAAATAGATGCTGATCTGCACCTGGCTCTCCAGATTTTCTGCAAAGTGATCCAAATTGGCGACGATAATCGTAAATACACCTAAGATGAAAAAGGACAAGGCGACTGTCGCAATGGACGCGATAGTCATGAAGCTGTTGCGCCAAAAAGACTTGACCGCTTCGGACACGAAGTAGCGCATCGTTCTAATCTTCATCACCGTATCCTCCCTTCTGTTCGTCCCGGACTACTTTGCCGTCGACGATTTCGATAACCCGCTTGTTCATCAAGTCGACCATCTGCTTATCATGGGTAACCATGAGGACTGTCGTGCCCATATGGTTTATTTTCTTAAACGTTTCCATAATATCCTTGGACGTGTCCGGGTCCAGGTTGCCCGTCGGTTCGTCGGCAATGAGCAGCAGAGGGCGGTTTACGATTGCCCGGGCGATGGCTACGCGCTGCTGCTCGCCGCCGCTCAGATTCTGCGGCAGGTCGTCGGCCTTGCTCAGCAGGCCGACCAGGTCGAGAACCGTCCGTACCCGCTCTTTAATGACCTTCCGCGGCGATTCGATAACTTCCATGGCGAAGGCCACGTTTTCCGCAGCCGTCTTATTGGGCAGGAGGCGGAAATCCTGGAAGACGATCCCCATTTTGCGCCGCAGATAAGGCACGCGGCTCTTAGGCAGCTTATTGACTTCTATCCCATCGACGAAGACCGAGCCCTGGCTGGGCAGTTCTTCGTGGGACAGCATCTTGATAAACGTCGATTTGCCGGCGCCGCTGGCGCCGACGACAAATACAAATTCGCCCTTGCCGATGTGCAGCGACACATGGCTCAAGGCTACGGAACCATTTTCATATACTTTTGATACGTCTTTGAAATCAATCATGGGAAACCTCTTTCCAAGTATCTGTGCAAACTGCGGCCCTAACGGCCGTCCGTATTTCTGCTCTTCAGGCGAGCCCGCAAACTGTCCTTTCCTTCGATAATCCGCAGGGCCAAATAAGCGTTGCGCAGCGACTGGCGGCGCAGGTGATTGAGCCGCGCCTTCACGTCCGGCGCAATGCCTCCGGCAGCCAGCTTCCTCGTCACGTCGGCGACAAGATCTCCGGCGGAAACCGTCTCGACGGTACCGCAGAGCTTCTCTCCGATGAGCTGGATAAAGCTGTCTATCTTCGGGTCATAGGAAATAGCCGTCACGGGCACCTCCATGAGGGAGGCGAACACCAGGGCGTGCAGGCGGTTGGCAATGACGGCGTCCATGCAGCCGATGAGGGACATGAATTCCACCGTATTATAGCCTTCCCGCAGGACGACGGCTTCCGTTTTCATCATGGCGGCAATATCCTCACCGGCCTTGACGTCGGCGGGATACTGCATGGGAATGAAGATGATGCGGGCATCCAGACGGCGCTGCAGCTCGTCGGCGGCCTTGGCAATTTCTTCTTTATACCCCGTCATCCCCTGCCAGTCGCGGACGGCGATGCCGACGCGGGTCCGGATGCCTGTGACGCCGGCTTTTTTCAGCAAGTAAAAGCCGATTTTCTTATCGACGGGATGCATGGAAAGGACGGCGTCGGCCGTGACGTGAACCGGCGGAACCGTCACGCCTAAAGACGCCAGCTCCCGCTTCGACTCGCTGTCGCGGACGCCGATGACCGTCGCCTGCTGCAGCACGCGCCGCACGGCCTGCCGGGCCTTCTTGCCCCGCACGGGACCTATGCCCTGAGCATAGAGCATGACGGGCTTACGGAAAAACAAAGCGATGCGCATGACCAGCAGATAGTAGTAGAGGCTGCGCGTGCTGGTCACGTCCTGAAGCAGGCTGCCGCCGCCGCTAATAAGAATATCACAGCGGCGAATAGCCGCTGCGATAGCGAAAAAGTTCATGCGGTGAACTGTATGTACGTTGTGATGTTTCCGGGTCGTCTGGCAGTTGCCCGTAATGACCGTAATCTCCACGTGGGGCATGATGTCCCGCAGGGAGCCGATAATAGCCGACAGCATGGCCTCGTCGCCGGCGTTGGCAAATCCGTAATAGCCGGAAATAACGACTTTACTCACGGG
This sequence comes from Megasphaera stantonii, assembly GCF_025567065.1. Taxonomy (NCBI): domain Bacteria; kingdom Bacillati; phylum Bacillota; class Negativicutes; order Veillonellales; family Veillonellaceae; genus Megasphaera; species Megasphaera stantonii. The sequence continues at coordinate 13,081 of NZ_JAOQKD010000010.1, forward strand.
GCTTCACCTGCTTTCCCAGCCAGTTCGTAATGTACTCGAGGAAGGCGACGCCGCAGACGCCGACGACGCCTAACGGCAAGCCCAGCAGCCAGCCGTCGATGCCCCGGATAAAGGACATGAGGAAGGGCGTGCGGATGTGGGCAAACGTTTCGACCATAGAGCCGACGCCTATCGTCGCGGCCAGCACTAACAGGAAGTGCAGTATCTGCGGCCATTTGCGGTACATGGCGGCGACCATGAGGAAGAACGCCGGATGGCCGACGAGAAATTCCTTTTCCCGCGGACGGGCGTACATGGCGTTTTCCAGAAAACGGCGCAGCGCCACTTCAAAATCGGGCACGGGAACGCCTGCCGTATGGCCGCTCCGCCCGACGAAAATGAAGGCTACCATAGCCAGCATACCCAATAGGATGAGCGTCCCCATCTTGATGGGAATATTGAGGAAGTCCTTCGCAAAGGCCGCGAAATCCTGCGGCGAGGCAATCGTCCGGCCCCACAGGGGGAAGCGGAGCAAATAGCCTGCGGCTACCAACAGGATGGGCAGCACGAAGGTCAGCTTGACGCCGCGGTAAAAATCAAATTCCATAAAGAAGCGGATATTGCCGAGCATGGCCGCAATATACAAGCCGCCGATCATGGCAATCGCGACGGCGCAGGTCAGGCCGACGGCGCCGTCGCGGACGACTCGTCCGTACCCCAGGGGCGCGTCTATCGGCTTCTTTCTCCACCAATCCAGCAGGAGGAGCATGGCCGCTGTCGGCGACGCGACAGCACAGCCGATAGCCATGAGCTGCAGGAACAGGGCGCTATGAAACAGAGCCGTTCCCCCGGCTCCGCCGACGACTGCCAGCGCCAGGAGAATATAATTTACCTTTTCCGATAAGGGAATGAACAGGTTCAGCACGAAGACAAACCCGCAGGCCGCGGCCGCGGCCGTCACGGCCAGCAGCAGGGCGTTGGGATAATACCCTTCCATAATAGAGGCCCTGCCCAGCGCATAGCCCCGGTCTTTCAATTTCCGGGACGTTTCCTGAATATAGGACAGATTCGTCTCCGTCAGGTTCATGCCGTGAAGGGGCTTTTTATACAGGGGATACAAATTGACGCGGACGTTGCGCTCCAAATCGCTGATGTAAAAGCGCATGGCCGCTTCTTCCGGCGTAATCTTTTCCAGCTCTTCCTTGGACATGGCGTAAATACGCACCGTCTGATAATCGAGAAGGTCGGCCAAATCGTACATGCCGTCCTGACGGTCGTACTGCAGCTGGTTAGCCGCTTCGATCATGTAAAAGGGCAGGCCCTGGGCCTTCATATGCTCCGCCGTCACGGCCAGCATCGCTTTGCGCTGTTCCTTGTCCGGCGTATAGCCCAGCACTTCCTTGCCGACGAACATGATGCCCGACACGTCGGGAATATCCGCGGCCCGCTGGAAAAACTGATCAATCTGCTCTTTCGATACGTTGCTGTAATTCGTCGGCCGCAGGATGACGTGGAACCCGCGGGCCGCAATGGCCTTGGCGTCGGCCGACAAGATTCCCAGATTCGTATCGCCCAACGCCGGCATGGAGCCGCGCAGGCCTAAGATGCGGTATTGGGAATTGGCAATGACGCTGACGCTGTCCGCGCCGAGGCGGGTCTTCAGGTCTGCCGCAATTTCGTCGAAGTACGGGTCTTCCTTGTCCTTAGGCTGGCCGACGACGTAATAATCATAAGACAAATCGCCGATCTGCAGCTGCGGATAATACAGCTGGAAGCCCAGCCGCGTAATGAGCGATATGTCGCCCCGCTGGGTCAGCTTGTTCAGCGTCGTGTCGTATATGGTAAAGCTCGTAATGCCGGCCTGCCGGAATTTTTCCAGCGCCTCGCCGACGTCATAGCCGTCGTTGCGGACCATGCTGACGACGGCGTCGTAATCCATAGCCTGCTCGATCGTCATCGTCCGTTCTTCCACGGCGTAGCGCTGGACGCACATGTATATGGAGCAAAGGAGGCCGATGAGCACGGCGGCAATCATCAGCATGTTGCTGTAGCGATGTTGTTTTTCCATGTTTCCACCTTACTTAATGAGCGGCCGTCTGGCCGTGTATAGTCAGCACGTCGCCGTGCATCATCACGCTGTCCGGTACGATTCCCAGGGGAAATTCGCTGAAATCGTACACTTCGGCGCTGCCCAGACCGCGGGCGCGGTATTTCATGCCGAAGCCCTCGACGGTGACGTCGTCGGGAATGAACATGAGCTTTTTCTCATCCATGCCGAAGCGGCCGTGAATAACCGCCCGGGCGTTCAGCAGGCCGCCCAGCTTGGCCGAGCCGCTGACTTCAATCGTATCGCCCAGAAAGACGACCGACACGTCCTTCAGGCCGTCTACCTTTTCCACTAAAAAATTGCGCAGCTCATTGCTGCTCACGGACGCCGACATTTCGCCGTGCGCGGCGGAAGCCAGGGTCATCTGCTGGTCCAGCAAGGCGTCCATCGGACTGAATTTCACGCCCTGCAGGTCGCAGTCAAAGCTGTCGAACATCAGGCCGCCGACGCGGAAGGCCTTGCCGTGGACGCTGACCGCGTCGAGCTCGCCGAGGAGCACCTTCATGCCCGGCGAGGCCTCGACGCGCACGTCTTCCGGCTTGAGGTCCATCTTCTGGGACAAGGCGTAATGAAGAGCCACTTCCGCCGTCTTCGGGCCGAAGACGTTGACGCCGACGAGAACTGCCGCCGCGATGATCAAAAGTGTGATTAGCTTTTTCATTTATATATCCTGCTGTCTTGAAATCTTCTTATCCTTTTCCTGCTGCAGATAGCCTTCAATGAAGATATCTAAATCGCCGTCCATAACGGCCTGGATATTGCCCGTTTCCACGCCGGTGCGGTGATCCTTGACCAGGTTGTAGGGATGGAATACGTACGAGCGTATCTGGCTCCCCCATTCGATGGCCTGATGGACGCCGCCGATTTCGGCTTTCAGTTTTTCCTGCTTTTCCCGTTCCAATTCAAAGAGCTTGGCCCGCAGGTACTTCAAGCACATTTCCTTGTTCTGGAGCTGGGACCGTTCGTTCTGGCACTGGACGACGATGCCCGTCGGCATATGGGTCATGCGGACGGCCGAGCTGGTCTTGTTGACGTGCTGGCCGCCGGCGCCGGAGGCGCGGAAGTAGTCGACGCGGACGTCGTCCATATTGATTTCTACGTCTACGTCGTCAGGCAGCTCGGGCATGACGTCTACGGCCGTAAAGGACGTATGGCGGCGCGCCGCCGCGTCGAAGGGGGAAATGCGGACCAGGCGGTGCACCCCTTTTTCCGACTTCAAATACCCGTAGGCATATTCGCCTTCAATCGTAAAGGCTGCGCTCTTGATGCCCGCTTCGTCGCCGGGCTGCATATCCATGACGTTGATGCGGTAGCCGTTGCGCTCGGCCCAGCGCATGTACATGCGGATGAGCATCTGCGCCCAGTCCTGGGCTTCGGTGCCGCCGGCGCCGGCGTGGAAGGTGACGATGGCGTTGCACGTATCGTATTCATCGGAAAGAAGCAGGAGGATTTCCCTCTTTTCTACGTCTTTTACCAGTTCCTTATACTGCTTTTCGATTTCGCCGGCCAAATCGGCATCGCCTTCTTCCATAGCCAGCTCCAGGTAGTCGCAGGCATCCTGCACCCGCTGCACCAGCTCTTTATGGCCTTCGACTTCGGCTTTCAGCTGCGTCGCTTCCTGGGAAATAGCCTTGGCCTTTTCCGGGTCATTCCAAAAGTCCGGATCGCTCATCTGCATATCCAGATTCATAATTCGTTCTTCTTTTCGAGGTAAGCTAAAGTGAATCCCCGATTTCTTGTATTCTATTCTGCAAATCTTCCAAAGGCTTACGCAACTCTTCTAATAGCACAAGTATCACCATCTTTCATATATCAACATTAATTACCGATTATATCACAGGCATTCTCTTTTTTACAGAGAATTTACTTTCTTTTTCTGCATTTCAGCCTTAGTCCTGCTGCTGTTGCTTTCTCTGTTCTTCCCGTTCGATATCCTCGCGGCTGACGGGCTTGCTTTCTTCGTGCACTTCCGTCGCGCCCTGGAGTCGGTCTTCCGCCTTGGGAACGGGCTTGCTGTACGTTACCTGAATGTGATAGAGGAAGGTAATGACCGTCCGCTTGATGGAATCGATCATTTCTTCAAACATTTCATAGGCTTCGAATTTGTATTCGACCAGAGGATTCTTCTGGCCGTACGCCCGCAGGTTGATGCCTTCCTTCAAGGCGTCCATGGCATCGAGGTGATCCATCCACTTGCTGTCGACGACGCGGAGCATAATGGCTTTTTCCAGCTCGCGCATCGTTTCGGCGCTGATTTCCTTTTCCCGTTCGTCGTACAAGGCGACGGCAATGTCCTTGAGCTTTTCCTGTACTTCGATGCGGCTGAGGTTTTCCAGTTCTTCTACCGTTACAGTTCCCTTGGGCACGAAGTACTGTTCCATCTGAGCCAGGAGGCCGGCAAAATCCCATTCTTCCGGATAGAGCTTTTCGTCGGCATACCGGTCCAGACCGTCGAGAATAATATCATCGACCATGCCGAGGATCGTATCGCGCAGCGATTCGGCGACGAGGACCTTGCGGCGCTGCCCGTACAGGACCTCACGCTGCTGATTCATGACGTCGTCGTATTCAAGGACGTACTTACGGATTTCAAAGTTGTGGCTTTCGACCTTCTTCTGAGCCTTTTCAATGGAGCGGGTAATCATGGAATGGGTAATCGGTTCGTCTTCGTCCATGCCCAGCTTGTCCATGAATTTAGAAATGTTTTCCGAGCCGAAAATACGCATGAGGTCGTCTTCCAGAGACAGGAAGAACTGCGTCGTGCCCGGGTCGCCCTGACGGCCTGCGCGGCCCCGGAGCTGGTTGTCGATGCGGCGGCTTTCGTGCCGTTCCGTACCGATGATCATCAAGCCGCCCAGCTCGGCTACACCCTTGCCGAGCTTGATGTCCGTGCCGCGGCCGGCCATGTTGGTCGCGATGGTGACCATGTTCATCTGGCCGGCGTCTTTGATGATTTCCGCTTCCTTTTCATGATACTTGGCGTTCAGCACGTTGTGGACGATATTTTCTTTTTTCAGAAGCTGGCTGATGATTTCCGACTGGCTGATAGACGTCGTGCCGACGAGGATCGGCTGGCCCGTTTCGTGGCGCTTCTTGACTTCCCGGACGACGGCCCGGTATTTGGCGTGCTTCGTCTTGTAGATGACGTCGGGCAGGTCCTTGCGGATAGCCGGCTTGTTCGTCGGAATGACGTAGACGTCCAGCTTGTAAATCTTGTTGAATTCGTCTTCTTCCGTCTTAGCCGTACCGGTCATGCCGGCCAGCTTGTCGTACATGCGGAAGTAGTTCTGGAAGGTAATCGTCGCCAAGGTCTTGCTTTCGCCCTGTACCTTGACGTTTTCCTTCGCTTCGATGGACTGGTGGAGCCCGTCGCTGTAGCGGCGGCCGAACATGAGGCGGCCCGTAAATTCGTCGACGATGACGATTTCGCCGTCTTTGACGACATAGTCCTTGTCGCGGTGCATCATGAAGCGGGCCCGCAAAGCCTGGATGACCAAATGGTTCAAATCAAGGTGGTCATTATCGAACATATTCTTAATGCCCAGCATCTTTTCGACCTTGGCGACACCGCTTTCCGTCGGCGCGATGGTCTTTTGCTTTTCGTCCATCGTGTAGTCTTCTTTTTCAAAGGTCTTGACGATATGAGCCAGCGTATAGTACAAATCTGTCGATTTTTCGCCCGGGCCGGAAATGATGAGCGGCGTGCGGGCTTCGTCGATGAGAATGGAGTCCACTTCGTCGACGATGCAGTAGTTCAGGGGACGCTGTACCATCTGATCCTTGCTGATGACCATGTTGTCGCGCAGGTAGTCGAAGCCGAATTCGTTGTTCGTGCCGTACGTAATATCGGAATTATAGGCACGACGGCGCTGTTCATACGTCAGGTCGTGGACGATAAGGCCGACGGACAATCCCAAGAACTTATAAATCTGCCCCATTTCCTCGCTGTCGCGCGTAGCCAGGTAGTCGTTGACCGTGACGACGTGGACGCCTTTGCCGGTCAGGGCGTTCAAGTAGACGGGCAGCGTCGCGACAAGGGTCTTGCCTTCGCCTGTACGCATTTCTGCAATGTCGCCGCGGTGCAGGACGATACCACCCAGAAGCTGTACGTCAAAATGGCGCATGCCGAGGACGCGGCGCGACGCTTCGCGCACGACGGCAAACGCTTCGGGCAGAATATCGTCCAGCGTTTCCCCTTCGGCCAGGCGGCGCTTGAATTCAAAGGTCTTCTCCTGCAGCGAAGAATCGCTCAAGGCCGTAAGCTTCGGTTCCAAATCGTTAATATGGTGGACGATAGGCCACATCTTCTTTAATTCGCGTTCGGTATTATTGCCGAGCAGTCTCTGCATTATTTTATTAAACACGTAATAAGCCCTCCAATTGCAACTAAGTTATTGATACATATTTATATTCAATTATACATTGTATCAAAACAGGCCCTAAATGACAATACATTCTGCCCTTCCCCCCTCTCATCGGTCCCTCTGCGCCTCATCTTTTTACATTTTTTACTTATTCTATACATGATTTTCTGGTACAATATAGGTGTACTCATATCACCTGCATCGAATTTATGTGGATATGACTATTTATCTCTTAGAAAGAAGGGTATATATGATAACCATTTCTGAAGAAACAAAAAAGACCTTTCAAGACAGATATCCCGAATTTGAAAACGCCTGTCAGGCTTTTTTCCGCCAGGAGCTTCCGGCAGGCCAATATAAGGGCATTTCCGGCAAATACGGCAGCTACGCCGAACGGGGCGGTAAAAGCGGCATGCTGCGCATGCGGTTCTCCGGCGGCCGCGTCACAAAGGACCAGATCGCATTTTTAGCCCGGGCCATCGATACGTACCACGTACAGCTGGCTCATTTCACGACGGCTCAGGCCATTCAGTATCACAAGATGGACGGCCCCTCTATTTTATCCTTATATAAGGAATGCCTGGACCACGGCATTTACTGTATCGGAGGCGGCGGCGACAACCCCCGCAACATCACGGCCAGCCCGCTCCGCGGCGTAGACCCGAAGGAATTCTTCGACGTATCGCCCTACGTCGACGCAGCGGCTTCGTTCATTCTCACGCTCATTCCGGAGCTGCACCTGCCGCGGAAATATAAAATCGCTTTTTCCAACGGCACGGACAACGAAAGCCACGCCACCTTCAAGGATCTGGGCTTCTTAGCCAAGAAGAACGGCACCTTCGACGTCTATGCCGCCGGCGGCTTAGGAGCGGCCAATCCACGCCTGGGCGTCAAGGTAGGCGAAGATGTAGCGCCGACAAAGATTTTGTATTATATCGACGCCTTCGCCCAAATGTTCATGGCCCACGGCGACTATAAAAACAGAGCCAGAGCCCGGTCCCGCTTCATGCCAGTCAATCTCGGCGACGAAGAATTCTGCAAGACCTTCCAGACCTTCCTGAAACAATCGCAGGAAAAAGACCTCTCCTTTATCCCCCAGGAATACGTCGTAGCCAAGAAGGCCCCGTCCTCGGCCAAGCCGAACATCGCCCGCATCCACAGCCAGAAGCAGGACAACCTCTACTACGTAGAATACCATCCCCTCGGCGGCACGCCGGACATGACCGTATTCAAGAAGGCCCTGCAGTTCCTATCAGACGTTGAAGACGCAGAACTCCGCCTGAACACGGACGAATCGCTGTACGCCGTCAACCTGACGGCGGAAGAAGCTATGGCCTTCGCCGCCATCACCGAAGAGGACACGGCAAAAAATACCTTTGAAAAATCGGTCTGCTGCATCGGCGCGGCCATCTGCCAGCAAGGCCTGCGCGATTCCCACGGCATGTGGCTGCGCACAGTCAAAGCCCTGCGCGACAGCGGCGTCGACACGTCGTACCTGCCCAAGCTGCACATTTCCGGCTGCCCCTCGTCGTGCGCAGCCCAGCAGGTCGCAGCCATCGGCCTGCGCGGCGCAGCTAAAAAAGTGGACGGCGATATGAAGCCGGCCTTTACGGTCTTTGCCGGCGGTACCTACGCAACGCCGACGCAGGAACGCTTCGGCACGCAAATCGGCGTCATTACGGAAGACAACATCCCTGCCTTCCTGACGGCCTTGGCCGAAACACTGAAAACCAAGGGCCAAACCTTTGACGAATGGTACGGAGCCCATACCGATGAGTTTGCGTCGCTGGTTTCTTCCTTCGAATAACATATCTAAACGGCAAAAGCCGGGAGAACCCAAACGAATGGGCTCTCCCGGCTTCTTTATATTGCCTTCGGCATGATTATTTTACATTCTTTTTCGTCGCGTTGCTGCGGATATCCACTTCGACGAGCCGTTCTACCTCATCGCCGCGGACGCCGATGAAGTAATTGGTAAAGTTCGCCGTCGAGCAGGAATGATTCGGAATGATGCAGATCTTGTCGCCGACCTTCAAATCAGTTTTTCCGTTGACGTGAATCTTCCCGACTTCTTCCGACAATCCGTCTACGTATAATTCCGGATGCCCCTTGACCGTGCCGTACCCTACGATAGACGTATTGCCGTGGGCTCCCTGATCCAGCCCCAAACATTTCGTGCCGGCGTCGCAGATAAACAAATCTTCCGACGGATGGGACACGACGGAAGCCAATACGTACAGCGCGCATTCTTCTTCCGAAGCCGTCTGCGTAGACAACTGAATCGTATCGTTGAAGATGTAGTTGCCCGGATGATAGATGGAGATGTGCTCGTCGGCAATATTCTGAGCAAAGGTAGGCGTAGAACCGCTGGAAATGATATCCACTGTATAGCCTGCCTTTTGCAGCGCTTCTGCCGCCGCTGCCATGCTGCGGGCTTCATCTTCGCAATAGCCTGCCAGATCTTCATGGCTGCATGCGCCGTATACATGGCCCGGATGGGTAGAAATCCCCTTAAATACCAGATGGTCGCAGGCTTTCAACGCGTCGGCCAAGGGAACGACCTTATCGGGAGCCACACCGAAGCGGTGAAGGCCGCTGTCTACAATAATCGTGTATTGCACGGAAACGCCCTGTTTAGCCGCCTGTTCCTGAATGGCCTTAGCCGCGTCTTCCCCGTCAATGCGGATGATGAAATTACACTTCTGCGACAAGGCAATGACCCGGTCGATGGACACGTTCGTCGCCACGGGATAGGCATACATGATGTTTTGGATACCTGCGGCGCACAAGGCTTCCGCTTCGTCCAGCGTGCCGCACAAAAATCCCGTGCAACCATATTGCTGCTGCAATAACGCCAGTTCCGTGCTCTTATGCGTCTTGACCATCGGCCAAATCTGCTTTCCATGCGCCGCAGCCAAGTCAGCGTACTTCTTCAGGTTATGTTCCATATAATCCAAATTCAACAAAATAGCCGGCGTATACACTTGATCAATTTTCATATTCACATATCTCCCTTCTTGTACAAATCCTTCTTGTACAAATACAGTAAAAAATGTAATCAATTATTTTTTGTTAAACCGTAAATGTGCTGTCAATACAGCCCTTCTACACTAAGGCAAGTTTTTCCTGGTCATTTTTTAAACACATTTTATTTAAGCCGATTATATTAAATATAATTTCATTTGTCAATTATTAATTAAATAAAATTAAACTTAATAAAAATATATTGTATCTAGAAAAAAACAGAGCAGCCATTGCTATTGCATCTTCCGCTGCTCTGCTCTGTTTTGTTCTATCTATATTAAAACGTTTTATAAATCCCAGCTTCCCGCTTTTTCGTCGCCGCGTTCGATATATACGAGCCCAGGACGACGGAATAGCCTTTGCGCTCTGCGATTTGCCGCATGTAATCCAAATGGGGGCAAGGCGGCCGATGGGAGTTGTCGGAACAGACGCACGAAGCGAAATGGATGACGACATCTTCCTTTCGTTCGCCACGGCGCTTCAAATGCTTCGTCAGATTTTCCAGCTTGGCCGCTACTTCGGCGCCGCAGCAGCCGCCGCAGGTGACAGGCATATAGCGGACGTCTTCTTCATAGGACGCAAAAGCGCCTTCGCGCTTGTAAAAGGCATCCATACAGGGATACCCGCTGCAGCGGTTCATGACCAAATGACATTGAATGACGACGACGAGCTTGCTCATATCCATTCCTCCTCATAAAACGAATACATAACTACCTTCTGATCTTCCGCATCGTGTGCTGTACGTAGAAGTAACTTCCCGCCGTAAACAGGCAGGCTGCGCCCCAGCAGATCGGGCTGGCACAGCAGATGCCGAAAAATCCCCACATGCCGGCCAAAACGAAGGCCGACAGGCCGCGGAATACCAGCTCGATGATGCTGCTGATAAGCGGCACGCTGGAAATCCCCATGCCCTGCAAGGCGTTACGGTAGACAAAGATCTGCCCGAGAAAAATATAAAAGGGCACAGACGTGTGCAAGTACAGCATGGCCTGCTGCAGGAGCAGGTCGTCGTGCTCCGTCGTAAAGACGGAAATCAGCTCCTGCCCGTAAAACAGCATAGCCCCAATAGCAAACAAGCAGAAGCACAGCGACACGAGGGAACACTGCCGGACACCCTTTCGGATGCGGTCGTACTTCTGAGCGCCGTAATTCTGCGCCGAGTAGACAGCCATGGCGATGCCGAAGGAAATCATAGGCTGCAGAGCCAGCTGTTCAATCCGCGTCGCCGATACGAAGCCGGCAATGGTTTCAGGGCCAAAGGTATTGCAGACCGACTGGATGGCTAAAATCCCCAGGGAAATAATCATGAACTGCATGGCCATGGGCAGGCCAAGGCGCAGATGCTGCCATGCAAATTCCCTGTCGAAGGCCCAGTCGCCGCGGCGCAGTCGCAGCATGGGAAAGCGGCGGCGCATATAAAAGAAGCACAGCAGAGCCGACACGCCCTGAGCGATGACCAAGGCGATAGCCGAACCGGGCACGCCCCAGCCGAACTGCATGATAAATACCAGAGCCAGGACGACGTTCAAGACAGACGACAAGATGAGAAAATACAGAGGCGTACGGCTGTCGCCCAAGGCCCGGCAGATACAGGCCAGGAGATTGTACATCATCATGGCGACGATGCCGTACGTAATGATGATGATATAACTGTACGAATCGGCGTAGAGCTCGTCGGAAATATTCATGAGCTCCATGAGCAGAGGCATCTGCCAGGCCGCAATCGTCGTCAGCAAAACCGTCAATCCGACGGCCAGCATAGCCGACATGGCGACGGAACGGCGCACGCCTTCATCATCGTTTGCTCCGAACCGCTGGCCCGTAACGACGGAAAATCCCGACGTCAAGCCGATGGTCAGGCCCAGCAGAGCCATGAACAACGGTCCCGACGCTCCGACTGCCGCCAGGGCATGGACACCGATGGTCCGTCCGACGATGATGATGTCGGCAATATTATAAAATTGCTGAAATACGTTCCCAATCAGCAGGGGAACGGTAAAAGACAAGATCAGGCGTATGGGGCTGCCTGCCGTCATATTTTTGACCATATGCCCTCCTTTATCTTTCGCCATGATAGGCGCATAAAAAAATAATAGCCTTATTATACCATAGGCCGGCTAAAAGACAAGAAAAACAAAAAGAACGGCGTCGAAAGAGTATTCTTTCTCACCGTTCTTACGGACGCGCCAGCAATACTAACGATTGCAGCTTTTTTTCACTGCATTGCTCGACGTAGCTGTACAGCAGCCGTTCCAGTGCCGCTAAGCCCTTCGCGCTGAAGCGCAGCGTCTCCTCCCGCTCCCAGCGGTATTGCAGCAGGCGCTTCCAAAGCTGCCGGATCTCCGGCGTCAGCTTCTCTTCCTGCATGTCCGCCAGTCCTTCGTCGCCGAAGTAATAGCCCTCCTGACCATAGGGAGACGAAAACACACGCACCGTATCGACATCGGGATAAAACCCGGCCAATCCGGCCAGCTGCCAGCCGGCGATAATCGTCAGGACCCGCGGGTCCTTGGCCGCCAACAGGCGGCTGTAGCGCAGGAGCAGGCCGTACACGTTGCCGTCGGCCTGCCGGTACGGCGTGAGGTTCAGGACCATTTCGACGAAGATCTGCGAATACACGTAGTGGTCCCACGTCAAGTTCATCATGGCCTCGTTTCCCCGGCATTCGTATTCCCGCAGGGATAGGACGTCGCCTTGCTCGGCCGCATCAAAGGTAATCTCCCCCAAGGGCATAAAAGCCCCGGAACCGCTGCGGCCGCGGCTCCGCTCGGATACAAACAGCCGCAGCAGCCCTTCCTGCCGGGTAAAGACGGACAAGATCCGCTGCTTTCCCCGCTTCTGTACTTGAAGAATCAGGCCGTCGTACGGCCGGACCGGGCGGAATATATGGTTACTCCTTATCATGCTCCCCTTCCCCCTCTGGCGGCGGCAATTCTTCCGGCGGTATGGGCACGGCCTTGAGGCGAGCAATGCGGAACCGCTGCATTTCCAATACGACAAAGCGATAGGTCCCGATAATGGCCTCTTCCTTGACGACAGGCGTATGGCCCAGCACATTGAACACATAACCGCCGATGGTATCCGTATCGACGTCTTCTTCGACAGGTATGTGAAGCAGCTCTTCTACGTCCTCCAGCAATACGGTGCCGGCAAACTCATAGGCGCCATTTGCCAAAGGCTGGATTTCTTCTTTTTCCATGCTGTGCTCGTTCTTAATATTGCCGACCAGTTCTTCCAAGATATCTTCCAGCCCGATGAGGCCGACGGTGCTGCCGTATTCGTCGACGACCATAGCCAGATAGGTTCGCCGGGCCCGCATGAGCTGCAGGAGCTTGGACGCCGGCATGATTTCCGGAACCATCAGGATGGGCCGCTTGATTTGGCGGAGGTTGGTCTGCTTGTGCATGTACAAATCCATCAAATCCTTGATGTGTATCAGCCCTAAAATATGATCCTTGTCTTCTTCGCACAAGGGGTATCGCGTATGGCGGGACTGGCGTATCGTCGCGATGTGCTGGCTCATCGTATCTTCCAGGTACAGGCAGACGATGTTCTGCCGGGGAATCATGATTTCCCGGGCCAGACGGTCGGCAAAATCAAAGACGTTGCCGATGAGCTCGCTTTCTACCTGGTCGATCTTCCCTTCCTTGTGGCTGGCCGTGACGAGCATGCGGATTTCATCTTCCGAGTGGGCCATGTCGATTTCATTGGTCACCTCGAGATCGCGGCCGCGGAGAATGGCCTTGCCCAGCCAGTTGCCCAGGCAGATGAGCGGGTAAAACAACCGGCTCCACGGCTGTATCAGCGGCCGGATAGCCTTCAGGCTCCGCTCTGCCCGCTGCAGGCCGATGGATTTGGGAATGAGCTCGCCAAATACCCAGGCGATGCCGCACAGGACGATGCAGACGACGGCATAGGCCGCCCAGACAATCCACGCTTCGCCGGCATACTGCACAAACTGGCCGTATCCGTTATACAGGGCGAAATAGATCGTCGCGCCGCCGACGAGGCCGAAGAGGGCCATGCCCAGCTGGGCCGTCCCTAAAAACAAGGTCGGGTTATCGTACAGCTTGAGCAGGGGCTTGGCGCTCTCATCACCGTCTTCCACCAATTCTTCGATGTATTCGCGGCGCAGCTGGGCAAAGGCAAATTTCCCTGTAACGCAGACGGCGCTGCAAAGGACACATATGCAGTAAATCACAAAACATTCCAGCAATAGTTGCGGTTCAATAAGTCATCTCTCCTATTCGTTCTTATAGCCTAGCTCGCTGAGGGCCGACGCCTTATTGCGCCAGTCGTGCTTTACTTTAACCCAAATATCCAAAAATACGGACGACCCCAGCAGGTTTTCGATTTCCCGGCGAGCCTGCTCGCCCACTTCCTTCAAAACCGAGCCGTTCTTGCCGATGACGATGCGCTTCTGCGAATCCCGTTCGACGTAAATCGTCAGGCGGATGTACACCTTGTTCCTGCCGCGGGGCTTCATCTCTTCCACGTAGGCGGCGATGGCGTGGGGCACTTCGTCGCGCGTGCAGCGGAACAGCTTTTCCCGGACGATTTCCGCGACGAGAAGCCGTTCAGGCTGGTCCGTAATCATGTCGTCGGGGAAATACTTCGGCCCTTCCTGCAGTATCTTTTTCAGCTCGTCCAGTACGGCGTCCACGTTGTCGCCGTTCAGGGCCGATATGGGGATAATCTGTTCAAAGGGATACAGGGCGTTGTATTCCGTAATTTTTTGGAAAATCTCTTCCTTGCTCATCAAATCGACCTTGTTGATGATGAGGAATACGGGAACGCCGGCGTCCTTGACCTTGTCGAGGACGAACATGTCGCCGGGGCCCTTCTTTTCGTTGCCCGAAATGAGAAACAGCACGGCGTCGATGTCCTTGAGGGACTGGTAGGCCGCTTCGTCCATGAACTGTCCCAGCTTGTGCTTCGGCTTGTGAATACCCGGCGTGTCGAGAAACACGATCTGGCAGTCTTCGTCAGTGTGAATGCACAAAATGCGGTTGCGTGTCGTCTGAGCCTTATCGGACACAATAGATACCTTCTGCTTGATGATGCGGTTGATGAGCGTCGACTTGCCGACGTTCGGTCGACCTACGACGGCGACGAATCCCGATTTAAACGTAGTTTTTTCTTCCATATATACTCCTTATTCCGTTTCTTCCTGTAGTGTAAAGGCAAAGGGCAGCAAATCCTCAAGGGCCAGTACCCGGTAGGCGCCGTCGGCGCGGGTCGCGACGACGTAAGACACGCCGAATTCGGCCATGACCTGCCGGCACGCGCCGCAGGGCATCGTATCATCAGCGCTGCCGACAATGGCAACGGCTTCAAACTTCCGGCAGCCGGCGGCGACGCCGCGGAATATGGCGTTCCGCTCGGCGCAGCACGACAAGCCGTACGAGCTGTTTTCTACGTTGCAGCCCGCATATATAACGCCGTCTTCTCCCAGAGCCGCCGCGCCGACGTAAAACTGGGAGTACGGCGCATAAGCCCTTTCCCTGGCCTTTTTCGCCGCTTCGATGAGCAGGCGGACGCTTTCCCCGTCCATTATAATTCTTCTCCCTGACGGACGTAACCCAGGCGGTGGAGGATAAATTCCTCTTCCTTGCGCATTTCCGCCTTGTCGTCAGGCTCCATGTGGTCGTAGCCGAGGATGTGCAGCATGCCGTGAATCGTCAAATAGGCCAGCTCCCTTTCAAAGGAATGGCCGTATTCTTCGGCCTGCTCCTGCACCTTTTCCAGGGAAATGACGATGTCGCCCAAAAGGGCCGCGTCGGGGCCGTCGTAGCCGTCGTCTTCCCCCTCGTTCAGGGCGAAAGACAGGACGTCTGTGGGACGGTCAATCTGGCGGTACTGTTTGTTCAGCTCGTGAATGTATTCGTTGTGGCACAAGAGGACGCTGATTTCCGCGTTCGGCCCCAAGCCGTACACAAGAGCCGCTTCCTGGCATACCTGCTCGATTACCTGTTCGTACGTGTCGTTCTGGAACGACGGGTCTTCGTAGTTGATGTTGATATTCATACTGGTCCACCTTTCTATTCTTTTTTATAGAAATCTTCATATGCCCGTATGATCCGCCCGACCATGTCGTGACGGACGACGTCTTCGTCGGTAAAGTACACCATGCCCAGTCCGCGGACGTTCTGCAGGACCTTCTGGGCTTCGATGAGGCCGGACATCTTGCGGTCTACTAAGTCTATCTGCGTGACGTCGCCGTTGACGACGACGCGGGAATGATTGCCCATACGGGTCAGGAACATCTTCATCTGCTCCTTCGTCGTATTCTGCGCTTCGTCGAGGATGATAAACGATTCCTCCAGCGTCCGGCCGCGCATGTAGGCCAGCGGCGCTACCTCGATGATATTGCGGGTCACCATCTTCTGAAACTGGTCGTAGCCGAACATATCCGCCAAAGCGTCGTAAAGGGGCCGCAGGTACGGGTCGATCTTCTCCTGCAAATCGCCGGGCAGAAAGCCCAGCTTTTCGCCGGCTTCTACGGCCGGGCGAGTCAGGATAATCCGCTCTACTTCGCGGTTCTTCAAATAATACGACGCCAAGGCTACGGCCAAATAGGTCTTGCCCGTGCCGGCCGGGCCGATGCCGAAGGTCACGAGATTTTTCCGTATGGAATCGACGTACTGCTTCTGTCCCGCCGTCTTGGGCTTGATGAGCCGTCCCCGGGCCGAAATGCTGACCGTGTCGCCGTAAATAGACTGGAGCAGGTCTTCCTTTCCCTGCTTGATCAGCGACGACGAGTAGCGCACGTGCTGCGTCGTCATGTATGTATTTTCCCGGTACAGGTACCGCAGCGTGCGCAGTACCGTCTCCACCTGGCTGACGCCGGGTTCGCCGCCGACGATAATCACTTCGTCGCCGCGGGAGGCAATGCGGCAGTCAGGAAATTCCTTCTGTATGGTCTTTAAAAATTCGTCCTTCATGCCCAGCACGGCTTTGGCCTCGGACAAGTCCGAAAAGATAAATCGTTTTTCCATAGGCAATGGTCATGTCCCCTTTGTTAGTAATCTGTAAATTTCCGCACGGCTTTTCCGTGAAGGTACGTGCATTTCGCTCCTTGACGGGTGTCGCGCCGCACGAGCTCAGCGTCGATCATATCGCGGATTTTCCACCAGCCCATGCCCCAGTTAGCAAATTCCGTCGCCTCCTTCGGCGCCCGGCCGATGAGCCGCTGGAACACGATGTCCGGCCGCGTGTATTCCAAAAAGGTCACGACGCGGTCTACGTATTCTTCGGCGGAAATGAGCTGTATCTCCCCGGTCTTGTACCAATCGGCCATGACGGTATTCTTGATGATGTACAGGGCATGGAGCTTGATTTCGTGCGTCGGCAGGGCGGAAATAATCTTGGCCGTCTCGACGACGTCTTCCATCGTATCCCAGGGCAAGTCCAATATGACGTGGGTGCAGTTGCGGAAGGGATAGGCCTGTATCATCATCATGGCGTCGATGTATTCGGCCAGCGTGTGGCCCCGGTTGATTTTCTGCAGCGTCTTGTAGTTAACCGTCTGCAAGCCGAACTCGACGAGGATATCTACGCCGTAGGTCTCCTTGATTTCCGCCATAATATCGAAATACGTCGTATTGACGCAGTCCGGCCGCGTCGCGACGGCGATGCCGACGATGTCGGGCCGGCAGGCTTCGATGAGGTATTGGCGGAACACGTCGGGCCGGATATAGGTATTGGTGAAATTCTGGAAATAGGCGATGAATTTATTGGCCTTGTATTTAGGATGGATATGGGCGATGTTGGCCTCTATCTGCCGCTGTATGGTCATGTCAGCCGGCAGGTTTTCATACCCTGCGCCGATGGAGCCGCAGAAGGCGCAGCCTCGCGTGCCCAGCGTGCCGTCGCGGTTCGGGCACGTATCGGGAATGCTGATGGGCAGCTTATATACCTTTTCGCCGTACCGTTCTTTCAAATACGTCGAATATACATTATATCGTTCGTTCATATCTTAAATTCCCCTGTACTGTGTTTAGGCGGCACGATCTGCCACGATACGCCGCCCTTTCGTTTTTCTGCCAGAATATAGGCTCCTCCTTCAGGGATAGCTGTATAGCGCCGCAGCTCGTCCAGCGTATCCCTGCCGACGGGCCAGACGCGGCAGCGCATCTTGACGTCGCGCCAGCTCGTGAAAACGTAATCGGGTACATACTGGCGCAGCCATTCCTCGTCGCGGAACATAGCGTCCGTCTCTTCGCGAGGCGCTTCCTGCCAGCCCAAAAAGCCGGCATGATAGCGGAACTGGAAGCATACCTGCATATCCAGGGCCAGCAAATCCGCCGCGACGGCCTGCTGTTCTTCCGTCAGGCCCAGCCTGTCCCGGCAGCAATGCCACAAGAACTGGCAGAACCCCTCGTCCGACAGGGCCTGTTCGTCGTACCCCAGGGCCAGCCATTCGTCGGTCAGGCCTTCGTACAAAGCAAAATAATCCCGGGCGTAGATTCGGGATACATAGGACAAAAGACAGGTAAATTTTCCCGAATTATAGGTTCGTTCAAAGACGTCCTCAAAGACCTTCATGTACCGCACCCGTTCATAAGGCAGCCACGTCGTTTCCAGCACTTCGTAAGGCCCCTGCGGGTCATAGCGGTAGTCGCCGCCGTAATCGCGGCGGATGCCCGAGCCCTTGAGGAGCTTCAAAAAACCAATCTGCAGCTTGTGGGGCCTGAGAGCGTATATATCGTTAAACGACTGGCGCAGGCGGCCGAAATCCTCATAAGGAAGGCCGACAATCAAATCCAGATGCAGGTGGATGTTTCCGCATGCCAAGAGCCGTTCCATAATATGCTCGATGCGCGGCCAGTCGTTGTGCCGCCGAATAGCCTGCAGCGTCGGCTCGTGGGTCGACTGAATGCCCATCTCCAGCTGGATGCGCCCTTTAGGAGCCGCTGCCAGCAGCTCCAGGTCTTCGTCCATGAGCAGGCCCGGCTCGATTTCCAAATGGAAGT
The DNA here is from genome assembly GCF_025567065.1 of Megasphaera stantonii. Classification (NCBI taxonomy): domain Bacteria; kingdom Bacillati; phylum Bacillota; class Negativicutes; order Veillonellales; family Veillonellaceae; genus Megasphaera; species Megasphaera stantonii. Next base: position 31,530 of record NZ_JAOQKD010000010.1, read on the forward strand.
TGATATCTTCGATCACGCCAATCATATAGCGCAGCAGCGGCCGGTAGTGGGCCGGATTGCAGTTGAAGGTCCTGTCGACGAATTTGACCTGATGCACGCCGGCTGCGACGAACTGTTCCAGCTCCTGCAGCACGAGGGGCACGGAGCGGAAGCGGACGGCGTCGTTCATGCCCGACAGGCAGTATTGGCAGTGAAACGGGCAGCCGCGGGAGCTTTCGTAATACATGATCTTATGGTCGAGCAGGGAAAAATCCTGCCCCTCATAGGGAAAGGGCAGACGGTCCAGCTCGGCCACTTCCTGATAGGCATCACTGCCCTGAATCTGGCCTCCGACTCGTCCCATGACGCCCGGTACAGCCGTCCCGTCTTCGCCTCGCGCTAAGGCCTGCAGAAAGGCCGGCACCATATCTTCTCCCTCACCTTGAAGTACGTAATCAATGTCGGGATGGTCCCGCAATATCTCCTCTGCCGTATAGGACACTTCCGGCCCGCCGACAAAGACGATCGTCTGCGGCCGCACCTGCTTGATGAGGGAAATGATATGGCAGGTCATTTCGATATTCCATATATAACAGGAAAAGCCGATGATATCGGCGTCGAACTTGGAAATGCGGCGCAGAATGTCATAGGCATGCTGATTGATCGTATATTCCGCCGTCTTCACCGCGACGCCCTGCCGGCGGCACGCCGTATAAAGGCAGCGCAGCGCCAGGGAGGAATGGATGAACTTGGCGTTTAAGATAGTCAATAAAGTGTTCATGTAAGTCTTCTTTCCTTCAGTCAGAAAGTAATATCACTACAATTATACTACATGCCGCTCCTTTTCGCACCCTATGAGGCTATGCGATTTTGCACAGTCGCCTTAGACCTGTCGGGCATACGCGGCGTATCTTCCGCCCTCTCTATTCACAATGGCGCCTATGGAGTATAATAATAGGTATGAAATTATTTATCAGGGAGGCATATCTATGCTGAAAATTGCTCTCGCCCAGCTTGATATACATGCCGGCGACCCGCGCTTCAATACCGCCGCCATGAAAAAAGCCATCTCCAAGGCTAAGCAGCAGGGCTGCGACATGATTATCTTCCCGGAACTTTCGATTCCGGGCTATTTTATCGGCGACGTCTGGGATCAGCCCGACTTCATCGACGACTGCGTCCGCTTCGGCGAAGAAATCCAGGCCGCTTCAGAAGGAATTACCGTCGTCTACGGCAACGTAGCCAAGGAACCGGGCCGGGTCAACTTAGACGGCCGGACCCGCAAGTACAACGCCATGTTCATCGCCAGCGACGGCAAGCTCCTGTCGCCGGAACGGTCGCCCTATCCGTTTTACATCAAGACGCTCCTTCCCAACTACCGGGAGTTCAGCGACATCCGCTATTTCACATCCCTCATGGAAGTGGCCCAGGAGCGGCGCGCCTTTCCGGAAGACTTCTTGTCGCCCGTCCACATCGCCTTCGCCGACGGACGGAAGCTCTGCGTAGGCCCGCTCATCTGCGAAGACAGCTGGGACGACAACTATCCCTTCAAGCCCATGTCGTACTTAGGCAATACATACGACATCGACCTGTTCGTCAACATTTCCAGCTCTCCCTTTACGCAGGGCAAGACGGAACGGCGTCACCGCCTGTTCGGCAAGGCCATCGGCGAAATCGGCAAGCCCGCCGTATACGTCAACTGCACGGGCATCCAGAACAACGGCAAAAACGTCTACACCTTCGACGGTTCCAGCAGCGCCTACGACAAGGACGGCCGCCTTCACTACGAATGCGCCGCCTTCGGCGAAGAGCTGGCCATCGTCGAATACGACGAACAGAACCACGTCTTCACGTCGCCGGTCCACGTCAACGAACAGCACGGCAGCACGGCCGACATCTACGCCAGCCTGCATTACGGCCTGAAATCCTTTATGGGCTCCCTCGGCCTGGATCACGTCGTCATCGGCGTATCGGGCGGCATCGACTCGGCCGTCAACGCCGCCTTATACGCCACAGTCCTTCCGCCGGAACACATCCTCTTAGTCAACATGCCCAGCTGCTACAACTCGGAAATGACTAAGGGACTGGCTAAGGAGTTAGCCGACAACCTGGGCTGCCTGTATACGGTCATTCCCGTACAGGACAGCCTGGAATTGACGCGCCGCCAATTCAGCGATGCCGCATTATATAAAAATGACGTCAAAGCAGGCCGTCTGGAGCTGACCAGCTTCATTGAAGAAAACATCCAGGCCCGGGACCGTTCCAGCCGTATTCTGGCCGCGGCGGCAGCCGCCTTCGGCGGCGTCTTCACCTGCAACGCCAACAAGGCCGAATCATCTGTCGGCTACGCTACGCTGTACGGCGACAGCGCCGGCTTCCTGGCCGCGACGGCCGATTTGTGGAAGCATCAGGTCTACGACCTGGCCCGGTACTTGAACGACGAAGTGTTCAAACGGGAAGTCATTCCCCGCGGCTCTATCGACATCGTCCCCAGCGCCGAGCTGTCTTCCAATCAGGATATCACCAAAGGCCAGGGCGACCCCTTGGTATATCCCTATCACGACTACCTCTTCGCCGCCTTTATCGAACGGTGGCAGCGGGCGACGCCGGAGTCGATACTCCAGTGGTATGCCGACGGCACGCTGGAAGAACACATCGGCTGCCCCGTCAAGGTGCGCGACCTCTTTCCCGACGCGGCGTCCTTCATCGCCGACTTGGAAAAATGGTGGCGCCTCATCGCCGGCTTTGCCGTCGCCAAACGAATTCAATGCCCGCCAATCTTATCCGTCAGCCGCCGTTCCTTCGGCAACGACCTGCGGGAATCGCAGCTCAAGCCGTACTACACAACGCGCTATTTGGAATTGAAAGAAAAACTGCTGCAAGGCAGATAACTGCATATACGACGCATACAGCCGCATCGCAGCGATGCGGCTTTTGTCGTACATGGTATTGAGCATACAGAAAAGGAGTTCTCACGGGAACATACCCACGAGAACTCCTTTTCTGCGCCTTCAGCTAACGGTGCTGCACAAGGCAGCACCGATGAGCCAAAAACGTAAATCCAGTATCGCCCTTCCAGTCAAAAGGGAAGGTGCAAATACAATACGCTTACATATCACCTAATCTGCCGATGGTCTGTTTCTTCTTCACCGGCTGATGGCCGATTTTTTCAACGAGGATGAACAGCATCGGAATGAGGAATACGCCCAGAATCGTCGCCATAGACGTACCGAAGACGACGACGATACCCATGGTGACACGGGATGCCGCGCCGGCGCCCGTAGCAAGAGCCAACGGGATAGAGCCTACGACGAAGGCCAGGGACGTCATGACGATAGGACGGAGACGAATCTTCGCCGCTTCAATCGCTGCCGATACGGGATCCATGCCGCGTTCATCGACACGGACTTTAGCGTATTCGATAATCAGGATGGCGTTTTTAGCCGCCAAACCGATAACGGCGAGAATACCGATCTGGAAGTAAATGTTGTTCGTCTGGTCGAAGATGTACGTGAACAGCGTCGCGCCGAACAAGCCGGCCGGCACGCTGAACAGTACGGCGAACGGTACCTTCCAGCTTTCGTACAAGGCTGCCAATACGAGGAATACGAAGAGGATAGCCAGACCGAAGACGTAAATCGTCTTGTTGCCGGCTTCGACTTCTTCACGGCTCATGTCGGCCCATTCATAGGTGTAGCCTTCGCCGAGCGTATCGGCGGCGACTTCCTGCAGGGCTTTCAGCGCATCGCCGGAGCTCTGGCCGGCAGCCGGAGCGCCCATGATCTTAATGGCCGGATAGTCGTTGAAACGAGTGATAATAGAAGCCGAGCCAATTGGACGAGGCCGTACGAAGTTGGCCACGGAAATGAGCTCGTTATTGGAATTGCGGACGTAGAGGTTCTTGTTGCCGTCGACGGTTTCACGGAACTGCGGAGCTGCCTGGATGACGACCTTAAAGTTACGTCCGAAAATAGTGAAGTCGTTGATCTGGTACGAGCCGTAGAAAGACTGCAAAGTCTGGTATACAGAGCTCATAGATACGCCTTCTCTAGCAACCATGTCGCGGTCTACGTCGAGGTAATACCCCGGCGTATCGTTGGAAAAGGCCGTATAGACGGAGCCGATTTCCGGCCGTTTCGCCGCTTCGGCAATAAATTTATTGGCCGTTTCCATCAATTCGTCCGTCGTATGGCCGCCGCGGTTTTCGATGTGCAGCGTAAAGCCGGCAGAAATGCCCATGCCGTCAATAGGCGGCGGGTTGATGGCGACGATAGATGCCTGGGGAATCTGCGCACCGTGAGCCATGATCTTGCCTACCAGCGCGTCAACGGACATGCTCGGATCTTTACGCTGATCCCAGTCTTCCATGCCGACGAAAGCCGTCGCACCATTCGTCTTAGCGCCGCCGGCCAGCATGTTGTAGCCAACGATATTCATGGACTGCGTAACGCCGGGCTGCTGTTCAATCCAGTTGCCCAAATCGACGGCAATCTGCTTGGTAATCGTCTGGGACGTGCCTTCCGGCAAGGTCGTGCTGACGATGACGAAGCCGTTATCTTCCGACGGCACGAAGCCTGTCGGAATGATGGTGAACAAGAATCCGGAAATACCGGAAATCATAATCAGGAAAGCGACGCTCCACTTGATGCGCCGGTTCAAATGCACCAGACGGATACCGTACCAGTTCGTCATGCGTTCAAAGGCAAGGTTGAACTTCTGGAAAAATTTAAAGATACCCTTCGGGTTTTCCGTCGGCTTATGTACCTTCAGGATAGAAGCACACATGGCCGGTGTCAGCGTCAAGGCGACGAAGGCCGAAATAGCTACGGAAATAGCAATCGTAAAGGCAAACTGCCTGTACAAAATACCGCTCATGCCGCTCAGGAAGCCGACGGGAATAAATACGGATGCCAGTACGCAGGCAACACCGATAACCGGGTTCTGTACGTTCTGCATGGCGATGATCGTCGCTTCCCTCGGCCCCTTGTTGTTGTACTTGATTTCGTATTCGACAGCTTCGATAACGACGATGGCGTCGTCGACGAGAAGGCCGATGGCCAAAACCATGGCGAACAAGGTCAGGGTATTAATGGAGAAATCTAAAATCGTAAAGCAGGCAAAGGTCCCGAGCAGCGATACGGGGACGGCAATCAACGGGATCAGCGTCGACCGGCCGCTCTGGAGGAACAAGTATACGATAGCCGCTACGAGGAGCAGCGCTTCTATAAAGGTGTGAATAACTTCGTTAATAGACGCCGATACGAACTTCGTGCTGTCGTAAATAACGCGGTAATCCAAGTCGGACGGGAAGGATTTTTTCGCTTCTTCCAATACTTTCAGCGCACCGCTTACAGTCTGCATGGCATTGGCATCGGACGTCAGGCTGACCATGAAGCCTGCCTGAGGCTGGCCATTGAAGTTACCTTCAACGTTATAATCCTTAGCGCCCAGTTCTACCGTGGCGACATCGCCGACGCGGACCATCGTTCCGTCCGGATTGGTGCGGATGATGACGTCCCGGAATTGTTCGGCAGTCTGAAGACGGCCTTCGGCGCGCATCGTATACTGGTACGTCTGGTCGTTCGTCGTCGGCTGCGAGCCGATGGAGCCGACGGCAGCCTGGATATTCTGGCCTTCAATAGCAGAAATAATATCCGTCGGCGTGACCTGAAGGATATTCATCTTCAGCGGGTCCATCCAGATACGCATGGCGTAGTCGGAGCCAAATTCTTCAACGTTGCCGACGCCGGAAACGGATTTCAAGGCATCCATAAAGAACTGGGTTGCATAGTTCTTCATGAACGTGGCGTCATAAGTACCGTTCGGGGAATACAAGGCGAAAACCATAGCCGTAGAACTCGTCGATTTCTGGACCGTAACGCCTGTTGCCGTAACTTCCTGCGGCAATGTCGCCTGAACCTGGCTGACGCGGTTCTGCGTATTAACCGTGTCCATGTCGTCGTTACTGCCCGTTTCGAACTGGACGGTCAGGGAATACCGGCCGCTGTCGTTACTGGAGCTGGACATGTTTACCATGTCGTCGACGCCGATCATCTGGCGTTCGATGACGCTGGCAACGGTATCACTGATAACTTCGGCGTTAGCGCCTGTATAGGTCGCGGACACGCTGACCTGCGGAGGCGTAACGTTCGGATATTTTGCGACAGGCAGGGACATCATCGCCAAGAGACCGGCAATCGATATGATCAACGATATGACGATGGCGAAGATCGGCCTGTCAATAAAGAATTTTGATATCACTCTCTCGCCCCCTATTTACTTTCTGTTTTCACAGCTATATCGGAGCCGCTTTCAATTTCGGCTTTTGTCAGCAAGTGCTGATCGAGCGTCGCGCCGCCCGTAGCTTTCTGGTAGCCGTCGACGATGATGAGGTCGCCGTCGCTGATGCCTTCGTTGATAATCCAGAACTTGCCGACCTTCTGACCCGGCGTAACGGGCTTATTCTGCGCCTTGCCTTCGCTGTCGATGACTGAGACGAAGTAGCGGCCCAGGGTCTGCTGTACGGCGCGCTGCGGAACCATGACGGCGTGCTGCTGTACCTGCGTGTCAGAAACGACGGTAGCGTACAAGCCCGGAATCAGGAGGTTCTGCGGATTTTCAAACTGCGCTTTGATAATGATGGAGCCGGAATTGCCGTCCATGCCGTGGTTAATCTGCACGACGTGGCCTTCATAGGCGTACATAGAGCCGTCACTCAGGCGCAGCTGCAGATGGTCTCCCCAGCTGCCCGGTTCGTCCGACCGCTTCTTCATCATCTGCAGGTATTCCGCTTCGCTGACGGAGAATTCTACGTACACAGGATCTAACGTAGAAATCGTCACCAAGTCGGTCTGGCCGGCTGTAGCGTACGTGCCGACGGCTACGTCGTCGACGTTGAGCTTGCCGCTGAACGGAGCGTATACAATCGTATCGTCGACGTTATCCTGAGCAGATTGCACCAGCGCGTCGTTGGCTTCCAGCACAGCCTGCTGCTGCCGCGTCGCCGCTTCCTGATCCGTCAGTGTCTGAACGGAAATCGCGTCCTGCTCGACCAGCTGCTGATACCGGCGCAGGTTGAGCTGCTGATTGGCCAGATTGGCCGCAGCCTGAGCCCGGTTGGCCTTGGCGTTTTCCAAAGCCGCATCGTATTCGCGGCTGTCGATACGGAATAAAGGCTGCCCCGCCGTGACCTGCTGGCCGCCCTGCACGTATTTTTCAACGACGCGGCCGGAAATCTTAGCGCGTACAGGAACCTTATCCGTCGCAATGACCGTGCCGCTGTACTCGGCCCGCACAGGCGTGTCTTCCGCCGTTACCTTATACGTATTGACGGCGACAGGCGCCTTCTGCCCGGCCTCCTGAGAGCCGCACCCTGCCAATAACGACGCGACAGTCAGCACCGTCACGCCCATCGTGAATACCTTATGTTTGTGTATCATTCGTTACTTGCCTCCTGTCTTTTTATTCCGTATAAAATTACACGGATACATTTTTCCATATATTCGGAAAAAGAAGATTCATGTTCCGACTCGTCGAAGTATTCCAATATATCATCGGAAGCGCTGTGCAGCATGTGAATCAGAAGAAACTTATCGACTTCCTTAAAGGAATCTTCCTGCTGCGCTTGTTCGAACAACTGGCTCAGCAGCGCCCAATCCATGCGGCGCCGTTCTTCCAGCGCGGCGCAGACCTCGGGCATCTTGCGCAGGATTTCATCGGTCTTGCGAACGGAAAGGACAGAGATATAATGCGTCTTTACGTTGAAGAAGTTTATGATTTTTTCTTCCGTCGTCATCTCCGTATTCGCCAGCAGGGCCACATGCTGTTCATGTATGTCGTCGATTAAAGAAAGCATCGATTTCTCAATAATTTCCTGCTTCGATGAAAAATGCTCGTACAGCGTGCGCTTGCTGATGCGAAGGTTTCGAGCCAAATCATCCATATGAAAATCCGCGCCGCGGCGGTTGATTTCATGCAAAGCTTCGGCAATGATCTTTTCTCGAATATCTGCCGCCATTTCAACACATCCTATGTAATATAGTAAACTAAAAATGAAAACTCAGTACCAATTTATAGTTTAATATACTCTATCTTATTAGTCAATAGAAATTATCTGGGTGATGAAAACTTTTATTTCTTTTTAAGTTTCCGACGATCATCCGTTAGTATGCCTTTCCCAAAGACGCAATGCGTATTTTCATGATGGCCTTTTTAATCGGCTTCCCCTTTCCGTCGGGAGCGCAGAGGCAGCGATGGCCGTCGGCAGGCGTAAAGACGGCGAAGGTCCCAGGGACCATGCGGATTACCGTATCTTCGCCAATGCGGGGATTATAAAACCAGGCATCGGACGCCGAGCGGTCTTCCACGACGGCGCCGGCGTTGCGAATGGGCTGATAGCCGATAATTTCATCGCCTTCAATGACCGTCTGGATGTCGATGTACTCGCGATGGGCTTCCATCGTCCGTTCCGACGCCGGATGGGTTTCGCCGACGTCGACGTTCATGTAGTTGCCGTCGCCCAAGTCGTGACGGCCCGGTGCCAGCGAAGCCAAATCGTATGACGCCAGCTTTTCTATCCACCGGGCTAAACCCGCCGGCACATACGGAATTTCTTTTTCCCACTGCTTTAAGTTACCTACGTACATAGCTCGTCCCTCCTAGTCTTCTTCCTGTTCCCGCTGCGTTACGTTTTTATCGAACAGCGCATCGGCAAATTGAGCCGCGTCGAAGGGCCGCAGGTCGTCAGCACCTTCGCCGACGCCGACCCAGCGGACAGGCACGCCCAATTCCCGCTTGATAGACAAGATAATGCCGCCCTTGGCCGTGCCGTCGAGCTTGGTCAGCACGACGCCCGTCAGGGGCACGACCTCGCCGAACAGCTTGGCCTGGCTGACGGCGTTCTGTCCCGTCGTCGCGTCGAGGACCAGCAGCGTTTCATGAGGCGCGCCGTCGATGTTGCGGCCGGCCACGCGGGCCATCTTCCGCAGCTCTTCCATGAGGTTTGATTTCGTGTGAAGCCGTCCGGCCGTATCGACGAGGAGTACGTCGATGCCCCTGGCCTTAGCCGAAGCCGTAGCGTCGAACACGACGGCCGCCGCGTCGGCCCCTTCCTGATGCTTTACGATAGGCACGTCGTTCCGTTCGGCCCAAATCGTCAGCTGCTCCGATGCAGCGGCGCGGAACGTATCGCCGGCGGCCAGCATGACCTTTTTCCCCTGCTGGGTGTAATACTTGGCCAGCTTGCCGATAGTCGTCGTCTTTCCGACGCCGTTGACGCCGACGATGAAGATGACCTCCGTCGTCCCCGTCCGATCCGGCATGGGCTCGGCGTTTTCCTCCAGCAGCTCGACAACGCATTTTTCCAAATAAGGAACGACGTCGTTTCCGTCGCGAATCTCTTTCGATTTGACGCCTTCTCTGATTTTACCCAGCAGGTAATCCGTCGTTTCGACACCGATATCGCTGGTCAGCATGACCGCTTCCAAATCCTCGTACATTTCGTCGTCGATCTTGGCGTAGCCGCGGACGACCGTTTCAATATTCTGAATAAATGATTTCTTCGTCTTTTCCAGACCTTTGCGCAATTTTGAAAAAAAGCCCATGATTACGTTCCTTTCTCTAAGAGTTCGTCTACTTTAACAGTTAATAGCCGGGATACACCCCGTTCTTCCATCGTCACGCCCTGCAGCGTATTGGCAGCTTCCATCGTCTTGCGGCGGTGCGTAATGACGATGAACTGCGTCGCGCCGCTGTAATTTTTCAAATAGCGGGCCATGCGCTCGACGTTGGCCTCGTCCAGGGCCGCGTCCACTTCGTCGACGAGGCAGAACGGCGCCGGATGATAGGCCAGGAAGGCCAGGAGCAGGGCGATGACCGTCAGAGCCCGTTCGCCGCCAGACAACAAGGACAGCTGCTGCTTTTTCTTTCCCGGCGGCTGAATCATGATCTCGATGCCGGCGTTCAGCACGTCCTGCTCGTCCGTCAGCACGGCCTTAGCCTGGCCGCCGCCGAAGAGGCGGCTGAAAATCTGCTGAAAATGGCCGCCGATCTCGCCGAGAGCCTGACGGAACTGGGCCGTCATGGCGTCGTCGATTTCGGCGACGATGTCTTCCAGCTTGGCCCTCGATTCCTGCAAATCGGCGCATTGCTTCTGGTAAAATTCCTGCTGCGCCAGGGCCGCCCGGTATTCTTCCTCGGCGTTGCCGTTGATCTGCCCCAGATCGGCAATGCGCCGCTTCAAGTCGGCCACGCGGTCGTGGAGCTCTTTCAGCGAGCCGTCGCGCCGCCGTTCCATCGCTTCCTGCCGCGTCAGCCCCTGCAGGGCCAGCAGTTCTTCGCCGCGGCGTATGTCGCCGCTGTATTTTTCCAGCTGCACGTTGGCGGCGCTGAGGCGCTCGCTGCACAGCCGTTCCCGTTCCCGCAGCTCCGTCAGGGCTTGCTCCAGCGTCTGGCTTTGCCGGAAGTTTTCTTCCCTGTCGCGGTAAAATCCTTCTTTTTCCGCATCCTTCTGCTGCGTTTCCCGTTCTTTCAAGGCAATCTTTTCCGTCAATTCCTGCAGCAGCGTTTCCGTTTCCGTCAAGCGGGCCTGCCATTCGCGCCGCCGGTCGGACAGCCCTTCGCCGTCGCGGCCATGCTGCGCCGTTTCTTCGCAGTGCCGGCGCATCTGCTCTCCCGCCTGGCGTACCTGTTCTTCCAGCGTCGCCACGGCAATCTGCCGCTCCGTAAGGGTTTGACGGCATTCCTCCGCTTCCTGCAAGGCCGCCGTCCGCGCCGCTTCCAATTCCTGCGTATTTTCTGCCGGCGTCTGTTCCAGGATGGCCAACGCCTCTTCCTGCCGCACCAGCTCGGCCTGCATATCGGCCCGTATCTGCTGCAGCTGCTCTGCCTGCCCGTCGAGGCGCTGCAGCTCTTCCTGCGCTTTCTCTGCTTCCTGCCGGGCCGACTCAGCCTGCCACTGCCGCTTCTGCAGCTCTACCTGCAGCGCGCGGCTTTGCTCATCCTGTTTGTCAAGGGTTTGTTTCAGCTCTTCTGCTTTGCAGCGCATCTCGCGCCCTTGGGCAGCCGTCCGTTCCTTGGCCGCCCGAAGCTGGACGGCCTGTTCCTTTAAGTCTTCCAGCAAAGCCCGCCGGCTGATCAGGGAGCCTTCCTTGGCCTTCAGGCTGCCGCCGGTCAAAGAACCGCCGGCGTTGAACTGCGTGCCGTCCAGGCAGACGATGCGCAGCCTGTATCCATATTTCCGCGCCGTCCGGGAACCGGCGTCTACCGAATCGGCGACGAGGGTCTTTCCCAAAAGCGACGCAAAAATACCGGCATAGGCCGCGTCATAGGTCAAAATATCGCTGGCAAATCCGATGATGCCCGGCTCCTGGGCTGCCGCTTCTTCGTCACGGGTCCGCCGGCGTTCCTTCACCGTATCGAGGGGCAAAAATGTCGTCCGGCCGGCTCGGCGGTCTTTTAAATAGGCAATGGCCGCCTTCGCCGTCTGTTCGTCTTCTGTCACGATGTACCGGGACGCCGCGCCTAGAGCAACGTCCAGCGCCGCGGCGTAGGCCGGCGGTATGCGGCACAGTTCTCCGACGAGGCCGCACACCTGGCGTCTCCAGCCTGTCTTGGCGTCCAAAACGGCCTTAGCCGGACGGCCTGCCCCTTCGTGCTCCTGCTCCATACTTTCCAGCACGCGGATGCGCTGAGCCAGCGCGTCTTCCTGACCTCGCTGGCGGCGGTACGTATCTTCTATGCGCTGCAGCGCCTGCGCAGCTTCTTCCCATTGGCTGCGGCTGGACGCTGCAGCCCCTTCAGCCGCTGACGCTTCTTGCCGCAGGGCTTCTTCCTGCGCCGCCGCGTCGCCGCAGCGCCGCTCGGCCTCTTTCAGAGCAGCCTGCTGCGCCCCTACGGCCCGCTGCAGCTCATCGCAGCGTTCTCCATTTTCCTGCAGGCGCCGCCGCAGTTCTTCTGCATCGCGCCGCAGGACAAACAGCTTCTGCTGGCGGTCCGAATTAGACGCAGTTACCTTTTCCAGCTCAGCCGCAGCCTGACGGGCCTGCTCTTCCGCCTTGCCGAACAGGGCCTGCGTCAGGGCCAGGCCTTTCCTGGCCGCAGCCAGCTCCGCCGTCTTCTGAGCCGACAATTCCTGCAATTCCAGGCCGCGCTTGGCAGCGTCTTCCTTCTTTTTCTGCCAGTCCCGTTCTTCCCGATCCAGCTCCGCTCCTCTTTCCTTCAGCGCTTCCTTGCGCTGGACGAAAGCTTCGCGGCGGCTTTTCATGCCGTCCAGTTCAGTATGGACCTGTCGGGCTTCGCTGTCGAGTCGCCGCATCGTCTCCCCTTCCCGCTCCATAGCGGCCATCAGGGTACTGCGCTTCTCTTCGGCTTCGGCCAACGCCTTCACGACGTCCTGCCGTTCTGTCAGCACGGCCAGGCGGTTGTTTTCCGCCTTTTCCAGCAAGCGTTCGCAGTTGCGCAGCTCCTGCAGGGTCAGCGTCCCTTCATAGGATATGCGCTCTGCATCTAACTGGCGAAAGGTTTGTAATGTTTCGGCCTGTTCCTTCATGGGCCCCAGGCGTTCCTCCAGCATAGCCATCATGTCGCGGATACGCTCGACGTTTCGCTCCGTCTCGGCGATTTTCCGCAGGCCTTCCTGCTTGCGGCCCTTATAGCGGCTGATGCCGGCCGCCTCTTCAAAGATAATGCGCCGGTCTTCGGGCTTGCTGTTCAGGATACGGTCGACGCGGTTCTGCCCGATGACGGCCATGGAATCCTGCCCGATGCCCGTATCGGCAAAGAGCATGTGAATGTCCTTCATCCGGCAGGGCCGCTTGTTGATGTAATACTCGCTGTCGCCGGAGCGGAACAGGCGCCGCGTCACGACGACTTCTGCAAAGTCTACGTCCAGCGTGCCGTCGCTGTTGTCAAAATACAGCGACACCTCCGCCGCCCCCTGGGGCCGCCGCCTTTCCGTGCCGGCAAAAATGACGTCTTCCGCCTTCTGCCCGCGGAGCTGGCGCACGTTTTGCTCGCCCATGACCCAGCGGACGGCGTCGGAAATATTGCTCTTGCCGCTTCCGTTCGGCCCGACAATCGCTGTTATGCCTTTGTCAAATACCAGTGTCGTTTTGTCTGCGAAGGATTTAAATCCCCGCAGCTCCATTTTCACTAATCGCAATGGACCGTTCCTCTTTCCTCGCGGCAGTTTTCTTAAAACAATACAATAAGGTTATAATATATGATAGGAACAACCATACCCAGCGTATAATCGGCCACCTTGAGCTTCGTCAAGCCCATCATGTTCAAGGCGATAGCCAGGATCATGACGTTGCCTACGGCGCTGAGCTCGCGGATGACATCGGGCGTCATGAGGGGCGACAGCAGGGACGCCGCGGCATACACGGCCAGCTCGTATACGATGATGACGATGCCTACCGGCACGGCGCCCACTCCGTACAACGCTCCGAAAATAAAGGCCGATATGCCGTCAATGGTAGATTTCAAATATAAGAGCGTCGTATCTCCTAAAAGAGCTGCCTGAATAGGCCCTAAAATAGCCATCGCGCCGACGACCTGCATGACCGACAAGGTGACGAAGGCCTCGACAAAGTTCGAATCGCCGCCGGCTTTCATGCGGTTCCGCAGCCAAAGGCCGAAGGACTGCATCCGGTCTTCGATAGCCAACACCGTCCCAACAGCCACGCCGATGGCGATGGACAACACCATGAGCAGTATGTTTTCCGTTTGAATGGCGCCCTGAATCGCCATGACGGCCAGGCACAGACCGATGGCCGAAAAGACGGCCTTCGATACGTGCTCCGGCACGCCCTTCTTCAATATGACGCCCAGCACGGCGCCCAAAGCGGTCGCTGCCCCGTTGATAATTACAGCAATCACAATATATCCCCCTTTTGCTGCTTCCGCAGCTTCTCTGTACGTATCTTTCGAATTCCTTCGCCTCGCGGCGCGTCTTACAAAAAGATATACTTATTCATTATAACAAATTCTCTCTTGTTCGTGTAGTCTATTCTCTGCCTTCGCCGTGGCGGACGGCCAGCCACCCGTTTACCCTAAATTTACAGTTCATTTCGTTTAAAATCTGCCCCTTTCCCTTGACTTGATAGATATTTATGATTATATTAGAATTTGGATTCGAAAGTCCGCTAAACTAAGAGGAAACGGAGAAGCGCCATGATTCAAGTATACAAACACAATAACGGCCACCTGGAAAATAATATTTCCCTGGTGTCTGCGGAAAAAGGCTCATGGATCGACGTCGTAAATCCCGATTCGGAAGACTTACAGCTCGTATCGATGGTAACGGAAATCCCGACGGACGTGCTGAAGACCGCTCTGGATACGGAAGAACGTTCTCACGTAGAATTAGAAGACAACTACATCTTCGTCGTCATCAACATCCCGATTATTCTGGAAACGGACAGCTACGACACCTTGCCGCTGGGCATCTTTATCACGCCCGATTTCATCATCACCCTGTGCATCCAGGAAACGGAAGTCATGCGCGCGTTCACGGAAAATAAATATCCTCTGTTTTATACCTTCAAAAAAACGCGTTTCTTGTTCCAGATACTCTATCGCTCAGCCACGTTGTTCCTGAAATACCTGATGCAGATCAACCACCGCACCGACGATATCGAAGATATCCTGCGCCATTCCATGCGCAACAAGGAATTCTTCCTCTTATTGGAATTACAGAAGTCCCTGACCTACTTTACGTCGGCCTTGCGGGGCAACGGCATCGTCATGGAGCGTCTCATGCGCCTGCGCCGCAACACGTCTCTCCATCACCTGCTGAAAATGTACGAAGAAGACGAGGACCTGTTGGAAGACGTCATCATCGAAAACAAGCAGGCTATCGAAATGGTTGAAATGTATTCCAACATCCTCATGAGCATGTCCGATACGTTCGCCTCTATCATTTCCAACAACCTGAACATCGTCATGAAATTCCTGGCCTCCATCACGATTATCCTGGCCGTGCCGACGATTATCTTCAGTTTTTGGGGCATCAACGTCCCCCTGCCCTTCGCCAACAACGTCATGGGTTTCGTATACGTCATCGCCATCGCCTTTTTCTGCGCCCTCTGCGCCGTCTTCATGCTGTGGCGAAAGGATTTATTCTGACAGACCGCCTATACACTGCAAAAGCTGGCCTCGCCGCTGCCGAAACAGGCAGCCGGCGATGACCAGCTTTTTTGTCTGCATATATTTAAGTATATTATTGTCCGGCCGTCATGCTCTTGATCGGCTCAAAGCTGCGCCGATGGATGGGACAGGGGCCGTACTGCCGTATGGCGTCGACGTGGCGCTGCGTCAAATAGCCTTTATGGACGGCAAATCCGTACTGAGGATAAGCCTCGTCGTATTCCATCATGACCCGGTCCCTCGTCACCTTGGCGATAATCGAAGCCGCCGCAATAGACGCGCTCTGGCTGTCGCCGTGGACGACGGACTGATGAGGTACCGTCAGATCCTTCAAGGGCATGGCGTCGATGAGGACGGCTTCCGCCGGCACAGCAAGGCCCGCCGCCGCTTCATACATGCCCTGCATCGTCGCGTGGTAAATGTCGAGGGCATCGATTTCCAGCTCCGACTTGGCAACGCACGACACGGCCACGGCTTCAGCCATGATTTTATCATACAAAGCGTCCCGTTTCGCCGCCGACAGCTTTTTGCTGTCGTTTAATCCGGGACATTCCCAGTAAGGCGGCAGGATGACGGCGGCTACCATGACCGGCCCGGCCACGGGGCCCCGCCCGGCTTCGTCGATGCCGGCGACGTGGTATATGCCGTCGTTATAATAGGCCGTTTCCAGGGAATACATGTGCATGACTCGTTCCCGTTCGGCTTCTTCCTTCATCTTGCGGCGGATATAGGTATCCGCTAATTTTTGCACGGAAAGGCGGCGGTCTTCCTTCATAGTCTGCAGCAGGGCCATGACGTCGTCGGGATTCTGCTCCAGCAGGGCTTTAATATCAGCCGTCTTTAGCTGCCCGATGTCGATCATGATTCTCCGCCCCCACACGCTTCGCCGCAGCGGTCCAGGGAAATCAAGCCGATTTTGCCTTCGCGGTATTCCTTCAAAATGAGCTTATAAGTCTTCTCCATGTCGACGACGCCGCCTGATACGATGCAGCCACGCTTGCGGCCGATGGCTTCGATCGTTTCCAAGGGCGCAGCTCCCAGCGCGTCCAGCTTAAATCTCGCCAGCAATTCGTCGGCGTAGAACTGGCTCAATTCTTCGATGAGCTGGGTAATGACCGTTTCCATGTCGAATACCGTGTCGGAAATGGCCCCTGTCGCGGCCAGCCGATAGGCGCTGACCTGATTTTCCAGCTTAGGCCACAATACGCCCGGCGTGTCGAGAAGGTCGAGCTGATCGCCGATGTGAACCCACTGCTTGCCCTTCGTTTCGCCCGGCTTGTCGGCCGTCTTGGCGGCGCTGCGCCGGGCCAGCTTGTTGATGAGCGTCGACTTGCCTACGTTGGGAATGCCGAGAATCATCGTCCGCACGGAACGGTTCTTCAGCCCCCGGGCCCGCCAATGGGCCAGCTTGGGCTCGGCCAGCTTGCGCACCAAGGCGACGAGCTGCTTGACTCCCTTGCCATCCTTGCTGTTTAAGGGCAGCACGATGCGTCCCTGCTCCTTATAATACTGTACCCATTCCCTGACCATGTCCGGGTCGGCCAAGTCGGCCTTGTTCATGACGACGACCGACGGCTTCTGGCCGATGAGGCTGGCTATCATGGGGTTGGTGCTGCTCATGGGGATGCGGGCGTCGACGAGCTCGATGACAACGTCGATGACCTTCAGATTTGCTTCTATCAGCCGCCTGGCTTTCGCCATGTGGCCGGGATACCAGTTGATAATCATAACGTACCTCTCTTTTGTCTGTGTTTCGTTTCTATTGTAGGAGATTCTGTCCCTGCCGTCAACTGGCAGCCGGCCTTCGCGCGACTTGTCCGCCGCGCCGGGTTCTTCCGCTTAGAACGCGAAAATCAATTCTGCCCGCGTCTGTTCTTCCGGATCAGCCATGCCGCCGGCCTTGGCTTCCGTAGCGAAGGACTGCATGACGCTGAACATGGCGTTCTTGGCAAATACATAGTTGACGCCGACGCCCCATGACGTCAAATTGTCCATCTGCGAGGCGAAGCGCCACGACGTCGTAAAGCCGCCGAGCCAGGTACCGTCTTCTGCGTCGATGTATTCCGTCCAGATATCCCACGATTTCGGGATTGCCATGCTCGATTTCCCGTACATCAGGCGGCCGATGAACAAGTCGGCAGAGCCGTCGTCGTGCGTATATTTCGTATCATGGTTTAAGTTCGTGCGTTCATACTGAGCCAATACATTCCATTTCGAGCCGATGTTGACGCTGGCATAGGCGCCCCATAAGGAGTCGGCGTTAAAATCCCTGTTGGCTTCTCCGTTCCCAGTCGTATTGAAATCATTATAATATACGCCGGCAGCCGAATCGCTGCCAAAAAAAGCTTCGATTTCGCCGTAGCCAGTCTTTACGCCGTTGATGGAATCATCGCCTTGGACGCTGCCGGCCATGACATTCCCCTTTTTGAATTTTCCGTAGCCCGCCGTAAGAGCAAAAGCATCTGTACGGTATTGCCCTTCAGCGCGGTCGAAAATATCGCTGTACGTGTA
Organism: Megasphaera stantonii; assembly: GCF_025567065.1. Classification (NCBI taxonomy): domain Bacteria; kingdom Bacillati; phylum Bacillota; class Negativicutes; order Veillonellales; family Veillonellaceae; genus Megasphaera; species Megasphaera stantonii. Next base: position 49,167 of record NZ_JAOQKD010000010.1, read on the forward strand.
CCCATAGCTGCGCGGGCCGCCGATCTTGTATATATCCGTCCGGCCGAGGCTCAGATAAAAGGAATCCGCCTCGTAGTCGACTTTAAGGGCGTCGGCAAAGGCGTCGTTCGTGCCGCCGCTGACCGCGCCGTTTTCACTGAAGCTCTGCCAATCCGAACTAATGCTTACGGTGGCTTTCAGCCGTTCGTCGAACTGTGCCTGTCCGCGAAGGCGGATGCGGTAATCCCAGGAATTGTCATTTTCCTTGCCGGCGCGGCTGCCTGCAGAATTCTGATAGCGATAGCGGAAGCGGGCGTCGCCGCTAAACTTCACATTGCCGACCTTGTTCTCTAAAGCCGCGACGCGAAGGCCGAGGCGGTTCAGCTCTTCAGCGTACTCGTCGGCCAGCTTGTGAATCACGGCCCGCTGTTCCACCGACGCCCTGTCCATATGAGCCATAGCCTTGGCGACCATTTCAGCCGCTTCATACCGCGTAATGGAACGGTTTCCCTGAAAATAATTTCCGTCTACGCCCTGAATCACGCCGGCCTCAGCCAGCTCCGCCACAGAGTGGTAAGCCCAGCTGTCGGCAGGCACGTCGACAAAGGGATTGGCAGCCCCGGCACTTGTCATGCCCATTGTCAGGATACTGGCCGCCGCCATAGCGATTAGTTTCTTCATCATGTATAACCCTCATTTCAAACGTATAGTGCGTTCTATCTCCACTCCGTACGCAGCATTTCCAGCCGTCGCAGGCCACGCGGCTTGTACGCCCTATGAAGACACAACGCTACTTATTTTGCCTGATATATCCGATCTTGTCAACTATGAAATGAGAAAAAGTATGGCGAGACGAACCGTTTTGTAATAGGAAAAGGACATGCCCTGCACGGGCATGCCCTAACGTATATCCTATGCTATTATCCTTTGCGCGTAGCCGTTAGTTCCTGAATATGAGCGACGACTTCGTCGACCGGTTTTGCGCCGAGATCGCCTTTTGCTCTGTCACGGAGGGACAAGGTATTCGTTTCGATTTCCTTGTCGCCGATGATAGCCATGTACGGAACCTTTTCCATCTGGGCCTTGCGAATCTTGTAGCCGATCTTTTCGTTGCTTTCGTCTACTTCTACGCGGATGCCCAGCTTCTTGAATTTCTTGCGCAGTTCCAAAGCATAGGCCAAATGCTTATCGGAAATGGGCAGGAATTTGATCTGTACCGGAGCGAGCCATACGGGGAAGGCTCCAGCATAGTTTTCGATGAGGATGCCCAGGAAGCGTTCGATGCTGCCGAAGCAGGTACGGTGTACCATGACCGGGCGATGCTTCTGGCCGTCTTCGCCGACATAAGTCATGTCGAAGCGTTCCGGCATGAGCATATCGAGCTGGATCGTACCGCACTGCCAGGTACGGCCGATGGAATCCTTGACGTGGAAGTCGAGCTTCGGACCGTAGAAAGCGCCGTCGCCTTCGTTGACCTGGTACGGAATGTTTCTGTCTTCCAATACCTTGCGCAGGGTGCTCGTCGCTAATTCCCAAATTTCGTCGGAGCCCATGGAGTCTTCCGGACGAGTGGACAATTCGACGCGGTATTCCAAGCCGAATACGTTGTAAGCCTTGTCAAACAAGTCGATAACGCCGGAAATTTCTTCTTCCATCTGGCTCGGCAGCATGAAGATGTGGGCGTCGTCCTGGGTGAAGCAGCGAACGCGGAACAAGCCGTGGAGGGCGCCGTGGAGCTCATGGCGGTGAACCAGGCCTAATTCAGCCATCCGCATGGGGAAATCACGATAACTATGGACGTCGCTCTTATATACGAGGATACCGCCGGGGCAGTTCATCGGCTTAATCGCGTACGGTTCGTCGTCGATAGTCGTGAAGTACATATTGTCACGGTAATGATCCCAGTGACCGGACTGTTCCCACAGGTGGCGGCTCAGGATCGTCGGCGTGCTGATTTCGTCGTATTCCGCTTCATCGTGCAGTTCATACCAGAATTTGAGCAGCGTCTTGCGGAGAACCATGCCTTTTGCGTGGAAGAACGGGAAGCCCGGGCCTTCTTCGTGGAAGCTGAACAAGTCGAGCTGCTTACCCAATTTACGATGGTCACGCTTTTCCGCTTCAGCCAGCATGTGCAGATATGCATCCAAGTCGTCTTTCTTTTCGAAAGCCGTGCCGTAAATACGCTGAAGCATCTTATTATGTTCATCGCCGCGCCAGTACGCACCGGCCACCGTCAGCAGCTTAAAAGCTTTGACCCGGCCCGTCGTTTCGCAGTGCGGTCCTGCGCACAAATCGACGAAATCTCCCTGGCGGTATAAGGAAATCTGTTCGCCCTCCGGCAGGTCTTCAATCAATTCTACCTTGTAGTCCTGACCGGCGTCTTTAAACATTTTCAGCGCTTCGTCGCGGGATACGACTTCTTTCGTCAAAGCGAGATTTTCTTTGACGATTTTTTCCATTTCTGCTTCGATGGAGGCGAAATCTTCCTGCGTAAACCGGTGTTCCGTATCGAAATCGTAGTAAAAACCGTTTTCGATGGACGGGCCGATAGCGAGTTTAACATCCTTGAACAAACGCTGAACGGCCTGCGCCATGATATGGGATGCCGTATGGCGGAGCGTGTCCTTCCCTTCCTGGGCGTCAAAAGTCAGGAATTCAACGGTAGAACCGTCGACGATGGTTTCCCGCAAATCCGTTACGTCTCCATTGACTTTCGCTACCAATACTTTCTTAGCCAAGCTGTTGCTCAGCTCTTTTGCGGCATCATACAACGAAATGCCGTCGGCAAATACTTTTTTGCTGCCGTCTTTTAACACTAATTCTGCCATAATACATCCTCCTTAATAAAAAAGCTCCCGTCCTCAAGGGACGAGAGCATGCTCACGTGGTTCCACCCTAGTTCATCAGTAAAATACCGATGTACTCAAACGCTATAACGTGGCGACCGAACCGCCGTACTGCAACTTCCGGCGATTAGCTCCAAGGGGGTAACACTTTCACGCTTTAAGGACACTCACACCAACTATGCCCCTCTCTGATAAAGCCGCTGAAAATATCATGTCCTTTTCAAGGCTTGTTACATATTTCTATGTATGCGTAAATTATACGACGTACGATGTACCTTGTCAAGAAACTTTAGTCTTTTTTTACTTCAAATTAAGAACTTAAAGAACTGCAGCTACGTAAAAAGGACTGCCCGAAGACAGTCCTTTTTTAGGCTTATGGAAATCTAGGTATTATGCCATACCTTTGGCTGCTTTAATAGCTGCTGTGAGTTTGGGAACTACTTCGAAAGCGTCGCCAACGATACCGTAGTCGCAAACTTTGAAGATCGGAGCATCTTCGTCTTTGTTGATAGCGATGATGCAGTCAGAACCCGTCATGCCTGCCAAGTGCTGAATAGCACCGGAAATAGCGCAAGCGATGTAGAGTTTCGGGCCAACAGTCTTACCTGTCTGGCCAACCTGATGGAGAGCGTCGATCCAGCCAGCGTCAACAGCTGCACGGGATGCGCCGACAGCGCCGCCCAATACGTCTGCCAATTCTTTCAGGATACCGCCGTCAACAAACGGTTCAGCGCCGTTCATGCCGCGGCCGCCGGCAACGATAGCGTCAGCTTCTTCGATCTTAACGCCTTCGCCGCCCATTTTAATGAGTTCAACGAATTTCGTCATGAAGTCAGCGTCGGAAAGTTTTGCTTCCATTTCGATAACTTCGCCTGTAGCGCTCGGATCAGCTTCCGGTTTTTTGAATACGTTCGGACGAACAGTACCCATCTGCGGACGGTTATCCGGGCAAATGATTTCAGCCATGATGTTGCCGCCCAAAGCCGGACGAGTCCAAACGATCGTCTTGCCGTCTTCGTCAACGGAAAGACCCGTGCAGTCAGCCGTCAAGCCCGTTTTCAGGGAGTTAGCGACGCGGGGGCCGAGATCGCGGCCGATGTTCGTAGCGCCTACGAGGAATACGTTCGGTTTAACTTCATGGAAGAAGTCGCACAGAACTTTAGAGTAAGCCGTTGTGTTGTAGTTAGCCAATTTTTCATCGTCATATACATATACTTTGTGAGCGCCATGAGCGATGAGTTCCTGTGCCAACGGTTTTACGTTATAACCAATCAGTACCGCACCTACTTCGTCACCGATGCCGTCAGCCAATTTACGGCCCTGGCCCAACAGTTCGAAAGATACGTTACGTAATTTGCCTTCGAATTGTTCAGCGATTACATATACGCCTTTGTATTCTGCTAAATCCATTTTCACTGTTCCTCCTTAGAAATTAGATGATTTTGTTTTCAGTCAATTTAGCCATCAACTGATCTACTGCTACCTGGGCGTCTTCTTCGTTAATAACGAGACCCTGTGTTCTCTGAGGCGGTGTGAAAATCTTACGAACTTTTGTCGGAGAACCGCTCAAACCAATCTGAGATTCGTCAGCGTTGATGTCAGCAGCAGACAATTCAGGAATTTCACGACGTTTTGCTTTCATCGTACCACGGATGGTCGGGAAGCGCGGTTCGTTCAATTCTTTAACGGCTGTAATCAAAACGGGGAACTGAGCTTCCGTTACGATGTAGCCTTCTTCGTTCTGCTGTTTAACCGTTACAGTCGTGCCTTCAACTTTGATTTCGGCAGCATATGTAATCTGAGGAATGCCGAGTTCGCAAGCGATCTGCGGGCCAACCTGAGCCGTGTCGCCGTCGATAGCCTGTTTGCCGCAAAGGATGATATCGAACTGTTCGATGCCTTTGAGTTCAGCAACTTTTTTAACAGCCTGAGCCAGGCAATAACCTGTAGCCAATGTATCAGAGCCGCCAACTTTGCGGTCTGTCAGGAGATAAGCGTCGTCAGCGCCCATTGCCAGAGCTTCGCGCAATACGTCTTTTGCCTGCGGGGGACCCATGGAAAGGACAGTAACCTTTGCACCCTGATTGTCCTTCAACTGCAAAGCTGCTTCCAAAGCGTTCTGGTCAAAGGGGTTGAAAATGTTAGGAACACCAGCACGAATGACGGTATGTTTTACGGGGTCAATCTTAACTTCTGCTGTGTCCGGAACTTGTTTGACACATACCAATATTTCCATTTACGTTTGCCTCCTAAAAAAAGTATCTTTTTATTCAACAGGCTTGGTCTTTTCAGACCAAGCCCGTATCATAAACCTTAAAAATTGCTTACCGCAACAAAGCGCCGGATGTTACCATCAACTGAACTTCGTTGGTGCCTTCATAGATCTGAGTGATCTTAGCGTCACGCATATGACGAGCAACCGGATATTCTTCGCTGTAGCCATAGCCGCCGAAGATCTGAACAGCTTCAACGGAAACTTCCATAGCTACGTCGGAAGCGAATCTCTTAGCGATAGCAGCGTCAACCGTGAACGGCTGGCCTTCGTGTTTCTTGAATGCAGCTTTGTAAACGAGGTTACGAGCAGCTTCAATCTTCATCTTCATGTCAGCCAGTTTGAAGGAAATGGACTGGAATTTGCAAAGCGGTTTGCCGAACTGAACACGCTGTTTGGAGTATTCAACTGCATCGTTCAAAGCAGCTTCTGCAATGCCGAGAGCCTGAGCAGCAACGCCGATACGGCCGCCGTCCAAGGTCATCATAGCAACTTTGAAGCCTTTGCCTTCGCCGCCGAGGAGGTTTTCTTTCGGAACTTTTACGTTCTGGAATACTAATTCCATCGTCTGGGAAGTATGGATGCCCAATTTGTCTTCTTTCTTGCCGAATGTGAAGCCTTCCCAGCCTTTTTCGATGATGAAGGCGCTGATGCCCTTCGTGCCCTGGGATTTATCGGTCATAGCGAATACGATGTAAACGTCAGCTTCGCCGGCATTCGTGATGAATACTTTGGAGCCATTCAGGATGTAGTCGCCGTTTTCGTCTTTCGTAGCAACGGTCTGCTGGCCGGAAGCATCAGTACCAGCGTTCGGTTCTGTCAAGCCGAATGCGCCGAGTTTCGTGCCTTCGATCAAGCCGGGCAGGTATTTTTCTTTCTGTTCTTCCGTACCAAACTGCCAAATCGGGTTGATGCAGAGGGATACATGAGCGGACAAGGTGATGGACATACCAGCATCGTATTTAGCCAATTCTTCAACGGCCAGGATGTAGCTCAATACGTCGCATTCAGCGCCGCCGTATTTTTCTTCGAAATAAGCACCAGCCAAGCCGAGGCCGAGCATTTCGTCAACGAGAGCACGATCGAAAATGCCCTGATGGTCGCGTTCCGTAATCGTCGGGGCCAATTTCTTTTCGCCAAAGTCTTTAGCCAATCTTACAAATTCCTGTTGTACATCTGTTAAATTAAAATTCATGATACTTCCACTCTCCTTAAATAATAGTGTGAATAGTGAAACATTCCCGTGCAGTGCATACTGTTTGGGGCACATATACACAACCTTTAAGTGCTTACACCTGAATTGTACAACTTTTCACATGTTAAATCAATAGCAAATGTCACTTAAGGCACAATATAATTATGCTATTTTGTAATCCTTGTCGTGTATCCAGACTTTTTAGGACTACTTAGAAAAAAATTAAAAAATTACCTTGACAAATGCCGGAATGATTCAACCCATAAGATAAATGTGCTAATCGTCTCGCCGTGCTGCGGCAGACGAAAAGGCAGTGCAGCACTGTGCTTGTTCCACTTTTAACATTACGCATGGTAAATTATACGTCATACGAAAATTAAGGAAAGCTATGCGTTTATTATAGCACGAATCCCCAGGAAGTTGTCAAGAATCTGGGCCGTAATTCCCCAAATTTTGTATTCTTTATAATAGTAAAAGAGCACATTATATGTGCTGCGCTTTTTCCACCCTGCCTGTCCCGACACGGGCAGACCGGCGGGAAATCCCGGCCCCGGCCTCGTAGCCAGCTCAACCTGGGCAACCTCTGGCTTACGGCCGCTAAACCATGCCAAAGGCACCGTAAAGAGATGGTCTATCTCTCCCCGGCTGACAACGAAATTCGTCGTATCCAGCTGGGCCGCAAAGGGATATATCTTCACACCTACAGGCGATTCTACGTAATCCAATGGCCCCCAGACCCGGATATGCGGCAATCCTACGCCTAATTCCTCCTGCGTCTCCCGCAGTGCCGCCTCCAGAGGACTGGCGTCACGCTGTTCTATGACGCCGCCGGGAAAACAAATATCACCGGGCTGCCAGCTCAACTTGCTGCTCCGCACCTCAAAGACTACATGCTCTTCACCGTCAATGCGTACAATAGGTACCAGTACAGCGCAAAGCACTGTATTCATGCAGGGATTCTGCCGGACAATTCTTTCCGGCCAGGGCTTGAACTCATCCATGACCTTCCTCCTCATTGCAAAAAAAAGAGGATGCCGTTCAGACATCCTCCTCTATACTTCATATATTGCCGCCTTTATTTTACGACGATATTGATGATTTTTTTAGGTACAACGATAAATTTAACGATTGTCTTGCCGTCAGTGAAATCCTTGACACGCGGCATAGACAATACCTTTTCCCTCAATTCATCCTGACCGATTTCAACGGGAACAGTGATACGTTCGCGTACCTTGCCGTTAATCTGGACAGGCAGTTCGATTTCATCGACGACCAAAGCGCCAGCATCTACTTCCGGCCAATCCTGTTCGTGAACACTGCCTTCAAAGCCGGCAATCTGCCACAATTCTTCTGTAATGTGCGGCGTAAAGGGAGCCAGGAGCTTTAAGAGATTGGTGTTGACCTCTAAGGCAACGTCGCTGCGGATAGATGTATTGGCGCCGACATAGGCATACATGGCATTTACCAGCTCCATAATTGAGCTGACAGCCGTATTCAGCGCATAGTCGCCGTCTACGCCTTTGACGTCTTCCGTCACCTTGGCGATGGTTTTATGTTCCTGCAGGCGCAGCGCCTTTTCTGCTTCCGTCAAATCGCGGTCCCTTTCGCCGTTCTTAGCCAGGTCAATGTACTGGTGGACGATACGCCATACTCGGTTGAGGAAACGGTACGAACCTTCTACGCCCTGATCGGACCATTCGAGGTCACGTTCCGGCGGCGCGGCAAACAGGATAAACAGCCGGCCCGTATCGGCGCCGTATTTGGCGAGGATTTCTTCCGGCGATACGACGTTGCCCTTTGATTTCGACATCTTGCTGCCGTCCATGAGGACCATGCCCTGGGTCAGCAGGCGTTCGAACGGTTCTACATTGTCGACGAGGCCGGCGTCGTGGAAGACCTTCATGAAGAAACGGGAATACATCAGGTGCAGAATTGCGTGTTCAATGCCGCCGATGTACTGGTCTACATTCATCCAGTGGTTGGCCTTCTTCGGGTCCCAGGCCTGTTCATCGTTGCGGGCATCGGTATAGCGCAGGAAATACCAGGACGAGCAGACGAAGGTATCCATCGTATCGGTTTCTCTCGTCGCCGGGCCGCCGCATTTCGGGCAGGTGCAGTGAACGAATTCTTCGCTCGTCGCCAAGGGAGATACGGCGCCGGCCGTAAACTGGACATCCGTCGGCAGCTTAACCGGCAGCTGATCTTCCGGCACGAGCTGTTCGCCGCATTTCGGGCAGTAAATAATAGGAATCGGCGCGCCCCAATAGCGCTGACGGGAAATAAGCCAGTCGCGGAGCTTGAAGTTGACCGTGCCCTTGCCGAGGTTGTGGTCGACGAGCCATTTCGTAATGGCTTTGCGGCCTTCTTCGTCAGTCAGGCCGTTGAATTCGCCGGAGTTGACCAGAACGCCCGGGTCGTGGTACGCCCCTTCCATCGTATTCAAATCGAGGCTCATATCTTTATTCTGTACGACTAAGCGGATAGGCAGGTTGAATTTCTTAGCGAATTCCCAGTCGCGCTGGTCGTGGCCCGGAACGCCCATGACGGCGCCCGTACCGTAATCTACCAGGACGTAGTTGGCAATCCAGATCGGCACTTGTTCGTTATTCAGGGGATTGACAGCGTAAGCGCCGGTGAACATGCCTTCTTTTTCGGCGTCGTTCGACGTCCGTTCGATGTCGTTCATGTTCTTCATGCGCGTAATAAAGGCGCGAAGCTCCGCTTCGTTTTCCCGGCCCTTGATGAGCTCTTCTACATAGGGATGTTCCGGAGCCAGCACGATGTACGTAACACCGAAAATCGTGTCCACGCGGGTAGAGAACATGGGAATGGATTTGCCGATTTCCGGGATTTCAAAGGAAAATTCCGCCCCTTCACTGCGGCCAATCCAGTTTTTCTGCATCGTCTTAACCCGTTCCGGCCAGCCGGGCAAGAGCTTCAAATCGTCGAGAAGGCGATCAGCATAGTCGGTGATTTTGAAGAACCACTGCTTCAGATCCTTTTTGACGACAGGCGAATCGCAGCGCCAGCACAAGCCGTCGATGACCTGTTCGTTAGCCAGTACGGTGTTGCACTTTTCGCACCAGTTTACCTTGGCTTCCTTGCGGTATGCCAAACCGCGCTTGTACAGCAGCTCGAAAATCCACTGCGTCCATTTATAATATTTTTCATGGCACGTAGCCACTTCGCGGTCCCAGTCATAGGAAAGGCCGAGGGCCTTCTGCTGGCGTGTCATGTTTTCAATATTGCTGAACGTCCAATCTGCCGGCGGCGTGCCGTGTTTGATAGCCGCGTTTTCAGCAGGCATGCCGAAAGCGTCGTAGCCCATGGGATGCAGGACGTTGTAGCCGTTCATGCGGCGGTAGCGGGCGATGACGTCGCCGATGGTGTAGTTGCGGACATGCCCCATATGGAGATTGCCCGAAGGATACGGAAACATTTCCAGTACATAATACGGCGGCTTGCCGTTGTCGTCGGGGCAACGGTCTGTCTTGTCTTCCAGCCATTTATGCTGCCATTTCTTTTCTATTTCTTGGGGAATATATTTTTCCAATTACTTATGCCTCCTATCGCTGCGTACAGTGGGCGGTGCCGCGCTGCTGCAGGGTCTTCTTCTTATTATAGTGTTCCCGTGCCGTCAAGTCAATTCTTGCGGAGCAAAACTCTGCCAAAAATGGGGCGCTTCGAAGCCTTTTCTCCAAAAACTTGCGCCGCCGAGGTTGTATTTCGTAATTAATTTAGCTTTTTCCGTCAAGGACTTTTCATCTTCAAACCATACCTGGACCCGGCCCGTCGTCAAGGGCAAATCCATGTAGTACAGGCCCAGTTCGTCGTTCCACGTAACGTAGTCCTTGTATTTTTCAAGCAGTAGCCCGCTGGCCGACATGGGCAGCGTCCGTACCAGCAGCACCGGCTTCTTCGGCTTCGCCTCTTTGGAAGCAGCCGTCTTGCCCTTCGCCTCGGCCTTCCTTGATGTCGTCAAAGCCTCTGCCGCAGCATCCTTCTCAGCCGCTCCTTCCGTCCCGGCAACAGGCGGCCATTCATTGATATCCAGAGGCAAGTCCTGTTCTTCCGTCGTTTCATACCACAGACGCATGTACAGCGGCATGCCCAGGACAACCTTTTCCGCCGGCACGATAGCCGTCACGTTCTGCACGGCTTTTTCTACCCAAGGATACGATGCTACGGGGCCAGCTATGTCACTCGTACGGCTGAATTGGTCATAGGCCATGATCATCAGGTAATCGAGATGCGGCGCTAAGGCCGCCCGATCGTATACGCGGGACCAGTTCATGCTGTTCGATATGGGAGTCACATCCATGGACAATTTCAGCCCATAAGCCCGGCAGGCCCGGCTCAGGCGTCCTACGAACGCCGTCAGCCTGTCCTTATCATCATAGTTGATGTTTTCAAAATCAATATTGTAGCCCTTGAAATCGTACAGCAGTGCATAGCCTATCAGTTCTTTAATAATCCTATCCTGGAGCTTGTCGTCGCTCAATACGGCATGGGTCAGGGCCGGGTCGAAATTATTGTCAATGAGGGGCCACATGGCGTAGCCCTTCGCAGCATAAGCGTCGGCCAGCATGGCGAAATCATCGTGCCGCAGCGCTACGCCCTGAGCAGTCAGGCGGAACGCACAGGGCGACATGACAGGCTGCGCCGTATCTAAGGGAGGCAGGTTTTCGTCACCCTGCATGAGAGGATCCCAAAACAAGACCAATCCCATCTTTCGTTCCTGTGCCTGCTTTTTCCGGCTCTTTTTATCCTTCTTTTTCTCTTTTTTAGTATCAGCTTTAGCAGTTGCCGCGGCTCTATCGCTGTCTTCCAAAAGACGCAGCGTCGGAGCGAGACGTGTCGGAGACACGGGCCGCAGCAGCTCCCGCTTCCCATCCTCCCACGTCAGGGGAAGGCCCAGCGTACGGTAAATACGGCGTATATTCAGACTCGTTTCGCCGTCACCTTGCCGCGCAGGCAGGCGCAGCGCCGCTTGCATATCCTTCCATAAGATGGAACCGTCCTTTGCCGGCGGCAAACGCAGCCAGTAGGTCCCCTTCTTGGCGTCAGCCCTGTACAGGCCATATTCCTGCAAGGCTTTTTCCGACACGAGCCAGCGCCCTTCCTCCTCCCGAATCGCCATAGACGCCGGCTGTTCCGCTGCTGCCGGTACAGCTGCCCGCGGAATGGCAGCCCACGGCCCGCGGTCCGGCACGGCTTGTTCCGATACGGCCTCTCCGCCGGACGCCGCCACGACAACTTGAAGAGACACGGCGAGCAGCGACGCCAGGCACAGCGTCCGCAGCCGCGATGTATGTTTCATAGACACCCTCCTTTTGCAAAACAGGTGGAAATTTCTCTGAAATCAGGTATAATGAAAAAAATGCAATTTTCCTCTCTAGGTATACTGCATGGCTATTATACCATAAAGAGAAAGTATAAAACATCAAAGGAGGCTATTCTATTGCATCAATATCTCTTTTTTATCGGCGATTTCCCAATCCGGGCCTACGGATTGTTATTTATGCTCGGCATCATCTCCGCCGGCATTACAGCCTACTACATCACGAAGCGGGATGGCCGGGGCTGGCACGTCCACATATTCGACTTTACCCTCTGCTGCGGCCTAGCCGGCATCGTCGGCGGCCGCCTTTGGGACGTCTTCTTCTTCGACTGGGCCTATTATCACAACCACCTGTTGGAAATCCCCTTCGTCTGGCAGGGCGGCATGGCTATCCAGGGCGGCCTGGTATTCGGAGCTGTCGCCGGCTACTGGTACACGCGCCGCCACGACATCGACACCTGGGCTTTTGCCGACCTCATCGCACCGGCCATCATCCTCGGCCAGTCTGTCGGCCGCATGGCCAACCTCATGAACGGCGACGCCTTCGGCCATCCCACAGGCGGCAATTTCGGCATTATCTATCCCGAAACGACCCTGGCCTACCGAACCTACGGCAGCCAGCCCCTATGGCCGGCCGAAGTCTGGGAAGGCCAGCTTGACGTCCTCGTATTCATCGTCTTATTGTTCTACAGCTGTTTTCCCCATAAAAAAGGACAGGTCTTCTGCCTGTACGTCATGCTTTATGCAGCGGAACGGTTCTTTCTGGAATTTCTGCGCGGCGACTATGTCAGCCTGACCCTCGGCCTCAAATCGGCCCAGCTGACCAGCGTCGTCGCCTTTGCTGCCGCCTTCATCATCTTCGTGCTTCTCCAGTGGAAAGGCACAACAGACGCCAAAGACAGCATCCAAAACTCATAATATGTGCATAGGAAAAGCCGGTCTGCATCCCGCAGCCGGCTTCCTTTTGCATTACTCTATTTCTTTCAGCATCTTTTTCGGGTTATCGCCAGGCCGTACCTTACCGAAGGCCTTGACGATGACTCCGTCTTCGTCAATCAAATACGTCGAACGCTCGATACCCATGTACTTACGGCCGTACATACTCTTTTCCACCCACACGTCGTAAGCCTGAATCACCGTCAGCTCCGGGTCGGACAGCAGCGTAAAGGGCAGGCCGTAGGTTTCCTCAAACTTCTTATGCGACGCCACGCTGTCCTTGCTGACGCCCAGTACGACAGCTCCCTTTTCCTCAAACTGGGGATACAATTCAGCAAAACCGCAGGCCTGCTTCGTGCATCCCGACGTGTTGTCCTTGGGGTAAAAATACAGCACGACCTTCTTCCCGGCAAAATCGCTCAACGATACCATAGTACCATTCTGATCCGGCAAGGTAAACGCCGGCGCTTTCGTCCCTGCTTCTAACATATTCCTGCCTCCTTATGTTTGTTTTTAAGATTTTAAAAGCTTTTCCACAGGTTCCAGCAATTCCGGATGGCGTAAAATCCAACCCGTTATTTCACAATAGGCATCTCTCTCCTTCTTAAATTGCATGCTGTCATGTTCAATAGGAACCTCATCGCCAGTAACAATTAACTGCTGAGAGATTTGTTCTCTATAATCGCCTATTCTATCTTTTGTCATCCAATGCGTTGGCGTCACAACTTGATCAATCGTTTTAAAGAAAGACTCCATGAGCGAATAGTATTCAAACCCTTTCGGCGCAATCGCTTCAAAAATAGTCGGCAATATATTCATATGTCCGCCAATCGTATTATTAGCAAACATATCTGGAGTAAACTCTCGATGATACATGGCAAAGGACGTAGCAAATTTTTCCCTTAACGTTTCCGTTGTCCGCTTTATAATGCTGCCGTCATAATTATATACACGCCGCGCATGATCGCCCGTTGCAATAATAAGGCTGTCTTCATAATTTTTCTGCATTTCTTCAATAAAAGAAAACATCGATTTATCCGTATACCAATAAGTTCCCATATTAGCCATCATCGTTTTATTTCGACGCAGTGATTCCGGCGCATCAGGCATCACTTTATCTGGATCCCATCCATATTCCTTAATAGGAATCGTATACGGCCCATGATTTGACGTAGTATATACAAAATGGAAGGTAGGCTGATCCGTTGTATCAGCTTTAACTCGCCGGGACACTTCTTCTAAAAACAAATGATCATAAATCCCCAGCCAAGTTGACGGCGTCCCCTTCGCACAAATATCCGGTCCTCCATAGGCTTCATCAAAGCCGATAGCCCTCGCAAAATTACCAATGCTGGCCCAGGACAAACTGCCGCCATACCATAAAACAGTACGGTATCCTAGCTTTTTTAACTGCAACGGCAACGATGTCCTAATACTATTATGCCAAAATTCATTTCTTTCATTCATTTCTAACTGGCAATCATAAATACCAGCCATAAGACTCGTAACTGCCGGCTGCGATATCAGTCCTGCAGGCAAAAAGTTTTCCACTTTAAATGTATGCGGATTATTTCTAAAAAGTTTTCCTCTATCAGTCAAATGCAGCACATCAAAAAGTTCATCCAGCATAGATTGCGTATAACTTTCTCCTACGACAAAGAAAATATGTGATGGAGTAGGTATACGAGGGCCAGAAGCAACACGCTTAAAATTCTTTAAAATCATCTCGTTTCTTTCTGTGCTTTTAATAATAAGTGGCTCCATAACTTTTTCAGATGTAGCATCATCATGAGTCAGAATAGTCTGCACAGGATATTTTAAAGCCATTTCCAAAGCAACTAAATCATCAACAACAGCTTTCGATAAAAAATCATCCTCTTTTACAATAGTAGGAATAGTATCACGTTCAGGTTTATTCGCATGACGCAAAGTTCCGCCAAATCGAAAATAATAAAAACCTATAATGCTGCAAAGAACTACCACGACATTAAACAGATATTGTATCCATGGATTATTAAAAACAGGATAAGGAATACTCGGCGTAGATAATAATCCATACGTTGCCAAAACACAAAATCCAACGTATGGAACATATCCTAATAAAATGAAAAAGCCATGATTTTGATTGAAAAAAATATCTAAAAAATTCATTTTATCGGCATTTTTCCCTAGCCGAACCAGCGTATTAAATATATCATGAAAATGATAATAAAATATCATTTTCCCCATAAACGCTGTATATAAAACTACCATATATACCGTATTTAAAACTATACGGACCTCGTCACTAACAGCATAATAAGAGCCAATAAATGCAGCCGGAATACTGACTACAATCATGGAAATCAAAAAAACATACGCATTGAAATCCATTCCCCACCAAAAGCCAAACTGAAAACAGCGAATTACTCTTTTTGCGTCGTGGGCCAATCTCTTTTTAGGCCGATATACGCCAATAAATGCCAAGCGAAATAACGCGCATACGACAGGCGCTAAAACTGCTAACTTGATATCTTGCTGAATTCCTAAAAAGAAATACTCAAACATGTTATGCCTCTTTTCACAGATATAGTTACATCCTCTTTTCAAAACAGTATTATAGCACGAACAGAGGCAACTACCAAAACATTAGTTGCCTCTGACATTATATTCTATAATATTCCTTATACCACGCAGCAAATTTTCCCAATCCCTCTTCAATACTCGTGTTGGGCTTG
This sequence comes from Megasphaera stantonii, assembly GCF_025567065.1. Classification (NCBI taxonomy): domain Bacteria; kingdom Bacillati; phylum Bacillota; class Negativicutes; order Veillonellales; family Veillonellaceae; genus Megasphaera; species Megasphaera stantonii. The sequence continues at coordinate 64,453 of NZ_JAOQKD010000010.1, forward strand.
AAATCAAAATCTTGTTCCAATTCGCTTACGTCGGCGTAGGTCTGGTACACGTCGCCGGGCTGCATCGGCAGATACTCTTTTTCCGCAGTCTTGCCGAGAGCCTGTTCCAATACTTCGATGAAATGCATGAGCTGTTCCGGCTTGTTATTGCCAATATTATATACCTTATATTGGTCGCCTGTCTCATTTGCTTTCGGCGGATTGCACAGCATGTGCTCGATGCCTTCGACGATATCATCTACATAGGTAAAATCGCGATACATATCGCCGTGATTGTAAATTTTAATCGGCTCGTTTCGATACATCATGTTGGCAAATTTAAAGTAAGCCATATCAGGCCGGCCGTATGGGCCGTATACGGTAAAGAAACGCAGCCCTGTCGCCGGAATACCGTACAAATGGCTGTACGTATACGCCATGAGTTCGTTCGATTTCTTCGTCGCCGCATACAGGCTGATGGGATGGTCTACATTGTCCGTCGTCGAAAAAGGCGTCTTTTCCTGATTGCCGTATACGGACGAGCTGGAAGCAAACAGCAGATGCTGAACGGGATAGTGACGGCATGCTTCCAATATATTAAAGAAGCCGACGATGTTCGAATCAATATAAGCCCGCGGATTGTCGATGCTGTACCGCACACCGGCTTGAGCCGCCAAGTTTACGACGATATCAGGCTGAAACGATTTAAACGCAGTGGTTACAGCTTGTTCGTCCGCTAAATCACCTTTGATAAAGGAAAAATTAGAAAATGCACGTAATACGCCCAACCGGCTTTCCTTCAGCGACACGTCGTAATAGTCGTTCATATTGTCAAATCCCAGTACGACGGCGCCCATTTCCAGCAGCCGCTTCGCCAAATGGAAGCCGATAAAACCGGCGGCTCCCGTAATAAGCACCTTTTTAGTCACGTCAAACGCCTGATATGCAGCCATAATATATTCCTCCACCTAATCTCGGTCAAATAAATCCCGCGTATACACCTTATCCTTCACGTCAGCCAGCCCGTCAGACCAGCGGTTGGTCACAATGACGTCGCACATGTCCTTAAAAACACGCAAATCCTTGACGACAGGCGAACGGAAAAAGTCGTCCGCCTCCAACGTCGGCTCATACACGACGACGGGAATGCCCTTCGCTTTGATTCGCTTCATGACGCCTTGAATAGCCGAAGCCCGGAAATTATCGGACGCCGTCTTCATCGTCAGGCGGTACACGCCAACAACGCGGGGATTTTTAGCGATAATCATATCGGCAATATGGTCCTTTCGCGTCCGGTTGGCCGCCACAATGGCGGAAATCAAATTCTGCGGTACGTCGCTGTAATTTGCCAGAAGCTGTTTCGTATCCTTCGGCAGGCAGTAGCCGCCATAACCAAAAGACGGGTTGTTGTAGAAATCGCCGATACGCGGGTCGAGGCATACGCCGCGGATAATCTGCTCCGTATGGAGGCCCCGCATTTCGGCATACGAATCAAGCTCATTGAAGTAAGCCACGCGCAATGCCAAATACGTATTGGCAAATAATTTAATCGCCTCGGCTTCCGTAGAGCCGGTAAACAACATCGGAATATCTTTCTTTACTGCCCCTTCGGCCAAAAGATTGGCAAATACGCGGGCCCGTTCCGAATCCTCGCCGACGACGATGCGCGACGGATGGAGGTTGTCGTACAAAGCCTTGCCTTCGCGGAGAAACTCCGGCGAAAACATAATATTATCCGTGTAGTACTTCTTTTTAACGCTTTCCGTATATCCCACAGGGACAGTAGATTTGATGACCATCACTGCCTGAGGATTAATGTCCAGCACCGCTTCAATCACGGCCTCGACAGACGACGTGTCAAAGAAATTTCTATCCGTGTCATAATTAGTCGGCGTAGAAATAATGACAAAATCAGCACCTGCAAAAGCTTCTTTAGCATCTAAAGTCGCCCTAAAATGCAGGTCATCACGTTGCAAAAAAGCAATAATATCCGCATCAACAATAGGCGACCTTCCTTCATTCAGCATCGTCACCTTTTCCGGCACAATATCTAGTGCAACGACCTCATTATGCTGCGCCAACAAAAGGGCATTGGAAAGACCAACATATCCAGTTCCGGCAATAGCAATTTTCATATCCTTTATCTTCCTTACCGCTAAAAATTCATGAAATACATCGTTAAAAAATCATTAATTGTCTTCTAATTTTCATTATTAAATAAATCAAATAAGTTTTAATTGATTTCGCAAATTCTTTTTTTTCTTTATACATTCTTGATAAATATCTATATTCTGTATAATTTTTAGGAAGATCGTACGGAACTTCATTCCATGGCGAATCCTTTGCATATCTTCTCCATGTTGCATAATACGTATATTTCCATGCATGTTCCCTATCATTGTTAAAATAACTTTTTCCCCAAGTCAGAGTATACAACTTCCATGGTTTCTTATTGCCTGTATAATGAATAAATTTTATCTTTTCAGAAAGAATATCTTTAGTAACAGACATGGTGCAATTATATGTACAAGAAGTATCAAATAGTACTTTTCCTTCTAATAAAATATTCAATACATCCTGATCCATATATTTGTAATTCCGTTCCATTGCTAACTTAATAGCTTTATTCCCAATATCATTCTTTACATAATTTGGTACATTAATTAACATAACTCCAGAATTGAAATACTTAGTTGTTTGCATTCCAATTGAAGAACAATATTGTTTCCACCAATCAGGAACAGATGTAAAATCCTTAATTACATAAGCAACATATGAATACAAATTAATAGAAAATAAATCAACTATTCTATCTATACATAATATATCTACATCCAAATATAACACTTTTTGAATTTTCAGATTATACAATACATACGGCATTAACAATCTATAGTAAGCCGTAATACTAATATCGCTTGTGCTATATAAATTATGTAATTCTTCATCATCTAAAAAATACAAAACAATAGGAACATGGTATATATTCGATAAACTTTCCATTCTTTGCTTTTCTATATCAGAAAAGTTTCCTCGAAAAAAAATGTGAAATGCAAAATTATCTGAATTATTTTGTAAAATTGAAAAAATTAAAACACCCATTGCGCGAATAACGTTTTCATCAGCGCAAACAGCAATATTGTATCTTTCTCTATAGTCCTCAGCATCATTAAATTCATATTTCTTTCTTACGTATTTCATGATTAATAATCCTTTTATCTTACAATAAATCTCTCAATACTTTTATTTTCCAGAAAATTTCTTCCCTATTTTTAATATACTATACCAAAACAAACATTCTATTTGTTTTAATGTTTCACCTTTTTTATGATATACTTCTGCTAATTTTTTAAAACTATGATAATATTCTGTCTTTTTAGGAGGCATAGGATTAGGCATACTTTCCCAAAAAGATATATCTAAATAATGTCTCCATAATTCATCATCTTCGTCTAATACAATTTCCCACGGTTTATCTCTACCCGAATAATGAATTAAAATCCCCTCTATGCTAAAATCTTTATCTTTGTGATGAAATAAATTCGGAATCGGCTGCATATTACCGTCCAAAACAAGATTCATTAAATCCTGTGTCTGTCCCTTAAATCTTCTCGGATCTGCACCTTGGTAAGCAAATACACGCTCTGTAACTTTTTGTTTTATCCATTCTTCTACATTAATCCACATTAAACCGTCAGAAAAATAAACATTCCCCTTCATTTTAAGAAAAGCAATTCGATCAGGGGTATCATATACTAAAGCCCCTACTGCCTTATGAGATAAATCATAATCAAAAAAAACACGTAAACTTTTCACGCAAACCATATCCGCATCTAGATATAAATATCGATTTGTTATATTTTTTAAAATCCACGGCATAACAATACGAATATAAGTAACTCTTGAAAAACGTTTAACTTTTATATGAAAATTTTGATAAATACTCATATCCATTACATATAAATATACATTACATCCATATTTTTCAGCCGTTTTTCGAAGGTTTTCTTTATTTATATCGCTGCATGAATCTACAAAAACATGAAAAAACAATGACAAATCTTTATTGTGCTCACAAATAGATGTAACTAATACTCCCAATGGCTTAAAAAATGGATCATTTACATTACAGCAGATATGAAGATTCTCTTTTGCTCTTTTTTCTTCTGTCAAGTACTCAAAACTATCTTTTGTTTTATATAACTGGTGAGTCTGAAAATATTCAGTGTTATATGTAGAATTCATCATATTCTTTTCCTCTTTTCTCAATCATAGACTTTTATATTAAATTTTTTTAGCAAAAATTTAAACCTTATCCGTCGCAATAAATCAAGATATGTCTCAATATACTTTTTTTGACTACGTTGTATAGCTACTACATAACACCGCTCGTCTTTTTCTCGTATATAATGATATAATTCCCTTGCTAATTTTTGATTCAATTTATACAAAAAATATTCAGAATTCATTCCTTCCATTTTTAAATCATCAATTAACAATTTTGTACACATACAAATGTCAGACTTGCGAATCGTATTAGACCGAGTAATCGAATTCGGATTTATCCAATAATGGTACAATTTCTCAGTCGTAATCATCATGCGATTGCAATTATACAAATATTTTCCAGATGCATAATTGTCTTCTGACTGATATCCTTCTGGATAAATTACATTTTGAACAATGTGCCTTTTATAAACTGCATTCCACACTACTTTACATAAAAATTCATGAAAGTATAGTTCAAAAACGCTTTCACCTGTAATAATAACATTAGCATTTTTCTCATTAGGTAATAAATCGGTATGAAACTCTCCATCAGTTTGATCTATTGAGCATCTAGCCATATCCAAATCATGCATTATTATTAGATCAATTAAGCATTCATACATCTGAGGTTCTATCCAATCATCACTATCTAAAAAAGCAATATAATCTCCCTTGGCTTTTACCAAACCACTATTTCTAGCTCCACAAAGCCCTCTATTTTCTTGGTGAATAACTGTTATTCTTCTATCAGTTCTTGCAAGCATATCACAAATTTCTCCAGATTTGTCTGGAGAACCATCATCTACTAATATAATTTCTAAATTTATATAAGTCTGTTTCATAACGGACTGGACACACCTAACTAGATATTTCTCTACATTATATACTGGAACAATAACAGACAAAAGCCCTGCGTTAGTCATTATTCGTTTTCACCCCATACCTAATTAAGATATTTCTAGTGAATTAATAAACTTATCAATATTATAAAGATTATCAATTTCTTTTTTTATCTTATTATCTTCCCAATCCCACCACTTTATTTCTAGCAGCTTCCTGCAAATTTCCTTATCAAACCGATATTTTAAAATTTGATCTGTGTTAATAATAACTGCATATGGAGGAACATCTTTTCGCACAATACTTCCTGCACCGATAACGGCACCATCACCGATAGTCACATCTTGAAAAATCATTGAATTACTTCCAATCCACACATCATTCCCTATACGAATGGATCTAGCAGGATATCTTTCTTTATGTGACATAGTATTCATTATATGAAAAGACGGATTCGTCAAAATAGGACTCGTTGTTACATAATGAATATTGTGCGTATTCGGAACCAACAAAATATTTTTCCCTATAGAAGTAAACGCGCCAATCGATGCAATCATATCAAACGGGGACATATTTTGCCAACCATATGTATATTTGCCAATAGATACATTCTTATATTTTTTCAGCCAATATCGTATTAAATCTTCTCGATAGCCATATTTTTTTCTAGACCAAGTGTATATCGACTTGGGTGGATTCGTCGTCCCTCGCACATATCGCAAAAAGCTACAACTTACTTTTTCAAATGTAGATACCATATAACTTCTCCACTTTCACGTATTATAATACAAAAGTGACGCAATTCTTCTTTAATTAAAAGCATCTTCTTTGGACAATGCTTTCAGCTGCATCATGATAGCTAAAATAAACCAGAAAATTCGCACGCCAGAAGATAGATCCATCGTATATTCAACTTGACCAAAAATACAAATATAGCTAAGAACAGTTGTTAAAATGAGTAAATCATAGGGATTTTTATCTTTTTTCCATCTACGAAAACTTGTCATAACAAAATAACCGGTAAAATATAATAGTCCGGCCATACCAAGAGTTCCTGTTTCCGCTAACAAATGGAAGAAATTGTTATGCGCATGATTTAATCCCTGTGTATCTTCAGCAGTCCGGTAATAAGTTTTATACGTTTTGCTAAATTGGCCCAATCCTATGCCTGCAATTGGATGATCTTTATACATTTCAATACAAGCTTCCCACACAACAATTCTATCCCCATTAGACCGATCTGTCGTTATGTTTGTTATGGAAGCAAAACGCGCAGTGTACTGTGGCTGAGATGCAAAGAAAGCACCAAAAGCAATAAATAATCCAATAATAATACCTAAGAATTTTTTATTACAAACAACATACCTCCAAGCTGAAAAAGGAACTAATGCCATATTAGAAAGCCAGGAACCTCGGCTTTTATTGCAAAGAAGCCCTATGCAAATACATAGCAAAGTAAACGCAGAAACCTTCTTCAGCCGTCTTTCAAATGCTGAGTCAAACAATATGACTACTGCCAACGGCATCATGATACACATCAAACTGGCAATGCCTAATTGACTGCCGCCAAGCCCCCACCCTCGTCCATTATCACTTAAATCAAATAAAACCTGAACCAGCGTAACTAAACAATCAATACCAAAAACAGCGGTAAATACAGTCAGCATGTTGACTAAATAATCACGTCGGCGAATACAGAAAAGTATTATAAGAAATACAGCATATCTCCAAAACCACATTTGTAAAAATTCATGCATTCCCTTAGAAAGATCTCCGGAAAATAATGCAGCTGGAAGCGTACTTAACACAAAAATGCCATACGCAATGCAATATCCCTTTGTTTCTTCCGGGAAAGAGAGATAGTCTCGTTGCTTATAAAGTAAAATAATGCCAAATAATAAAGCTAATCCATTAAATACCTGGCCTGCCGCCATGGAAAGACGGGTTAGACACACCATACAAGTAATACACACAGCAATCGCAAAGGTTAACCGCTGCGGAGTTAGGGTTGCTTTCATTAAAAATTCTCCTCAATAATTATAGTATATGAGTCCAAAAATGAGCCCATTTCATACGCCATTCCTGCCGCCGAATACTTTTCCCCTTCATATCTTTTCCCGGCTGCGGCATAGACACATCTTTAAACTCAGTGTATTGCAAATATGTATAATACAAGGAATTAAATAAAGAGCTTACAGAAAACTCCCACGGCTTGTATCGGCCAGCCCAATGAAATACTGCCGGCGACTTTAATGCCTGGACCGCTTCTTTTCTCATATCACTGCAAAGAAATACCTTGAGAGGCAATGAAAATACTGGCGGAATGATATTCCAGCGCAGCGGCAACGGAAGCCAGTGATTTTGAAATATCATATTGAGTCCATCTTGATCATGATGTCTGAATTGATTGGAAGAAATGCAATCTATAACGGCTTGTCCGTATTGCTTTTCTCGCCACTGCACGGTGTCAATTACGAGCATTCCTGAATTAAAGTATGGTTTTCCTTCAGACAATCCGATCGTTTCTCTTTTTTGCCGACGCATTCGTTTAGACGCCATAATGCCGTAATCGCACACAGCACCTAAAGGGTATCCCTGCAGCGATATATTCCACAGCGTTTCTACATCATCCAACACCACTAAATCAGTATCAAAATAAATCGCTTTTTGAACATGTTCTGGCAGCAGCTGCGGAATTAAAAGACGCAAATATGCGGCCTTGCTTAAATGACCGCTCACAAATCCCTGTAATGCCGCACTATCTTCCTCAATAAAGGAGATATGCCCCCCTAGAGATAAAACCGTTTTCTCAATACGGCTGCGCTGCGCCGCCGCTATAGCATCACTTAGCACGTAAATATCTATATGTTCAGGATAAGACGCATTTTTTAATACAGACGCGCAAGCTACAGCCACGTGCTGAGCATAATTATTGTCTGATGCCAATACAATAGAAATTCTATCCATGTGCTATCCCTCTTTATGATTTATCTGCATCTCATACAGCTTAACATATTTCAGCATTGTATAAAAGGCGTGCTGACCACAAGAAAGGATTCCCATCCATCCATCTAAAAAGGCCTTTTTTATCAACAAAGCCCGCAATCCGCCAAAAAAGGAATGCAAAAAAGCGCTGCTCAATGAAGTCCGCTTCCCAGACTCATAACGTTCTTTTGCCCAAATCGTCGTATACTGATCCGCCTTTTCCAGCCACTGATGCCAACTTTCATACGTATAATGGTCTACGCTCCCTGTCAGTATCTTTTTTGGAGAATAGCATTCTGCATGTTCATGAACTTTTCCAACCCAAATTACATCTTTTCGCAGAAACATGCGATATACCGTATCGGGTGCAAAAATGCCATGATGAAACCGATATCCATTGAATACCATATGACGTATCATACCGTACTGCCCTGCCTCATTCTGCGCCGCAATCTGTTTAACATGCTGGCACATAGCGGCATCCATACGTTCATCGGCATCCAAATACAATACCCATTCCGCCTCTGTCTGCGACAAGGCAAAATTCCGTTGTGCAGAAAAGTCTCCATCCCAGGCACGAAAGGCTACTTTAGCCCCTTCTCGTTCTGCTAATTCTACCGTCCGGTCCGTACTGCCCGAATCTATGATGATGACTTCGTCCGTACACGTCTTGGCGTTACGAACGACGTCTACGATATTACCCTCTTCATTTTTCGTCAAAATCAAAATAGCTAGTGAACTCATAATGCGACTCCTCAAACCGTACTTAATACGCTTTTACCATATTGTATTATAGCATATTTGCCGCTTATACACTACATAAATTGCACCATCGGCCCGACTCTGAATGGGACAAAAATTTCATTCTCTCTCCGAGTTTTCAGCCATATCGAGCAATGTACTCCGTAGTCGCAATCCCTTCAAAATATGACGTTTCATTTTTTCTGGCAAAAGAAAAAGCAATGACTTAATGAGATATACTCCCTTGCCATTGCTTCTAAATATATTCATACGATATTATGTTGTTTCTTTTTCTATACGGCAAGTATGCTTCTTGCTGCCTCGGTCATACGTAATACCGACGCAGAGGATATTTCCTTTGTAATCCTTCAAAGCCTCCGTATACTGTTTATCCCGTATTTGCCGCAATGCTGTATCGGCATTGTCATCCCATTTCAGCTCCACGATCATAGCCGGCTTATCGGCGTATTTTTTCTTCGGAAGAAATACCATATCGGCGAAGCCTTTGCCCGTCGGCAGTTCGCGGATGAGCGTATAGTACTGCCGCGCGCTGTAATAGGCCAGCGAGACGGTATAGTTCAAAGCATTTTCGTCATTGTATTGCAGATGAGATGTATTTAAATGGGCTTCCTCCATGCCTTTCGCTACGGCTTCTTCGTCGCCGTTCCACGTAGCCTGGAGAAGCTTGTCCGACTGCAGCACGGAATGAACGATTTCTGACCACTGAGAGACCCGCGTCGCTGTTACGTATTCGCCCATGATTTCCCGATTTGGGATAAAAACTTCCTTCGTATCGAAATCATAGCCTAAATACCCCAAATGAACGAGCAAGGTCAGCACGTCGTCAGCCGAATGGAAGGTCGTCATATCGTTGACAAAGGACCTCGTGTCGATTTTCTGCCGCCCGCCGGCCATGAGCTTGACAACGGTATCCCGCAGACCTGAGAAGTTCATGTCGATATAGATTTTCAACGCTTCAAAGGTTTCCGTTTCCGTCCAGTACGTATCCAGTATGCCGCTTTCCATCGCCGATACGACCGAGCGGGGATTGCATATAGACGTCATATCTCGAAATTGGTATCCATCATACCAGCTCATGGTTTCTTCATAATCCATATGATACTGTTCGCACAATTTCCGAACTTCTTCTGCCGTAAAGCCTACAAACGGCGTCAGCTCCCGCGGATTGGTCATGGAAAACTCCGTGAACATATTCAGCGCCGAATGGG
>NZ_JAOQKD010000010.1:74656-80239 GCF_025567065.1 Megasphaera stantonii
CAACATATCTTTCATGGTCTGACTGCAACTCAAAAATTCCTGCATATTAATAAATAAAACATCGCACTGGTTGCAATACATAGCAAACGCCGCATCGCCAGCGATCTCTAATCCCTGAAAAGCAGCCTCACCGTCTACAGTTCGGTCATAATACGCTGATATCATATTGGCCGCCATAGACTTGCCGAATCGCCTGGGACGGCTGACGCAGATAAACCGGCTCTCCGTATCAAAAACCGAATTCAGATACCGAATCAGACCGCTTTTATCGACATATATGCGGCTGTTTCGCGCCATTTTAAATTTCCTGTCTCCCGGATTCAAATAAATACCCATGGTCGTCCTCCCGTTATGACATTGGTTACGAGTACGTTAACCGACATACTTCATATTGCGTACATAATATATGTATATAGTATCAGCATCAGCGGCAAAATTCAACGACGGTATGGCATGAAAAAGCAATGACACTCAGAATACTCCTCCTGTCATTGCTTCTAACCGATTTCTACCCCATATTACATGGTTTCTGTTTCTATACGGCAGGTATGCTTTTTGCTGCCTCTGTCATACGTAATGCCGACGCAGAAGATATTTCCTTTGTAATCCTTCAAAGCCTCCGTACAGTGTTTATCCCGTATTTGCCGCAATGCCGTGTCGGCAGTACCATCCCATTTCAGTTCCACGATCATAGCCGGCTTGTCGGCATATTTTTTCTTCGGAAGAAATACCATATCGGCAAAGCCTTTGCCTGTCGGCAGTTCGCGGATGATCGTATAGTACTGCCGCGCGCTGTAATAGGCCAGCGAGACAGTATAGCTCAAAGCATTTTCGTCGTTATACTGCAGGTGGGACGTATTTAAATGGGCTTCCTCCATGCCTTTCGCTACGGCCTCTTCGTCGCCGTTCCACGTAGCCTGGAGAAGCTTGTCCGACTGCAGCACGGAATGAACGATTTCTGACCACTGGGACACCCGCGTCGCTGTTACGTATTCGCCCATGATTTCCCGGTTTGGAATAAAGACTTCCTTCGTATCGAAGTCATAGCCTAAATACCCCAAATGAACGAGCAAGGTCAGCACGTCGTCAGCCGAATGGAAGGTCGTCATATCGTTGACAAAGGACCTCGTGTCGATTTTCTGCCGCCCGCCGGCCATGAGCTTGACAACGGTATCCCGCAGACCTGAGAAGTTCATGTCGATATAAATTTTCAACGCTTCAAAGGTCTCCGTTTCCGTCCAGTACGTATCCAGTATGCCGCTTTCCATTGCCGATACGACAGAGCGGGGATTGCATATAGACGTCATATCTCGAAATTGGTATCCATCATACCAGCTCATGGTTTCCTCATAATCCATATGGTACTGTTCGCATAACTGCCGGACTTCTTCAACCGTAAAGCCTACAAACGGCGTCAGCTCCCGCGGATTGGTCATGGAAAATTCCGTGAACATATTCAGCGCCGAATGGGTCCCATACTTTTTGATAGGCAGTATCCCCGTCATATAGGCCAAGCCGATATAGGCTTTGTCCTTGAGCCAGCCACGCAGGAAATCCAGATACTGCCGCTGGGCCTGATAATCGTTTCGGTATTCGCGGAAGATGCAGTCCCATTCGTCAATAATGACGACAAAGGGACAATTTGTTTCAGCATATACGTCTCCCAAACATCCTATCATATCCGTTCTGTCAAAATATTCTACATCGGGATATGCCCGCAGTACATCATGCAAAATTCGCCGTTTCAGCAAACTCAACATAGAAGCCATATCCATGCTTCGACTCAGAAATTCCTGCATGTTGAGGAATAACACATCAGATTGATTCCGATACATATCAAAATCCGCATTGCCAGCAATAGCTAACCCTTGAAACACTGCACTGCCGTCTACGGTTCGATCATAATATGCCGACAACATATTAGCCGCCATGGATTTACCGAATCGCCGGGGGCGGCTGACACAGATATACTTATTGGATGATTTGAATATACGATTTGTATAGGCAATCATGCCGCTCTTATCTACATATATGGCAGACCGCAGCGCTTCTTGGAATTTATCGCTGCCTGGATTTAAATAGATTCCCATGGCTCTCCTCCATCATGAATACGTTACGATACTGTTACCCTTACCGTTACGCTGATTGATATGGTCTTGTTACGTATATAGTATCAATATTAGAGGCAAAATTCAACGACGATAAGCATAACAAAAAGACTACCCATTGCTGAGTAGTCTTTTGTATATAACCTAAGGATTCAATTAGAATGCGAAGTTGAATTCTGCACGAGTCAATTCTTCGTCGTTTTCTCCACCGAATCTGCCATTGTCTTTGTAATCAGAAGCGAAGGACTGCATAACGCTGAATTTAGCATTCTTAGCAAATACATAGTCAATACCTACGCCCCAAGATTCAATGTTATCGAGCTGACCAAAGTTTCTCCAAGAGCCAGTAGAACCGCCGAGGAAGGCACCGTCTTCAGCGTCGATGTATTCAACCCAGATGTCCCAGGATTTCGGCTGAGCCATGTTAGCCTTGCCATACATAACTCTACCAATCCATACTTCCGGATCGCTTACATCGTTGCCCGTTGTTGCACTGACACCATTGCGGTCAATGCTTTCATAGTTAGCGAGAACATTCCACTTGGAACCGATATTCCAGCTAACATATGCGCCCCACAAATTATCAGCATCAATAGCCAACTCCGGCGTGTCATGTTTTCCACCAGAACGACTAAACTGGTTATAATAAACACCTACTGCAGAATTGTTACCGAAGAAGGCTTCGATTTCACCGTAACCAGTTTTCATCCCATCTACACCATAATCATCATTGCCTGTAAATTGATGATATCCTTTAAGGAGACTATCGTTACCAGCATCTTCCTTAAATTTACCATAACCAGCCGTTACAGCAATGCTGTCGTTCTGATATTTCAATTCAGCGCGGTCAAATACATCACCGTACTGATAGCCATAGGAACGAGCACCGCCGAGATAATATGCAGCGTCACGGCCGAGGCTGAGGTTCCAGTTCGGACTGCCGAAGTTGTAATCAATTTTCAAGATATCAGCTGCAATATCGCTGTTTTCACTAGCCGTACCATTGTCGCTGAAGGTCTGATTATTGGTTGTCAAGCCAACCGTTGCTTTAATGCGGTCGTTGACTTGAGCCTGGCCACGAAGGCGGATACGATAATCCCAAGAAGCATCGTTGTCTTTAGTACCATCCTGGTAACGATAACGGAGACGAGCATCGCCGGTGAATTTGATGTTGCCGACTTTGTTTTCAAGGTTCGATACGCGAACGCCAAGGTTGTTCAGCTCATCAGCATATTCGTCAGCCAATTTGTTGATCAAAGCACGCTGTTCAACGGAAGCTTTGTCCATGTGAGCCATAGCTTTTGCTACCATTTCAGCTGCTTCATAACGGGTGATGTTGCGCTGGCCTTGGAAGTATTCGCCGTCTACGCCCTGAATGACGCCTGCGTCAGCCAATTCTACTACGGATTTGTATGCCCAGCTGTCCGTCGGTACGTCAACAAACGGGTTAGCTGCGAATGCACACGTTGCGCTTACTGCCATCGTTGCTGCCAATGCTGCTAATACTTTTGCTTTCATTGTAAAATGACCTCTTTTCGATAAAAACTGTGATATACACGTCTTACACCGTTACAATCAAGCGTCCCATATACGCTGCAAGGGGTCATTGGCGAGTTGTCCTAGTTTCCTCTCTTTTACTGCCTCACATTGTACTATGTTTCACTCTATACGAGCTGCGCCTACAATCTATTGTACCGCAACTCTGATTAGTATTTTACCAGAAAATCTTTACTTTGTCAAAAATCAGTAAAGCAAAAAGTAATTTTTTAACTATACAGACTAAGAAAATTATTCATAAGCAAGATAGGCTTGTACTATTTTTAACTTTTTCATACATTTTAATATGGAATATCTCCCGGTTCTATTCAGTAATACTAAGTTTTTCTCAAAAAGCTTTAACAATACGAACTCTCCTCAGCCCTTCAGATTCCGCAGCATCAAAACAACTTTATACTAAACAGATATCAATTATCATACACAATAATTTGAAATTATAAATATACTCCACTTGTTATGATCCCATATACGCCGCCTTATCCAATAGAATAGAAAAAACAGGTTCTATAATAAATGTTGGGGTAACGACAGACATCGTATATCTGCCGTTACCCCATTTTACAAAAAAATGGACATACGACAGATCTCCTGTTACTATTAAAGCGACCAAACCCAATAGAAAGGAAGATGTCCTATGTCCAATTCTTATTATATCGAAAAGATGCTCTTTTTAAAAGAGGCGGAAGTAACTCCTTTAGAAATGCTGGAAGATAAGCAGATTCTTCATCTGTCTATACCAAAGAAAGAGCAGTGTTGCCCTCATTGTCATACCCGTACTTCCCGTATTAAGGATTACCGTTCGCAAACCGTGTGTATTGCTATCGTAAATGACCTTCCCGTATATGCGCAGTTTCGGAAACGGCGGTATAGCTGCCCGGCCTGCCACCGTACCTTCTACCCGCCGCTGTCGTTTGTACAGCCGTATCAACGCCGCAGCCAGCAGGTGCTGCTGATTCTCAAAGAATGCCGGGAACGCCAGACCTTTACCTCCATTGCCGCCCGCTACCGGGTGTCTGTTCCTACGGTAATCCGCTATTTTGACCGCATACAATATGCCAAGCCGACAAGACTGCCCCGGCTGTTGGCGTTGGACGAATTCAAGGGCAACGCCCAAGGCCAGAAGTATCAGACGAGTATCACGAATCCCTTTACGCATAAGATGCTGGATACCCTGCCCAACCGGAATACGCAGGATATTATCAAGTATTTCTGTTCGTTCCCGCGGAAACAGCGAAACCGGGTGCGCTGGGTCATCATGGACATGTCGAATCTGTTCCGGAAAGTCGTACGGGAAGTCTTTCCCAATGCCATCATCATATGCGACCGGTTTCATATCGTTCGCCTGGTACTATGGGCCATGGAACGGGTGCGCAAGCGGGTACAGAAATCTTTCCCCAAGAAAAGCCGCTATTCCAAGCGGAATAAGCGGATTCTGCGGAAAGCCGGCCATACGCTGATGCCGGACGAGCTGGTATGCCTTGAGGAAATCCTGTCACATTCAGAGGACTTACGAAAGGCGTACGCTCTCAAAGAAGCGTTTTACAAGGTATTGGATATGAAGAGAACACCGTATGCAGAACCAGCACTGCAGGACTGGATGGAATTGGTCCGTTCTGCTGACCTGGAAGAATTTCAATCGCTGCAAAAATCGTTTACAGACTGGTTCGAAGAAATTGTAAATGCCCTGAAATATCCATGGTCCAATGGATATACAGAAGGGTGCAACAATAAAATCAAAGTACTAAAACGAATCAGCTTTGGGATTCGAAGATATAGCCGGTTTAAGAACCGAATTTTATATATAGCCTAACCAACAATCGGGAATGAGATGCAAAACATTGGACTATGTGAAGCTTTTTCTGTAAATAACTGCTAGGTATAGGTCTTCTATGATACAATCTAAATCATAGGAGGCTTA
>NZ_JAOQKD010000011.1:0-75605 GCF_025567065.1 Megasphaera stantonii
CGCTGAACCAGCGCCCACGGCGTGTTTTGGGCTACCATACGCCGTCAGAGCTATTTGATGCATTCCTCGATGAAGTTTATGCTAGTGAGTGTGTTTCCTGATTATGGTTGTTCAAATTCAACTTGCAATTTACCATTTTTTTGCCGAGAAAGCAAATCGTGATATTTCATGGACAGGCAAGAGGTATTTTGTTGGTTACATCCCATTAGATTTTCCGATGTTCGCATTGGCGATGTACACGCCGGACAATATAACGGCGACGCCGATGGTCTGCGTCAGGGAAAAGGTCTCGCCCAGCATAGTGACGCCGGCGGCGATGGCTACGACGGTGGAAATGCCGATGAACGACGCCGTGCGGTTTACACCGATGCTGGCGATGGCTATGTTGGACAAGAAAAAAGCCAGGACGGAGCAGCCCACGCCCTGATACAGAATAGCAGCGAGGAAGGCTGAGTTGGTCAAGGGCAGGCACAGGCTATCAACCAGTGTCTCCGTATGCCATCCTTCGACAAGAGCCAGGGGAATGAATACAGCTGCGCCGGCCGCCATCATGGCCATCGTGAGCTCCGCCCCCGTATAGGCCGCGGCCTTTTCGACAAACACGCTGTACAAGGCGTAAGACAGGATGGCAATCGTCAGGACGGCGTAGCCGGAAAGAGAAAAGCTCGCCGACGCGCCGGCTGCTAGGACCGTCGTAAGGACGCCGACCAGAGTCACGGCAATGCCGGCGACTTGATGCTTCCGCGGTGATTTGCCCAGCAGCAGCGTCGAAGCCAGGAGCGATACGGCAGGGATGCAGGCTAAAAAGGCACCGCTTTCCGAAGCCGTCGTCTGGCTGATGCCTACGGTCTCGGCGACAAAATAGACGACGGGATTGCAGAGAGCCACGGCCAGCAAAGGCTTTCTTGGCTTCCCTTTCCAGCGCACCTGCACCCGTCCCAACGCAACGCACAGGGTCATGAACGCAGAGGCGACGAAAAAACGCCATCCCAGCAATGTCAGGGCGCTGGCGGCCTGCGTCGCCTCCTTGGTACAGATATAGCTCAGGCCGAACAGGGTTTCGCAGCCGACGGCGCAGAGACAGCCCCATAGGATACGGCTGCGGCTTTTCTTCATCATACGACGCACCTCGCTCTGCCGACGCGAATACGCCGGCGGATATCACTAATACAAAAAGCCTGCGCCGCCAAGCAATCGCTTTCGCTGCGCAGGCTGTTGCCATGCTTATAATCCTTTTAGTATGAGAAAGGCCATAATGGCGGCAAGCATCACAATGGATATGACGCGGATACCGGATCCGCCGCGCAATGACACATGGGGAAGCTTTCTCTTTTTTTTAGGCCGGCCGGCAGGGCGCGGCCGCTTGGACATGCCTTCTTCCATCGCTTATACGCCGGGCCAGGCCATTTCCTTGCCGCCTAAGATGTGGGCGTGCATGTGGTGTACCGTCTGGCCGGCTTTTTCGCCGGTGTTGAAAATGACGCGGTAGCCGTCTTTGTCCAGGCCCAGTTCCTGAGCGACCTTCTGTATGGCGAAGAGCATTTTTCCCGCTACGTCGGCGTCGTCTTCCGTCAGAGCCGCGATGCTGGCGACGTGTTTTTTCGGAATGACCAGGACGTGTACCGGCGCGACAGGCGCGATGTCCTTGAAGGCGAAGAAGTTGTCGTCTTCATACACCTTTGTGCTGGGGATTTCTCCCTTGATGATCTTGCAGAATAAGCAGTCTTCCATGTTAAGCATCCTCCTTTAATGTACCGTAAAGTATATGGTTGTCCGCCCGGTCCAGCACGACGGGAACGATTGCGCCTTCGCAAGGTTCCGTCAGGCCTTCCGCGCAGACCCGTTCGTAGTTTTCCGAAAAGCCTTCGCCATTCGTACCGTCCTGCCGCTCGATGAGGACATGGACGGTCTTGCCGACCATCTGAGCCAGGAGCTCGTCCTTCTGCCGGGCCGACAAGGCGTTGACGATTTCGACGCGCTCTTTCTTTATTTGCGGGTCGACTTGATGCGGCATGGCTGCCGCCGGCGTGCCGGGCCGCTGCGAATAGGGAAAGGCGTGGATGTGGGAAAATTTCAGTTCTTCCAGCGTTTCCATCGTCTCCTGAAACAGCTCGTCCGTTTCACCGGGAAAGCCTAAAATCAAGTCCGTCGAGATGGTCAGGCCGTGAATGCGGCTGCGCAGCTCGGCAATCAAGCCTTTGTACTCGGCCTTTGTATACTGGCGGTTCATAGCCTTCAGGATAGCGTCAGAGCCGGACTGCAGGGGCAGGTGCAGGTGCGGGCAAATGCGGTCGGATGAATTCATGACCTCGATGAGGTCGTCGTCTACTTCCAGCGATTCGACGGAACCCATGCGGATGCGCTGCACGTCCGTCTCGTCCAGGAGACGCCGCAGGATGAGAGCCAGCGTCGGCCGTTCCGGCAGGTCCTTGCCGTATGCGCCCAAGTGAATGCCCGTCAGGACGAGCTCCTTAAAGCCGTAGGAAATGAGGCGCTGCGCCTCGGCTATGACGGCGTCGGGCCGGCGCGACTTCAAGCCGCCCCTCGTGTACGGTATGATGCAGTAGGTACAGAAATTATTGCACCCTTCCTGAATCTTTAGGTCGGCCCGCGTATGCTCCACTGCCGACGGATAGAGGGGAATTTCCTCGAATTCGTCGCCCTTCATGACGTCGTGCACGGCCTGTATCGTCCCGTCGGCTTCACGTCCCAGCAGCTTTCGGACGATGGCTGTGATATTCTTCTTTTCATTGGTGCCTACGACGGCGTCGACGCCGTCCATAGCCGCCAACAGCTCCGGATCGAGCTGGGCGTAGCAGCCCGTCACGACGACGACAGCCTTAGGATTGCGCTTTTTCGCCCGTCGGATGAGCTGCCGCGATTTCTTTTCCCCCATCTGGGTTACCGAGCAGGTGTTGATGACATACACGTCGGCGGCGTCGTTAAAATCGGCGTCGGCAAAGCCTTCGGCCAAAAACAGGCCGCGCATGCTGTCCGTATCGTATTGATTGACGCGGCATCCCAGCGTCGCAAAAGCAATAGTCGCCATTATTTAAATCCTCTTTCGTATTTGACAATCGCCAAGGCGGCCAGGGACGCCGTTTCGGCCCGCAGGATGCGGGGCCCTAAGGAAACGGTACGGCACCAGGCGGCGTGCGCCTCGGCGTATTGTATTTCTTTCGGTGAAAACCCGCCTTCGGGGCCGATGCAGAGCACGACGTTTCCCGTGCGGATCTGGCTGCATACGTCGGCCAGCGGGGCCGTTTCCCGTTCGTAGGGAATGACGAACCGCTCATGGCCGTACTGGTCCACCAGAGCCTGGAACTCGACGACGTCCTCTACAGGCGGCACGTCGCTGCGGCCGCACTGCTTCGCCGCTTCCAGGGCCAGGCGCTGCCACCGTTCCCGCCGGCTTTGACGGCGAGTTTCATTTAATTTTACTACACAATTTTCCATTTGTACAGGAACAATGCGGCTGACGCCCAACTCCGTCGCCTTCTGGACGACCCAGTCGAACTTGTCGCTCTTCAAAAGCCCCGCCGCCAGGACGACCTCGCCGGCCGTCTCGTCGCCGTCGGACAGCTTTTTCGCCGGCGTCAGCATGGCCGAATGGCCCTGCACGGCCGTGATGACGCATTCGTACGTCGCGCCTGTGCTGTCCGTCACGGCCAGCGTGTCGCCTACCGTATGGCGGAGGACGACGAGGACGTGGCGGGCGTCGTCAGCCGACAGCTCAAAGTTCCCGCAAATGGGGAAATCCGTAAATAGTTTCCGCATTATAGTCTCCTCATGCGCACGGCGTACCAGCCGTTCTGCAGGCATTCGTCTTCCCAGGCAAAGCCTGCTTCCCCTGCGGCGCGGCGTACCTCGCCGATGCGCTCGTCAATGATGCCGCTGGCAATCAGGACGCCGCCTGCTTCCATGTACGGCGGCAGAGTCGGCAGCAAGGCCAGGACGGCGTTGGTCACCAAATTGGCCACGACGACGTCGGCCTTCTTGCCCTCGGCCGATACGGCGGCCAGCAAATCACTATTGTACACGTCGACGACATCGCTCACGTTGTTCAGGTTGGCGTTGATGACGGCCTGAGATACAGCCTTTTCATCGAAATCGACGGCAACGACGTGCTTTGCGCCGAGCTTGGCCGCTGCCACGGCTAAAATGCCCGTCCCCGTGCCGATGTCGAATACTTCGGCTCCCGGCTTGACGGCCTGTTCCAAATACTGGACGCACATGCACGTCGTGTCGTGGAAGCCGCTGCCGAAGGCCAGTCCCGGCTCGATGACTACGACATCTTCGCCCTCGCCCGGCTCAGCCGGCTCCCAGGCCGGTGCGGCCCAGAAATGCTCCGATATCTTCTTCGGGTGAAAATAGGCCTGCCAGGAATAGAGCCAGTCCGTGTCGTCGGTCAGGTTCGTCCGGATCTGCCACTTGCCTAATGCCGCGTCGCGGCGGGCCAGCTCCCTCATATGCGTTCGTACCGTTTCCACAGCGTCCTTCTGCTCCGGCGGGAAATACGCCGTTATACGGATGCGGCCCAGCTCGTCGGCTTCGTCGTCGTGGATGATCGAGCCGCTGCCACCGCATTCATATAAAAGAAGGGCCACCAAATCGGTGGCCTCTGGGGAAACAATCAAATCGATTTCATTCCATTTCATCGAATGTTCTCCCTTATCTTCAAAGTTCTTCTTTTAATTTGCTCCAAAAGCCTTTTTTGCTCTTAGATTTTTCTTTGGATCCTTCCGGCGATGCTTGGGCCGGCTTAGGCTCCCCCACCCAGGTTTCGCCGCCTGCGTAGGCAAATTCCTTCAGCAGTTCCTTCTGCTTGGCGTTCATCTTCTTCGGTACGGCTACGGTGACCTGTACGTGATGGTCGCCGCGGCGGTCCTTCGCGCCTAAGACGGGCACGCCCTTGCCGCGGATGCGGAATACCGTGCCGGTCTGCGTGCCGGCAGGAATTTTCAGCTCGATCTTGCCGTCCAGCGTATCGACGCGGATCGTCGAGCCCAAGGCCGCCTGAGCGAAGGAAATCGTTTCCTGCGACAGGATATCGTTTCCTTCCCGCGTAAACTGCGGGTCCCGGCGGACGAAGATGTATACGTACAAATCGCCGTGGCCGCCGCCGCGTACGCCCGGTTCGCCTTCGCCGGCTACGCGGAGACGGGCTCCGTCGTCGACGCCGGCAGGAATCTTGATTTTCAGTTTCTTGCGGACCTTGACCGTGCCGTCGCCGTGGCACTTCGTGCACTTCTTCTTGATGATCTTACCCGTGCCGCCGCAGTGCGAGCAGGTGCGGACGTTGACCATCTGGCCGAAGGGCGTGTTCTGGACGACGCGCTGCTGGCCCGTGCCGTGGCAGACGGGGCACGTTTCTACGTCGCTGCCCGGTTCGGCGCCGCTGCCATTGCAGTGGTCGCACGTTTCATCCTTCGGGACCTGGATTTCCATTTCCGTGCCGAAGGCGGCCTGCTTAAAGGAAATATCCACGTCGAAGCGCAGGTCTGCGCCGCGCTGCGGGCCGTTTGCCGACTGGCGGCGTCCCTGGCCGCCGAAGAAATCGGCGAAGATGTCTTCAAAGCCGCCGAACCCGCCGCCCTGACCGAATCCGCCAAAGCCGCCGAACCCACCGAAGCCGCCCGCGCCCGGACCGCCGGCGCCGCCGTTTTCAAAGGCGGCGTGGCCGAACTGGTCGTATTGAGCGCGCTTGTTCTTATCGGACAAGACCTGGTAGGCTTCGTTGACTTCCTTAAACTTTTCTTCGGCAGTTTTGGGGTCGTCCCGGTTTTTATCCGGATGGTATTTGATGGCTAACTTGCGGAAAGCCTTTTTGATCTCTGCGTCGCTGGCGTCTTTAGGAACGCCGAGGATTTCGTAATAATCTCGTTTCGTACTCATATGGGCAACCCCTCTTATCTACCTTACTTCTGGTCGTCGTCTACGACTTTATAGTCTGCGTCGACTACCTTTTCGCCGCCCTGGGCGCTCTGCTGTGCGCCGCCCTGAGCGCTGCCTGCGCCGACCGGGCCCTGCTGAGCCTGCTGCTGCGCGCCGGCTTGCTTGTACATTTCGCTCGTCAGGTCGTAGAGCGGTTTCGTGACGGCTTCGGACGCCGATTTGATCTTGTCGAGGTCGTCGCCCTTCATGGCTTCCTTCAAGTCGGAAATCTTGCTCTTAATATCGGAAACCTTGGAGGCGTCGGCTTTGTCGCCCAGATCCTTAATCGTCTTTTCAGCCTGATAAATCAGGGAGTCGGCGTTGTTCTTCGCTTCGATGAGTTCCTTGCGTTTCTTATCTTCTGCTTCGTGAGCCGCAGCTTCCTTAACCATGCGGTCGATTTCGCTCTTGTCGAGGCCCGACGAAGACTGAATCGTAATCTTCTGTTCTTTGCCTGTGCCGAGGTCTTTTGCCGAAACGTTTACGATACCGTTGGCGTCGATGTTGAAGGTAACTTCGATGCGGGGTACTCCGCGCGGAGCTGCGGGGATATCGGACAGTTCAAAACGGCCCAGTGTCTTGTTGTCGGCAGCCATTTCGCGTTCGCCCTGAAGGACGTGTACGTCGACGGACGGCTGGTTATCGACAGCCGTGGAGAATACCTGGCTGTTGGACGTCGGAATCGTCGTGTTCCGTTCAATGATCTTCGTAAATACGCCGCCCAGCGTTTCAATGCCCAGGGACAACGGCGTTACGTCGAGGAGCAGTACGTCTTTGACATCGCCTACGAGAACGCCGGCCTGGATAGCTGCGCCGATGGCAACGCATTCGTCGGGGTTGACGCCCTTGCTCGGTTCCTTGCCGAGGATGGATTTAATGGCGTCCTGTACGGCAGGAATACGGCTGGAGCCGCCGACGAGGATGATCTTGTCGATTTCGTCGATGGTGAAGCCCGAGTCGGCGATGGCTTTCTTCGTCGGTTCCATCGTGCGGTGTACGAGGTCTTCCGTCAATTCGTTGAATTTAGCGCGCGTCAGAGTCAAGTCGAGGTGTTTCGGGCCCGTAGCGTCGGCCGTGATGAACGGCAGGTTGATGTTCGTCGAGAGAACCGTGGACAGTTCGATTTTCGCTTTTTCAGCAGCTTCCTTCAAGCGCTGTTCCGCCATCTTATCCGTCGAGAGGTCGATGCCCGTCTGGCCCTTGAATTCGCTGACCATCCAGTTCATGACGGCATTGTCGAAGTCGTCGCCGCCGAGGTGGGTATCGCCGTTGGTAGCTTTAACTTCGAAGACGCCGTCGCCCAGTTCGAGGATCGATACGTCGAATGTACCGCCGCCGAGGTCGAATACGAGGATCTTGCCTTCGCCGCCCTTATCGAGGCCGTAGGCCAGGGCAGCCGCCGTCGGTTCGTTGACGATACGAAGTACGTCGAGGCCTGCAATCTGGCCGGCGTCCTTCGTAGCCTGACGCTGGGAGTCGTTGAAGTATGCCGGAACCGTGATGACGGCCTGGGTTACTTTTTCGCCCAAATAGCTTTCAGCGTCGGCCTTCAATTTCTGCAGAATCATAGCGGAAATCTGCTGAGGCGTGTATTTTTCGCCGTTGATGTCGACGGTGTAGCTTTCGCCCATGTGACGTTTAATAGAAGAAATGGTGTTTTCCGGGTTGGAAACGGCCTGACGCTTTGCCAGCTGGCCTACGAGGCGTTCGCCCGTCTTGGAAAAGCCGACGACAGACGGCGTCAGACGGGAGCCTTCTGTATTCGTGATGACGGTCGGTTCGCCGCCTTCCATAACAGCTACAACAGAGTTTGTCGTACCTAAGTCAATACCAATTACTTTACTCATGATAAATTCCTCCTCAATATCTTTCTACGATAATTAACCGTTAAATGCAACCTTTACCATAGCCGGGCGCAAGGTCTTGTCGCCCAGCAAATAGCCTTCCTGCAGCACTTCGACGACGACGTCGTTGTCGTATTCGTCGCTGGCTACCCGCATGACTGCCTGATGGTAGTTCGGGTCGAAGGGCTTGCCGACGGCGTCGATTTTCACAACGCCTTCCTTTTCCAAGACGGTCATGAGCTGTTTGTAAATCATTTCATAGCCGTCTACGAAGGATTTCAAATCGTCCGTCAGCTTATCCTGCGGCACCTGCAGGGCCCGTTCGAAGTTGTCGACGACGGGAAGGACGTTCTGCAGGACTTCCATTTTTACGACTTCAGAAATCTGAAGCTTTTCGCCGGCCGTCCGCTTTTTGAAATTGGCGAAGTCGGCCTGCAGACGCATGTAGCGCTGTTTCATATCCGCTACGGCTGCTTCCGCAATTTTGGCATCGGTCGAAGCGGCATCCTCCGCCGCTTGTTCCTCATCTGCCGCCGGAGCGTCTCCTGCGTCCTGCGCCGGTTCCGCTTGTTCAGCCGATTCGTTTACCTTCGCGTTTTCAGCCTCTGCCGCTTCGGCAGCAGCCTGCTGTTCGTGCTTTTTTTCTTTATCCTTTTCTTTATCTTTGCTCATCTGTATGAAAGCCTCCTATGTATCGTCGTGATAATGCTCTAAAATATTCGTCACATGCTGCTTCATGAAATCGAGGAGACCGATGATCTTGGCATATTCCATGCGCGTCGGCCCCAGCACGGCAATCTTGCCGAGGACGACGTCGTTTGCCTTGAAAGTCGCCTCAATGATGCTGCAATCATTGATAGGAGATAGGTTTGCTTCTTCCCCAATGCGCACGGTCACGGTCTTCTGCGGCTCCTGGCCGCCGTCGTTGAACAGATTGGCCATGACGTCTTGTTCCTCCAGCATGGTGAACAAGTTTTTCGCCTTCGCTACGTCTTTGAACTCCGGCTTGTTTAAGAGCTCCATGGCCCCGCCCTTGTACAGCTGCCGCTCCCGGCGGAAGGCCTGATGGATAGACCGGAAGGCCAGCCGGTACAGCTCCAGGTCGCCGACGATGGATTCGTGAAACTGCTCCAGCATTTCCATGTTGATGCGGCTCACAGGAAGGCCGGCCAGGTAATGCGTCAGCTTTTCGGCGATGACGTTCAGCTCGTCTACGTCCGTATCTTCGGGCTTCGGGAAAATGCAGTTCTCGATCTGGCCCGAATCGGTAACGACGATCATGATGGCCCGCCGGAAATCCAGAGGCAGGAAGCGGATGTACTTCAGCTTCGAGCTCACCTGCTGGGCCGCCATGACCAAGGTCACGTTGTGGGTGATCTTGGACAAGACCTTGGCCGTCGACTGGAAAATCTGGTCGACGTTGTTCATCTTATCGTGGAACCAGGACTGGACGAACCGCTTTTCTTCCTCGGAAATCTGCGTCGGCTCCAGCAGGCAGTCGACGTAAAACCGATAGCCCTTGATGGACGGAATCCGCCCGGCCGACGTGTGGGGCTGTTCCAAATACCCCAGCATTTCCAAATCGAACATTTCATTGCGGATCGTCGCGGCACTGACTCCTAAATTGTACTTTCGGGCAATAGTCCGCGAGCCGACCGGTTCGGCAGAAGTGATATAGTCCTGAATGATGGCCTGCAATATTTTTTGTTTTCTCTCATCCAAATCCATATGCATCACCTCTGCTTCTGCTCATTTGACTTATTAATTAGCACTCATGCAATTTGAGTGCTAATGACTATATAAAAGATAGCATGATTGCAAGTATTTGTCAATGATTTTAGGCCAAAAAACGGCTAATTAGTCAAAAAGTCAAACAACTTTTTTTGATGCAATCCTATCTATAGCAAAACAGCCCGGCCGCTGCCAGCCGGACTGCTCTCTATATACCGTTACGTCGTCGTCTGCCCTTTCTTCTTCCGGGGCGGCGTCATCGCTTTCCGGGCCCACTGGAAAAATTCCTGCCGCGAATCCCACAGGAACAAGTTTTCCTGATAACAGCTGACTAATTCGCTTTCCGTATACAACTGATATTCATCTATATATTCGGATTCATCGAGCAGCCGTAGTTCCGCCGCATCCTTGAGGAAGGACCGGAACCCGCGGTACGTCGCGCTCAATCGTTTCAATACGCCTTTGGCTTCCTCTGATTTCCCCTCTTGGAAATACAGCAGCGCCAGAGGCAGCTGAAATCCGGCCGTATCGTCGACTTCCTTGAATTGACGCATCAGCTTCAGGGCGTTGTATTCGTCTTCCATATAGACATACAAGTGCATCAGCGTATATCGGACGCCCAGATTATCGCTGCAGTTTAATTTTAAAATTTCCTTGCCTACGGCGATGGCCTTCCGCAGCATCATGCACTGCTGCAGCAGAAACATATACATATGCATAAGCCGGATATACGGGCGCGTCTCCAAAACCTGATAAAAGTCGCCTACGGACTGCTGGTAAATCTTCCGCTCCCGCAGATCTTCCTTGCCCAGAGCCAGCAGCCGTTCAACGTCGGGCAGATACTCATGATAGGCCCGCTTATCCAAAAACAGCAGGGCAGACAATACGTCCAGATTTTTCGGCTCCAGTTCCTTCGCCTTTTCCAGATACCGTCTCTGCACCTTTTTGCTCCTGGCTCGTCCGGCCAGCTCTAACCAGTCGAATACGTCTTCCGCCGTTTCCTCCGTCAGCGGCTCCTGTGCTTCCAGCATAGTATTCGTCTGGTCCATATATTCCTGAATCAGCTGGTTCAATTCTTCGTCGGACGCCGGTTTCCGACCGCCCAATCGCCGCTCAATGAACTCGTGAATATTTTTAAATTCTTTTTCCGTAGCCAAACTCATAGATATCGCCTCGCAAATATTATGATATGTTGCTTTTACTGTTTATTGTAACAATCGGCAAACTGTTTGGCTAGTAAAAAAGCAAAAAAATGATAGTGTAAAGTTGTTGTGGGTATCGTTTTGACAGGAATTTTTTTGATAATTTCCTCAATCTATTGCTGCTATGGTTCGCATCATAGACAATATGCAGCAACACGCCAACGCGCATTACCGTTACATTATATGCTTTACTTTTGTACACTAAAGTTTTTCTGCAATTATTTTACGTCGTCTAAAAGAATAGCGTTTTTGCAAGTATTTTTGCTTCGATATCCGCCTTGCTGTATCGGTATTTCCTTCAGAATGTACGAGCACCGCTGCTTTGCTACGTGTACACACTTTCCCCATTACGCGCAGTATTTAGCGCTATGGGCTGCGTCATATAGGCCATAGGCGGCATGACGGTACCGGCAAAGCATCGCTGCGCTGCTCTATTATTCTTTTATTTTTGAATAACAACGTTTCCCCGCCATGAGTTTATACTTTTTTACCCGTATCCTAACGCTGTCAGAACCTGTAGATTCTGATTTTCAGACATCTTGTTAACCTGAATCTGCGGCCCGTCC
Organism: Megasphaera stantonii; assembly: GCF_025567065.1. NCBI lineage: Bacteria > Bacillati > Bacillota > Negativicutes > Veillonellales > Veillonellaceae > Megasphaera > Megasphaera stantonii. The sequence goes on from NZ_JAOQKD010000011.1 coordinate 11,278, forward strand.
TTTAGCTGTTATGCCTATGGCAGCGCTTCGTATACGGGACAAATGCCTTCGCCTAAGATGACGTCCGGACTGCCCCAGTTCCTATCGCTGATATGGCGGAGTCCGCCCTGGCCGGAAGGCATAGACCTTTCGCGCTCGTACGGACTGGGCGCCGTATCATGGCGGGGATTTCCCTTGCAGTGAACCAATACGGCACGGATATACGGGACGCTGGACTCGCCCTTCTTCAAGGCAATGCAAATAGCCCGGCAAACGGCCTCGTCGCCCCAGCGCCGCGCCAACCCCTGCAAGGCTTCTGCAGTCTGCCCGTCGGCCTTGCCGAACAAGGCTTCATAATACAGGAGGGCCTTGCCGCCCGGCGGAGACGACGGCTCCTCCCTATCGCCGCAGGTATCCTGCCCCACGTCGAGATAATCTGCGGCAGAGCCTGCACATGGCGCATATGCCCTGTCTTCGGTTACATACGCTATTCCTTCGGCCCTTTCCTCCCCCTGTATGCCGTCTATGTCGTCCCCCTCATACGCCGCGAGTTCCTGCCTTTCGGAAAGCTGTGTGCAGGTCAGATCAGCCCCGCCACATGATGCAGCGTATTCCGTTGCAGGTATTGGCTCGTTGATGCTCTGCATTTTCTCGTCAAGCAGAATACCCACCTGTTCATCATGCTGAACACAATCCAATTCAGCCCTGCCATACGGCGCGGCATATTCCGTTTGATGTGTCTGGCCATTGACACGCAGTCTTTTCTTATCGGTCACAGCGACGGTCTTCATGCCATTTCGGTGATAATCCACAGCAGTCCCGCCGTATGACGCAACAGGTTCCGTTTCAGGCGTTGGCTTATCGACACCATGTACTTTCTCGTCAGGCATAGCCCCAACCTGTTCACCATGCCGAACACAATGTAAGTCAGCCTTGCCAGACGGCACGGTATATCCCGTTTGTTGTGCCTGTCCATGGACACGCAGCCTTTTCTTATCGGTCACAAGGATATCCTTCTCACCATGCCGAAAGCACCCCATAGTCATCTCGCCGTACGATGCAGCAGGTTCCGTTTCAGGTGTTGGCTTATCGACACCATGTACTTTCTCGTCAAGCATAGCCTCAATCTGTTCATCATGCTGAACACAATCCCATTCAGCCCTGCCATACGACGCAACATATCCCGTTTCACAGGCCTGCCCATTGACGCCCTGTAGTCTCTCATCGGGCATACAGCCAGCCATTTCATTATGGGAAGCACCAGCTGCTGCCTTCGCCTGTCCCTCCCGCTGCCGCTGGCGATACCGTCTCATGCGGTCCCGGGCATCGCTGCGCTTCTTTTCGTCACGGGAAAAGCTCTGGATTTCATTCCAGGGCACGATGCGGATAAACCCCGCCTCGTCGCGGCTGATGAGGTCAATCTGCTCAAACACGTCCAGCACCTTTTCCACAAACGCCTTGCGGCGGCGCAGCTGACGGGCCAGCAGCTCCGTCGTCACAGGCTGCCCTTGTGATACGTATATGCAGCCGTTGTCATTGATCATGCCGGCCAAATCCTTGAGATAAAACCAGATGACGAAATACGAATCGCCATGAGGCTGACTGAGCAAATACATCATGCGCGGGTCCTGAAACAACCCGACCTTCGTCTGAAACCACCGCAGCGCCTTCATCAGCGCACCTCCCCGTTTGTCTTCTAATTATATAAGGGACATGAGCAGACAAATTTATTTCCTATTTTGCAAAACTTGCATATACTGCAAAGTAAAAACGATTCATCAAAAAAAGAAAAGACACCAAATAAAAAATAAGACAGGGAAAAAAGAAAGAGAAAAAGAAAAAAAGACGTTACGCGTAACGCCGCGACGTCCTAAGAAAGAGGCAAAGGCTAAAAACAGCTTAACAACGCCATTTGCAGTCATAGGCCCTTGCCGGCTATATGCCGTAATTCAGTTTTATAATGGATGTAAATCAAAACATATAACCCTACAATAGGGCCTTAAACGGCTCATGCAGCGCCGAGAATACCTGACGATATATCGCCTGTCTTGACTAGCCAATGGCAGCGCGTCGTTCCTATTCGATAAGTTTTATGCATACCCTATTCAACACCATACAATCTCATGACTATACAACGCAATACTATTTTTACCGACAGCGACGGGTATTCCGGCACTATCAATTTTTTTGCAAAAAAATCGCATCCATCAGTCAAATAGCTTGTTCAGCCATAGCCGTCTAATAGGTGCGAATAGGCTCTTACGATCTTTAAAATCATCGTATTACTTATCCAGCCTATACGGCAACAGCATCTAATAGCTTTTACAGACATAACCTCATGCTCCTTGTGACAGCTATCCATCAGCCAATAAACCTATTAAACACTATCGGATGTGTTTCTCAAACATGGCCTGCCTATATGAATGATCTGTTTGTCGACGGCTATCTGTATTCAATAATGCCACGTTTTTTTACAAACCGATTGCAATCACCCATCAGTCCTTGTTCAGCCATACCGTCCAATAGGTGTTGCTGACAGGCTCTTGCCACCTTTGAAATCATCTATTCACTCCCTAGCCTATGCGGCAATACGGTCTAATGATTTCCCTTCAATCCCTCCGCTAGCCATCCGGGTTCTCAAACACGGCCTTATCCCTTTCGGCAGTTAATAAGGATCTTGACTCTTATCAAATATCAGCGGCTGACAAATTTCATCATATCCCCTCATGCTTTCATCTATCAGCTAACTACGCTATCAATAAACAAGCAAACTCTTTTCCTCTATCCCCTTGATAGCCCCTTGACTATCGTCATTCTGCGGCTCACTTTCGCAATAATAGCAGGAATTCTCCATCACTATCTCTTCCTGCCTCTGCATCCTCAGCACGGCCTGCAATCATGTCAGCCAACAAGTCTTTCTGCCATTTCCACACAGGCCCTCGCTTCATATATCAGCTCGCATTCCGCCGGCTATAGATGGGCATCACAGCCTGTACACAGTATCCTCAATCTTGTAGCTTCAACAGCCCATCATCCATCAAGCCAGACAACAGCTCTTTTTTGATTCCACGCCCGCTCTCGATTCATATGCCGGGTTGCCCTCTGACGACATTACCTCATTTTTCCCATGCCAGCCACCATCAGGCAATATCAAAAATATCGCCAGTACGACAAAAGCAGCCCGGCCATGCCAGCCGAACTGCTTCAAGAATGGTATGATATCCTGTTGTTTACAGCCAACGCCCGTTTACTTCAACTCACGACGCAGCCGCTTTCGTTTCTTCGTCCCTCGCTCAATCAAATCATAACTCATAGTGAGCAGAAAGCAAATCGTTTCCCTATCCACTGAACCATCTAAGAGAACCGTCAGCCAATGAGTTCGGTTCATATGATAGGCCGGCAGAACGCCTGCACGCTGACGAAAGCTTCCAATCATGTCAGGCTCACACTTTACATTCAAAATATCAACCCAATCCTTCCCGGACAATCCCAGCTTCTCCTGCGGCACATTCATGATAATACCGTACCACTTTCCATTCCGATGGCGCAGCACAGCATACTCAGGCGCAGACGACCATAAATACTCCGGCTCCGTGCCGTACTGTTCTGAGGCGAAAATCAATACGTCTTGCCGATAAGATACTATTGATTTCATGCATCCTCCTTGCCAAAACTATAGTTGCATTTATGATAAATAGCTGCGTGTCACTGCATCTCTGTAATCAAGAGTCTCATTTTATATCTGCCTAAGTCCCTATGCCAGTGCCAGCAAAATCATCAAAACGGAACATTCCTTCATCCTATCCAATACATAAATAAGCAAAACGCAACCAGCAGCACTCCTACCAGCAAACACCCGGCATAGCCCATAGATTCTTTTGGCGGTTCCGAGTACATATCCCGATGGCACTTGGGACAGATGCGTGTTTCCGGATCAGGAACGTACGAAATCTGTCGGCATTGCCTGCAGATAATCCATGGATTGTATTCCTCTTCCCTGCGCGCTATGTCTTCGTCAGCCGTGATTTCTTCTGGGTAGGCTGATATCTTTCGTCCGCACCAGGAACAATACGTCTGCTTTCCCATGTATTCATGCCCGCAAAAAGGGCATTGGCGCGGCACGAGCCAGCCACACTCAGGACAAGCGTCTTCGCCATCTTCAACATACGGCCAGCCGCAGCCTGGACATTCACGATACCTCATATCTATCACCTGTTCGTTCTATTCCCAGTAACATCTCAATTGACCAACAGAGCCCTTTGTGTCATGCTCGCTTCATTTTCTTTTATTGTACACCATTTTAGAGAAAATCGGTATATATTCTGTATTCCTCCTATTGCATTTTACTTCAAAATGTTAAATACTATAAAAAGCAGATAATGAAATGGAGGGGGATACTGATGTTACGAAAGATTACCGTTCTTTGCTGTTTACTAACCTTAGGCCTATCAGCACTGGCTTCTGCCTATGTCGGCAATTCCAACAGCATGAAATTTCACTACGAAGGGTGCCGGGCAGAACAGAAAATACGTGCTGACCATCGAGTGTATTTGGAAACGCGCGATGAGGCTATTGCCAACGGATACAAGCCCTGCGGCATTTGCAAGCCTTAAATCAGACGTGCTAAGCGTTTAGCTGTGGGCTGAAATCCAATAAGACATATTTCTGCCATCGAGCTGCTATGTCAGAATTTTTGCCTGTCCCTATGCGCTCCACCTAGCCTCACACGTTAAGACAGACTTCGTACTAATAAGCTTTTAAAAATCGCATATGAAAAAACAGGGTTCCCTGCTGCCGGATTTCAGGCAAAAAAACAAGGGAGCCCTGTTTATTTTTTTTATGAATAGCGTGGCTGTACAGCTTTGTATGGCGAGCTATTCCCAATAGCCGGATTTTTTCAGGTAGTTTCAAGTATTTTTCGCAAAATGGTTTGCAGACCCTGAACAGAATAAAGTCAGACAGCAATGAAGGAGTCCTCAAGGGCTACCTTCAAGTGCTCCATATTCATGTACTTCTTGTTTCCCCACTGGGTACCGGCCACATGGCTCAGACGGGCATAGACCAGCATCAGATGGAGCAACTTACCCGCAGATCAAGGACTATGTTTTGGAGCATACCGGGCTAAAGGTTTCCAGCCTTTATATTTCTGAGATAAAGAGAAAATGTGGGCTGGAAGTAGGCAAAAACTACAACCTTCCGAAATCCGAGGATTCCAGGCAAGCACCAACCTGCCCTCCAGAAAAAGAAATCGCCATCCGAGAGGCACTGCAGTATTTCGGAATGATCTGAATCCCATTGCCAATACACTGTTCCATTTCTGATGCAGGTACTAAAACGCTCTACCAAGAGGGTAACAGATGCTCGCCTCCATGATGGTTTGGCTACACGCCCCCAGCCGAGAAAGCGCATCTCTCGGCTGGGGTGATTCTGTCGGGATATGGATTGTCAAGGAATCAAATCGAACTCCATGAAAATGATGGGTCTGTGACAATATGTCATTGCGCCATCACGGAAGACTTCAGCAGATGCGCAGCCCCTTTATAGCCCTCGGAAAATGGACATCCAGTTTTACTGCATAGTATCAGTATCCACACCTAACCCGATTGAATGCCCCCTAACAAAGAAACTCGGCGGTATAACATGAAGCAAGATATTAGATGAATGCGGCCTTACATGCTGAGGGGCGTTCTGCAAAGGAATTCTTGCTTATCAATCGATATCATTCCAGAAACCGATTTCCGGGTTTTCATATGTACCAACGATTACACCACGATCCAGAAATGCATTTCGCTCCTCGCAGCACGTTTCCGGCAATAGGCCACATGCGTGGCATGCCGCAAGATTCAAAGAATCGCGCCCCTGACCTCTGCTCATGATGCATACCGGGTCATTTGAACAAGTCTTTGCATTCGCAATTGCTTTTCTGAGAATTCTGGGGAATGCATCTGGTCTGCCTTGACGAACCAGTCCTCCCAATGTACCTTCCGCATCGCCACTGGCAGTATAGATGAAAATACCCGCCATCTTTTTTCCGTCGGCTTCCTCGGCGCAGTATAGGCGTTCACTCAGAGAAGCGATGCTATATCCACACTCAAAACTCAACTGAGAAATGAGCAGATGAGATAGTGTGTGCAACATAAGGAATTTGGGCGTTATCGTGCGTGGATGATTCTTCCCGATAAACGATGTCGCATAATTGTGGTTCAGCCTAGAGGCTCTCTTAATGACTGCCGGATGGGCTTCAATCCAACCATCGATATCTTCTTGGTTGAACTCAATAAAAATGCCTTCACCACGCACTTCATAAGCAGGGTACCATCGAGTATCAGGTTCCTTTACATCCACAAAACCAGCATCATTACTGGTCATTGCTGGCTGTATTCTGGAAAAACCAATTAACGCATTTACCACACGTACTTTGTCGATAAGGGAAATAGCTTTAATGTGAGGCAAATTATACTCGGAGATATCCATTTCTTCACGGGAGAAATCGCCGAAACTTGAGCTGGTCGCACCTACTTCGCCAGCCAACGCGGCGTATTCCTCTACACGATACTGGATGCTGGTTACATCTACATCTTCAGGGATCGGCTCTAACCATTTGCGAATGAGGATTTTCTTTACTTCTTCACTAGGCGCACCAATTTCAAGTGCAATTTTATCCACCCACTTTGACAAGCGACGGGTAATTATAGAATTCCTTTCCTCCGGATCTGCATCACTAATAATAGTCATACAATCGTCATAGGCTTTGCTTTGCTCAATTTTTGCATTCAACTTGTCTGCATACGGGGGGATGACCAACGAACTATGTACCACAGGAAAGTAAACAGAGGACGCACCTCTTTGCACGGTTTTAGGATAGCAATCACACTTATCTTTGGTATGTCGAAACGGATGATGCCCATCACATCTGAATTGATTGGTTCCTAAGTCTTCGTCCAATTTTTGAAAGCAATCCTTATCAAACGCTCCCTTTAATGTTGCGATAGCACCACAAGAACAGCTTACACTCAATCCCTCTAGCCCTTCCGTTCCAGATGCACCGGTCTTAAATTTCAGTTCAGGATTTCCGCAAATTGGCTTTTTGGCCTTTGCGTGAACCCATTTTATCCAAGGAAAATCATTTAAATGACCTCTTTCACACACCGTGACAATACGCGCTACAACTAAGTCCTGATGGCACTTAGGGCACTGCATATGCTCAACCATATTCTCGTCCCGTTCAAGCGTTTTTGCTTTGGCGTTTTTCCTGTATTCAGCTACCCATTTTTTTAATGGCTGGAATCTTCTACACTTAGGGCAAAAGTACCATTCAGGAAAACGGGAATACGCAATATTAGTTGGTAACGCAAAGTAGTCTACCCCCAGGGCTTTGGCAAAACGATCATCATAGATTCTACTCTTTCTGCTCCAATACTCCGGCGCAGCAGTAACCAATGTCTGATCCGGAAAGTCTACCATAGCACCTACACCGTATTGCAAAACCGCTTGCGCCGCACGAACGGAGTGGGTAACTTTATTCAGTTCTATCTTTTCTATCTTTGTCTTCACTTGTTCAGACATTGTTGTCCCCCCAAATTACAACACTCCCCAATACAGGGGTGTCCACATTCCGCATTGAGGTTAGAGTTGCGATGGCATTGTCCTTTCCTGTGGAACCGTATGGTTTGAGCAGCCGCCGTGTATCTTCCGCAGGTGGATTGACCATGAATCGACGGCCAAAATACAACGGAATAGACGGGTTTGCTTCGTTGCATTCATTCACATCGGACTGCCAAAAATCAAAGAATTCCTTGATCTCCCTTCGAATTTCATCTATATTGTCCTTTGCCTGTCCCTCAGAGCGGTCGTTAATTCCGGTTACCCGTTCTGTGACAAATGCTTCGATTTTTTTTATTGCTTCCGAAAAGTGCTTCTCATCGAAATTAATGGCATCCTTATCTTCTCTCATTCCAGCCACTTGGCGTATCATAGAAACAAGCACGGCATGTAAGGCCCGCTCGCGTGCAGGACGAGAGAACGGAGTTGCCCCGGTCGGCTCTACAAAACGGTAAAAAGATTCATGATAAGAGCGGAATCGTTCGTAATGGGAACGGTCACGGCTCTTTGTGGCATCGTACTGCACAAAGACTACACCGGGGAAAGACCGTCCTACCTGGCTGGAGGCCTGAATATATTCACTGGTAAGTTTGGGCTGTCCGATCATCAACATAACATTCAATCGTGCAACGTCAATACCGACGGAGATCATGTTTGTCGCAAGCAGCACGTTAGAAGCATATTGCTTGGCGGCTACATTTTCTTTTGAATATTCGATTTTCTCCAGCTTGTCCAGTGTCTCATTCAATTCCGTGGTGGATACACGGCTGGTAAGCTCATCCGCGCTAACAATAAGCCTTCTTCCCGTAAACATACGATTTGCTGTACGAATGATAAAATCCTTAACGTCATCGTCTATCAGAGTTGAAGCCTTACCTAAATCCTTCAGGCTGTTAAAATAAACCGTCAATGTCCACAGTTTGTCTTTAACTTCTTCGGGAAGATCCATGGTGTAAACTTTCTGCATAAGCGCGGCCACGGCACGGATTTCCGTCATAGCCTTGGTTTTTCCGGATGGCATAATACCTACATACTTACGTCCGTAAACACCCTTGCTGTAATCAATCACAGCCTCTTTTGCAAAGAAAGAATCCTCCGCATCCAAACCGGGTGCCGGGAACTGCACAACTTCACGATTATACAGTACAGAACACTGTTCTTTCGCTCTCCGAATTGTAGCGGTGGAAGCAATGATCTTGGGATACACACCTTTTTGACCGCAAATTGCATCCACGGCGGTTTCATAAAGGCCAACCACCGTACCTAACGCACCCGAAATCAAATGCAGTTCATCTTGGATAATTAGTTCCGGGGTGCGATTTTCTTTTCCGGCACCGAAAAAGGCACCGATTCGTCCGTCCCAGGGCAGCATAGCAAATTTGTCCACCGTACCAAACAGCAAGGTCGGAGGCGCTTCGTAAAGTTCATCATCGATAATTTGAATCGGAAGCCTTTTGGTAAATGCACAATCCTCATGAGGACAAAACATATAAAAATGTTTCCCGCTCATGCTATAACCCCATTCGCCGACCAGACGGGCGCCTTTATCGTCTTTGACCATCTTGGTTCCGCACCACGGACACTTCAGCACCTGAAACTTATTATGACGTTCTTTTTCATTTCTGACATAAAAATGATTACTTACATTTTGAAGTTTTTCCAAATGATATTTCGCATCTTCATTTTTGTTTGGAATATGTGCGCCGCCGATCCAGAGGCCAATTGTAATTGGGTCTCTTCCCAGAGGATATGCCGGGTATTTATGCCGCTTTTGGACGCAATCTTGTCTGATATACTCGCAAGCACATATAAGTGTAGCTGCACGTGTAAATTGCTGTGCCGCCAATAGGCGGAGAGTATAACGCATAATAACAGCTGTACCGTTGCAGTTTTCGGGGTGTGCCAGTTTGCGGTAGAAAATTGTAAACGCAGTCAGTCCAAGATATGCCTCTGTCTTGCCACCACCGGTAGGGAACCATATCAGATCAACAATATTCCGCTCCAGAGATTCATCATCAATTATAGAGTTTATATCCATCAGTAAAAACGCTATCTGGAAAGGCCTCCATTTGCAATTACCGTCGCTCTCCTGGCTATAATCCATGTTCAAAAGTCTATCGGCAATTTCTTCATCTCCTGGATAGCGATCGGCGCTGGTTTTCGACATATCTCCCTGCATCGCAATATGAATTCTCTGCATAAACATTGCGCGATTCGCCAACAGAAAGGCCTTGTATGCATTGTCATTGTGTGACAGAGTATCGATACCGGCGTACATCCTCTTATATGCGCGCTTGCATTCACGGATATTGTTGGCGGCAGCGGATACATATCTGGGATCTAGCGTTTCAGCTGTCTTCTCCAGACTATCGACCCAGTTTTTATACAGATCGACCAAGCTCCGCATGGATGCAAGTTTGGTAGCTCGGTCGGATGGATCAAGGTCTGACAAATACTTCATGGACAATTCTTCGTCTTTGATGAGATCACTTTGAGGCAAGGAAAAGCTCATCGACGGAACCTCGGTTATAGGTAAGAAATCACTCCATATGTTCCCAACTCCAGACGCATCGATTTCCCAGTCTACGGATGTACCCAAGCCAGTTCCGTATATTTTTTTGTGGCGGTACAACAAATCCAGCGACTGTTCTTCTGAGTCCATCGCGGTTACATCCGCGTTGGGATTGCTTTCTACAAAAACGAAATCATTATTCTCAGAGGATACTTTCATCTTGGCCTGGAAAATGCAGCGATTTGCTTTCACAGGAGATTCCTTCCAGTCGTTCACCAACATAACGGTAATTGACCACAAATTATCTCCAATTTTCCGCCTCAAAGCCACCAGCTTTGCATCAGTGCCATCCAGATTGTGGTTGGCTTCATCATCGGCATAATCCCCATGGCTAAAGTCAAGCGCAAATTCCGGAATTTCATGCGGAACTCGCACATACCCCATAGCACAATAGTCAACAAAACGGTAGACTATTTTCTGAAGTATGCGAAATTCATTTTCCGGAATTGTATCGCGCTCAAAAATGCTACGGGCTTCCTTGGCGGTTACGGAAGAAATCAGTCGCAGCGCATGGGCGTCCTTGTCATACACCATAATATGCGCCAATTCAGGCGGTACTGTATAGGTGTCAGGATCATCCGGCAGATAGGGAATCATACAATCCGGAACTTTGGCATTTCGGTATGTGGCAAAAGTCAAACTTCCTCTGACGATATTTGTGTTTCCTCTTGCGATGAATGTAATGCCCATGGACGAAGGCATGTACTGTGTAGCCATTCCGATTTCTTCGTCCAAGTTTTCATCTGCAGTTTCGTCAAATGCATAGGTTCTCTGTTTCTTCTGTTGAACGGGGTCGGCACCTGGATCTTCGGCAGAAGGCGAACCAGAGTTTTCTGCCGAATTATCGGATTCCTCCAATTCAACAGTCTCATCATTATCCTGGTTGACAGCATTTCCTTGCGGGAACAGAATGCCAGCGGAATAACGGCTGGTAGGGGTGCTGGAAATAAGTTCATGCTCTCTGTCAGGCAAAGAAAATTCTGATCCGGGTCCTAAAAGTTCATCCCTAATTATACCGATATACTCTTCCCGGGCAGAAATCATTGTCTGTCTAATTTCACTGCCTGTCATATCAATACCTCCGCTTCTGTAATGGGTTTATTCACCAGATTGATGTTGATATTTTCACTTTCGTCCAGTTCCGTAATATACTCAAGTTCCAGTATTTCCGACAGACTGTCCACATTGTTATATACGATGCTTAGAACGCTGCCTTCCTCAGGTATGTTGCCAATAAGTTTATCGTTGATAGCCTTTACGATTAATTCAAGAATTTTTCGCCGGTCGTGACGCACCGCTCCACACGCCTCAAAAAAGCCATGAGGATCTGCCAGTAGATGAGGATCCTCTGTTATGATTGCAATACACTCCATGGTATGTTCTTTACGGGGGCCGACAATGTGACTGTCATCGATGAGCCATTGCCGAATAGTGACCTCCTGCATAGAACTTCCGGCCTCTCTCATTTTCTGAGCAACCTTTCGATAAGTAAAGCCATTGGTTTCCTTGTACTCCCGCAAGGCTTCTTTCCAATATTGAGACTTTTCGTAAGCCTCAATTGCGCCTTGCCCCAAACGTCCATCACGAAGCAGACGCTCATAGATGAAGTCAACAATATTCTTGGTGTAATCATCACGCTTAACAAACACCAGCACATCTCCGGGTCGCAATTGCTCCGGGGATTTTTCAGCCACATTTCCTGCCATACTGTCAAAGACAACCGCAGAATAATACTTGGAGAAGAATATTTGCTCTCCCGAAACAAAAGTGCCTACGTGTTTAACTTCGGACACCGGGACATAAACGCCTCCCGCACTGCTGCTCTGTGCCAATTTGCGAACATCAAATGTATTATAGGCTTCGATATATTCGTCCAGGGCAGAGAACTGCTGTACTTCCTCTTCCATCTGCATTTCCTGAGAAGAGTTATCCTCCTCCGGCTCATCTGCCATATGGGTGGCACCGATTCTTCGATTCAGCTTTCGCTCGTACTTTGCGAATTTCTTTCGTCGGAATGTAAATACCTTTTCCTCACATTCATATAGAAGAACATCGACATTACGTGCAGCCAAACATTGCAACGGATCAAACCGCTTATTATTCAGTTCTCCAACACATAAAACCGCATCGTATTTTTTCTGGCTATCGAAACGATTTGCCGTTACGCAAATTACATTTTCGTCAAAAAAGCGCTTAGGGTATACTATGCGAAGTAAGTCGGCATAATATGCTTTTGGTACAATGATTGCAACCTTGCTGAGTTTATGTTCGTTCAAGTATTCCCTCAGGGCATTTGCCTTTGGGCAGATTTTCAATCGTTCACGATATTTTCGTTCCAGTGCATCCGCCACAACCATACACCGTTCTTGCATAGATCCAGCTTGATCTGCAATATCCCATAATTCCTGAATGCGTCCGTAGGGTGAAGTAACCGCTTTGTTAATCTGTCCGTTACAAATGGCGTTTTCCATTATTTCTAACGGAAAAACTGCGGAATTAAGAAGATTCAGCAGACCATGCGCAGCCACCACGAAGTCGTCTTTGACAGCATCATTCCAATTAGACTGTTTGATGACAAAAATCGCATTTTTTATGGTTTTGTATTCATCCCAACTCCAACCTTCACCCACGGGAATTGCCGTAACAGTATTGTGTATCACATTCATAATCTGCCGATGGAGTTCTTCGGTAAGCGGATTGTCGTTGCAAATCATTTGATTACTTTTGGATAACATGTTTTTTGTACAAGCAAATACGGAAGCATCCTCATACATCTCCAAGATATGTTCACCCATCCCGGCTTTGATTGGGGATGTAACATGAGCAAAACGCAGTACTTTTCTTCGAAGCAAATCAGCAAGTTCAGACCCGTTCTCGGTTATAGATGCACCACCGATAACCAATAAACCTACTACTTTATTTCTGTTTCTATCCAGAACCAAATCCCGTGCCGTTGAAATTTTACCGGTTACTTTCAAAACTGGTTCCGCTTTTGCCGGATTCAGACCGAACTGATATTCTTCACCACTACAGGTATAATACGCCGCCGGAATAATGTCCAACAAACCAACTTCTTTGCCTTCTCCATATACGATACGGACTTGTTTGTAAATCTCGCAAAATGAGTTGCGATCAGCCACAATGACGATTGAAACATCAATCTGTGTAGGGATTTCTTGCATATTCACATCAAATACGAAAGATAAAAAATCCTCACGATTTGTCTTTTTCTTTCTAATACCGCGTCCGTCAGTAATCTGCGACTCTCCGTAATAAGGCTGTATCAGGTGCTTATTCTCCTCCAGAGGAAGGTACCCGATCATTTTCCCGTTTTTTCCTTTCCCGTCCTGCTCAATCACCATACAAAGCCGACCGTATTCAACGCGGGTACCTTTCCAGCGATACCGCTGACCATTATACATAACCATATCGTCTATCTGTAGAGCAGAGATAATATCGTCATTTGTAGACAGGTTATAGGACAGACAACCCAGCGCGACGGCAACAACGGAAATAACATCAAAGCACAGAGATCCTGTATGAAGAGCAAAATTGACAGTTCGCTCCTTTGATACCAATGAATCGGCAAAAAAAGACAGATATTTTTCAATGATTGCTTCCTTCGATATCAGCGCATCACCATAATAAATATCGCACTTTTTCAGAATAGTATTTGCCAGTTTTTCTGCCGTCATGGTCATACACCTCCGTTTACGGTTCTTCTCCGTGTAAGATGGCCAAACAATCAAGCATAAACCGTGCCATCTCTTCAATTACCGGAATTGTGACGGAGTTGCCAAACTGCTTGTACTGTTGGACTGCCGGAATCCCCTCGGGGAATGAAAACTCGTCCTCTCCCTCGGCGTTTACAAATCCATAGTTTATAAAGCCTTGAAGTTTCCCCCACTCGGTGGGAGTCATAACACGAATGCCTTTATCGTTGAGAGGGGTTTTCTTCCCTTTAATAATCTGTCCCGCAATACCTTCTTTGGGATCGTATATCAAATTGCGTTCACGGCCCGAACCTCCTGTTGCCAACAATGTGTTGGCTATAGGTCTCTCAATTCCTTCCGCATTTACAATCCGATAACCAAATCCGTAGCCTTTTCCTTCTTGACGTTCTCGATGCTTGACGAGTGTCTCCAAATATCCCGATGCCATATAATACCTTGCCGGCACATCATGCTCCAACAAATCATTCAAATCATGATATAGCTCAACCGCCCGGGTACGAGGCATGTCCGTTGGCAACATAGCCAGTCTATCCGGGGCAAAACGCTCCGTATCAAAACCGATTATATATGTACGAGGGCGATTTTGCGGAACACCAAAATCGCGGGAGTTGCGAACAAAGGATTTGGGTGCATATTTGAGTGTTCCGTCTGTTTTTTTTGTGACACCAATTACATAGTAACCCAAATCATTTACAAGCGTTTTGATGATGGTTTTAAATGTTCGACCTTCGTTGTGAGTAACCAAACGATCTACATTTTCCAAAAACAAAGCGAACGGTCTGGTTCGTCTAATAATGTCGGATATATGAAAAAAAATCTTGCCCTTTTCTTCGTTCTCGAATCCTTCTTGCAACCCGACCCGGCTGAATGTTTGGCAGGGGAATCCGGCTAAAAGTACTCCATATTCCGTGTTTTCTACCTGCTGTTTAAATTCATCGCTGGTTAAATCGTTTTGGGGATTGTCCCCATATAAATGTTGGTATGTTCTGCAAGCGTACTTGTCAATTTCCGAAGAAAGTACATTCACAAACTGCCCTGTAAGCTCAAAGCCACGACGAATGCCGCCGATGCCAGCACAAAGGTCAATTGTTCTATATGGTTGAACAGGGAAAATTCGCAACTCATCCAAAACTACGGAAACGCAGTATTCCAGTTCTTTCTGTATTTCATGTCCCCAAAATCGCAGAACGGTCCAACCTTGTTCCTGCAGTCGTGCCGTTACCTCAATATCCCTCTGCATATTGCGTTCGATTTTGGGAATCCAAAAATCACGATTGCTTTTTATATCGTTTTGCGCCTTCTCCCAGTTATATCCGTGCCAAAAATCTCCGTCACAGAATATCGCGATTTTCCGAGCAAGAAATGCAATATCTGGTTTTCCGAAAATCGTCTTATTGTTTCTTGTAAACGTAGTAAGCCCCTGGCGAACAAGCTCCTCGCACAGAAGTTTCTCCAGCGCGGTATCACTATTGCGCACCCGGCTCATATTTTTATGTATTTGCCCTTTACTTTTTTTGCGAGCCATTGTGCATCTCTCCAACCTTCAAGATATAGGCCGATAAACCGTGAAGCATTCGATATTAGCTGCAGAATATCAACCTTGTTGTTCTATAAAGCAGACTTCCTTTCTTCATGCCATGTGGCAGTTTTGCAGTTCCGCTGCATGAAAAGCTCTCCTTCGGAAAGGATCGCATCCCAAGCGGGGCGAAGAAAACGATCAATGCATACCATTTTGTTCCCGTGTCCAGAAAACGGGGTACATATCAAGGGGCTTGCCCGTCTCTTTTGCTTTGTTTTTTAGCCGTGCAATGACGGATGCTCCCATATCCATTACAGCCACACTCCTATCCGATCTTTCACCTTTTTCAGAACTTTGCGTTTTTCAGCATATTCCAACAGCTTGGGTACATTCTTTTTCGTATCTGCTACATAGCTCTGGATGGCCTTGTTGTAAGTCTCTCTGTCTATTTTATTTTCATAAAAAATGCATTCGCAAATCAGCCGATCCCGGTCAAATATCTGCATGGTGCAGTCGCCGTAATCTGCGGCTGTAACGCCAAAGGCCAAAAATTCTTTTTTCATGTAGTATGGCTGTACAAAGGGATAGTCCAGCTTGAAACGGGATTTGGATGTATCCCGGTCGACTGCAATATTCCATTCCAGGGGGAGGGGCGGTCAGAATAGCGGTAATAGAACAGGGCCGTGTACATGCACAGCACACCATCTGGGAACAGCTGAGCAATTTGTGCCGCCTCGGATATGAGCTCATTCGTTTTGCAAAGGCTGTAATAGCCTTGCTTGATTCTCTCTATGATTTGCTCATCAACCAGTTTCCGAATAGCATAGGTGCTATAGCCGAGAGCTGCGAGATCGGATGTGCGGAATATACCTCCACATTCGTCTGCCAGCTTTTCAAGAATTTCTTTGTCGGTCATGTTTTCACTAACTTTACGCACAAGCCAACCTTGTGCTGCAACTTCACAAATTGAATTATATGCGCAATTCTCAAAAAAGTCAATGCGGAAGGATACTTTCGCGCACCGAACGTCAAATGTTTTGCTGAGATTTTGCATAAACCTGCGTGCTTTTCCGTATCGTTTGGTAAATCACCTATAATACTGATCGTTTCCTGTTTTAGAGCGTCCTACCCGCTAATTCTGCGAATATTTGTTTGAGACCCCATATCGGTCTTTGCGTTTCATAGACATATTACTTACAATTTACCGATCCTACAGTTCAAACGAAATCACCGTTTTCTTGTGAAGCTTCTCATTTTCGCAGTCCAAAAGATACGTTATTACCTTTTTTTGCAAAGCGATTTGTTCTTGTCATATCCCAAGCAAGCTGGATGATCTTTGCTGTACCGCTTTCAAAATCAACTGAAATTTCTCCCCATTCGCCGTCGCAGTCTACCTGATATTCGTAGATTGCGACGGCGATTTTCTTTTTGCGCTTGGTCTTGGATTTCTGTTTCAGCCGAACAGCGTGGAGCGCACCCTCGGCAACCAAAAGTTCCGTCAGCTTGTCCACCGCTTTCCAGTAGGCTCGTTCTGCACCGCTGGCTGTGTTGCCCTCAAACATGACCGCTAATTCCTCAAAGGTGGGACGGTTTTTCCATGAACCGACACGCCCAGGAAAGCAAAAAAGCTGCCCGGGAGAAAGCCAAAGCCGTGGTAGAGCAAACCACATTCTATGAAGCTAAAAGAGACCGCCAAGAAGGTGGAGGATGGCATTGATGAAACGCTGACTTATTGCGAGTTTCCCAGTGAACATTGGACCCACATCCGTACCAACAATTGTCTCGAGAGACTCAACCGGGAGATCCACCGCCGTACCCGTGTGGTGGGCAGCTTATCGGACGGTAACTCTGTTCTTGGAATTCCGACATATCCATATCTTCCAAAGAGAACTCCACCCGTACTTTCTTCGAGTCGATTTCTCCCTTGGAAAGCAACACCACCGTCTCCACATGGTGCGTCCGCGGAAACATATCTACAGGCTGTACTTTTACGGCTTTATACCCTTTAGTATCCAAATAGGCCAAATCGCGGGCCAACGTGGCCGGATTGCACGATACGTAGACGACGCGCTTCGGCTGGCTTTGGGCGATGGCTGCGAGGACGGGTTCGCCGCAGCCGGCTCTGGGCGGGTCGAGGACGATGACGTCGGGGCGGACGCCGCTTTTGATGAGCTCCGGCAGTTTTTCTACGGCGTCGCCGAGGATGAATTCCGCGTTTGTCACGCCGTTATCGGCCGCGTTTTTCACGGCGTCGTGAATGGCTGGCGCGACGATTTCAATGCCATAGACATTCTTGGCTTTCTGGGCTAAAAACAGGGTAATCGTGCCGGTGCCGCAGTACACGTCGGCTACGGTTTCATCGCCCTGCAAGTCGGCAAATTCCAAGGCCTTTTCGTACAGGCGCTGGGCCTGCTCGCTGTTGACCTGAAAGAAGGACTGGGCGGAAATGTTGAAGGTCAGGGGACCGATGGAGTCGTGAATTGTCGGCGTGCCGTACAGGACCTTCGTTTCCGGGCCTAAGATGACGTTGGTGCGGCGCGTATTGATGTTCTGTACGACGCTGGTAAGTTTGGGCAGTTCTTCGCGGAGCATGCCGATTAATTCTGCTGTATGAGGCACATCGACCTGGGCTGTGACGAGGCAAACCATGAGCTCTCCTGTCCAGACGCCGACGCGGCCCATGACGTGGCGGACGACGCCCGTATGGGTCTGCTCATTATAAGCCGGTACGTGATAGTCGTTCATCCATTGGCGAACGATGCGCAGGATATCGTTGTTGCCAGCCTTTTGAATGGCGCACGACGCGACGTCGATGACCCGGTGGCTGCCGGCGGCGTAGCAGCCGACGACGGCTTTCCCTTTTGCAGCCGCTGCGGGAAACTGCATCTTGTTGCGGTATTCCCACGGCGTCGCTGCGCCCAAGGTCGGAAGGACGTCTATTCCCGTCAGATGGCCGATGCGTTCCAGGGCATCCCGTACTTGGCCCTGTTTTTCCTGCAGCTCGCCGTCGTAGCTCACGTGCTGGAGCTGGCAGCCGCCGCACTGGGCGTATACGGGACACAAGGGCGCCACGCGCTGCGGCGACGGCGTGATGATGTCCTGCAGGATAGCCGTGGCGTACTGCTTTTTGACGACGTCGACCTTGGCCTGCACCGTTTCACCGGGCAGCGCCCCTCTGACAAAGACCGTAAAGTTTTCATACCGCCCTACGCCTTCGCCGCTGGAGCCGAGGCGGAGTATATCAATCGTATATGTATTTCCTTTTGCAACAGGAACAGACCGGTGCTGTTTCATGAATTCCTTCCTTTCGCGCTGCGCCGGGCAGCGTTGGTATTACGTAATGATTTCGCTGATAACGGGTTCTATATGGTCCGGCCGCTGGGACTGCACGATGATGTGAGACGCAATCTCCTGGGCGATGCAGGCCATGTCAGCGCCGGCCTTGCCGTATAAGGTAAACAAGGGCTCGCCGGCCTTAATAGAATCTCCCAGCTCCTTGAACAGGCGGATGCCTACCATAGGATCAATGGGATCTTCCTTGCGGGCTCGGCCAGCGCCCATAGCCATGGCGATTTCACCCAAGGCCCGGCCGTGGATTTCCGTAATATAGCCTTCGTCGGTGCAGACGGCCGTAAACATCTGGGGCGCTTTCGTAAGAGGCCGTTTTCCGATCCACGACGCGCTGCCGCCCTGGGCTTTGACGAATTCTTTGAATTTCGCCAATCCCTTGCCGCTGGCAACGAGGTCGTCAATGATCTGTTCGCCTTCGGCTTCACTGCCGGCCTTGCCGCCGACGAGGAGCATCTGCGCGCCAATCGCCCGCACGACTTCCATGAGCCGCCGCCCTCCCCGTCCGGACAAGGCGTCGACGGCTTCATCTACTTCGAGGCTGTTGCCGATTGCCGTACCGAGGGGCGCTTCCATAGACGTAATGACAGCTCGCGTCGGCTTATGGGCTAGGCGGCCGATGTCCACCATCATGCGGGCCAGCTTGCGAGCGTCTTCCTTCGTTTTCATGAACGCGCCGTCGCCGTATTTTACGTCCAGCACGATGGCGTCGGCGCCGGAGGCGATTTTCTTGCTCATAATGGAGCTGGCAATGAGAGGGATGCTTTCGACGGTCCCCGTCGCATCGCGCAGAGCGTAGAGCAGCTTATCTGCCGGGGCGATGTCGCCGGACTGGGTAATGAGGGCGAGGCCCATGCGGCGGACCTGCTGCAGAAACTGGTCTTCCGGCAGCTCAATGCGAAATCCCGGAATGGCTTCCAGCTTATCTGCCGTTCCGCCTGTAAATCCCAGGCCTCGGCCGCTCATTTTCGCCACGGGCACGCCGGCTGCAGCGACGAGCGGCGCGACGATGAGCGTCGTCGTATCGGCGATGCCGCCGGTGCTGTGCTTGTCCACCTTGACGCCGGGAATAGACGACAAATCGACGATGTCGCCGGAACGGGCCATGGCCATTGTCAGCTCCGTCGTCTCTTCTGCCGTCATGCCGCGCAGGTATACGGCCATAAGCCAGGCCGCCGCCTGATAGTCGGCGATCCTTCCGGCCGTGTAGTCGTCAATGAAGCGATGGATTTCCTCCTTCGTCAGAACCTTTCCGTCCCTTTTATGTTCAATGCAGTCTATGGGCCACATATGCCTCACCTCAATTCGTTCAGGAAGCTCGTCCCGAATTCCAGCCCTGTCAGTCCAAAGTTATCCATAATCGTCATGCCCAAATCGGCGTAGGTCTGACGAATGCCCACATCTGCAGCCGCCGTAAAGGCCGGGCTGTACAGGAGCAGAGGCACCCGTTCGCGCGTATGATCCGTGCCGCGCCACGTCGGGTCGTTGCCGTGGTCGGCCGTAATGACCAGCAGCTCGTCGTCCTGCAGCTGCGGCAGGAACTCGCCTAAGGCAGCGTCGAAGTCTTCAATGCATTTGGCATAGCCGGCGACGTCGCGGCGATGGCCGTACTGGCTGTCGAAATCGACGAAGTTCGCCATGAGCAGCCCCTTGTCCCGGCGATGGGCCAGAAGCTGTTTCGTCAGCTCAGCCATGTCTTCGCCGTTATTGGACGTATGGTACGATTCGGTCAGGCCGATATGGGCGTAAATATCGCCGATTTTCCCGACGCCGACGACGCAGAAGCCCGCTTCCTTCAAATATTCAAAAACCATTTTCCGCTTTGGCAGGCGGCTGTAGTCGCGGCGGTCGCCGGTGCGGACGAAATGGCCCTGCTCGCCAATGAAGGGCCGGGCAATGATGCGCCCCACTTCGTAGGGACCGACGCAGACTTCGCGGCGTGTAATATCGCAGATGCGGTACAGCTCTTCCAGCGGAATGACGTCGTTGTGGGCGGCAATCTGGAATACGCTGTCTGCCGACGTATAGACGATAGGCTGCTTCGTGCGGAAATGGTCCGGCCCGAGGCGTTCGATGATTTCCGTGCCCGACGCGACTTCGTTGCCGATATAGCCGTACCCTGTCTTTGCCGTGAACAAGTCCATCAGCTCTTTGGGAAACGCGTCGGGAAAGGTCGGGAACGGGTTGTCTACGGGATTTCCCATGAATTCCCAATGGCCGCTCGTCGTGTCCTTTCCTGCGGAAATTTCCTGCATGAGGCCGTATGCGCCGACGACATCTGTCGGTACGCTGTGGATATGAGCGACCTTTCCCAAGCCGAGGCGGCGCAGGTTCGGCACGGCCAGCGGTACGGCGGCGTCAATATGGCCGTACGTATCGGCCCCGGCGTCGCCGAATTTGGCCGCATCCGGCGCATCGCCAGCTCCTACGCTGTCCATTACGATGACGATAATCCGATTGAATTTCATGGTTCATCCCTCCTTGCGGCATATGCCTGTGGTTATATCCCTAAATATTTGCGCGATTTTTCAAAAGCGGCAATCGTCTTGGCGTCGACGATTTTATTGTCCGCAATCAGTTCTTCTACTTCCTGCGGCGTGTAGCGCTCGATATTCATAAATTCGTCGTCGTCCAGATGCTGGGCCCCCTTGTGGAGCTTGCGGGCCAGATACAAATAAATGCGTTCGTCGCAGAAGCCCGGCGACGTGTAGACGTAGCCCAAGGGAATCAATTCTCCTGCCGTAACGGCCGCTTCCTCTTCCAGCTCCCGGGCTGCGCAGATGTCCGGCGACTCGCCGTTGTGCTCGATTTTCCCTGCCGGGACTTCCAGCATCGGTTCGCCCGCTGCATAGCGGTACTGGCGGACGAGGATGATCTTGCCGTCGTCCGTTACCGGCAGGATAGCGCAGGCGCCGAAGTGCCATACGGCTTCGCGGACGGCCGTCTTCTTTTCGCCGCCCTGGCCGTCGTCGATTTCAACCGTATCTACCGTGACGTGGAGAACCTTCCCCTTCATGATTTCCTGACGAGATACTAATGTTTCCGTGCTGATGCTCATAACGCGTTCCTCCTCAACGCAAAAAGGACGCCAGGGCAGGATATCCCTGCCTGCAAGCGCCCTTCTGCATACCTTATTTATTTCCCGTGCTGCCGATGCCGCCGGTGCGGACAGCTTCCGCAGCGTCGTCATGGACAGTCAAATATTTCATAAAGATGCCCTGACCGATACGTTCGCCTTTTTCAATTGTATAGGGCGCATCATTTGTATTATAGTAAGCTATCATGATATGGCCTTCGTTGTCCTGGTTATTGTAGTAATCGCTGTCTACAATGCCCGTGCTGTTGGCCAGCATCAGGCCCTTTTTGAAGGCCAGGCTGGAGCGGATGAAAATGGACAGGTATTCGTCCTTTTCCATGTACGCCTTCAGCCCCGTCGGCACGACAGTCACGGCGTGAGGCTGCAGTACGACAGTCTCTGCCGCCGCCAGGTCGTAGCCGGCGCTTCCGGCCGTCTTGCGGACCGGGAGCGTCAGGCCTTTATCACAATAAGCCGTTACGATTTCAAATCCTCTGCCAGTCATATACGCACCTTATTTCTTGTCGCGGGGGCCACGACGGCCGCCGCCGCGATGGGACGGAGCCGGGCTGCCGCCGCCGAGCAATGCCTTGCGGGACAGGTTGACGCGACCCTGGCTATCGATTTCCACGCATTTGACCATGATTTCATCGCCGATGTGGACGACGTCTTCGACCTTTTCTACCCGTTCCTTTGCCAGCTGGGAAATGTGGACCAAGCCTTCCTTGCCGGGCAGCACTTCTACGAAGGCGCCGAAGTTCATGATGCGCGTAACCTTGCCGACGTACGTTTCGCCTACTTCGACGTCCTTCGTCAGCGTTTCAATCCATTCCTTCGCCTTTTCGCCGCCGGCAGCGTCGACGGAGGCGATGTATACGAGGCCCGAATCTTCGATGTCGATTTTGGCGCCCGTTTCTTCCGTAATCTGCTTGATTATTTTGCCGCCCGGCCCGATGACGTCGCGAATCTTATCGGGGTCGATCTGCATGGTAATGATGCGCGGCGCATAGGGAGACAGCTCCTTCCGCGGTTCGCTGATGACCTGGAGCATCTTGCCCATGATGTGGATGCGGCCTTCGTGAGCCTGCTTCAAAGCCTGGGCCAGGATTTCGCGGCTGAGGCCTTTAATCTTAATATCCATCTGGATGGCCGTAACGCCCTTCATCGTGCCGGCGACCTTGAAGTCCATATCACCGAGAGCGTCTTCCATGCCCTGAATATCCGTCAGAATCGTAAAGTCGTCGCCCTTCGTAACCAAGCCCATAGCCACGCCGGCTACGGGAGCTTCGATGGGAACGCCGGCGTCCATGAGCGCCAAGGTGCTGCCGCATACGCTGCCCATGGAGCTGGAACCGTTCGATTCGAGGACTTCCGACACGACGCGGATGGCGTAGGGGAAATCTTCTTCCTTCGGCAATACCTGTACCAGCGCCCGTTCAGCCAGTTTGCCGTGGCCGATTTCGCGGCGACCCGGTCCGCGGGACGATTTCGTTTCGCCGACGCTGAAGGACGGGAAATTATAGTGATGCATGTAGCGGCGATCTGTTTCAAGGCCTACGCCGTCGATATGCTGGGATTCGGAGAGCGGAGCCAAAGTGGCAAAGCTCATGATCTGCGTCTGACCTCGGGTAAAGAGGCCCGTGCCGTGGGTGCGCTTGAACAATCCGACTTCGCAGCTGACGGGGCGCACTTCGTCGACGCGGCGGCCGTCGGGACGAATCTTGTCGACGGCGATCATATGACGGACGATTTCCTTAATCATCTTCTGAGTGATTTCCGCGACGATGTCGCCGTCTTCCGGATAGATGTCCGCGAAATGCTCATAAATATCGCTTTCGACGGCGTTCATCTTTTCTTCCCGTTCCATCTTGTCGGCCGTGAAAATAGCAGCTTTCATGGCTTCTTCGCCATAGGCATGGACGGCTTCGACGATGTCGGCCGGCGGTTCTTTTTCTACGAATTCCTGCTTGGGAACGCTGATTTCGTCGAGGAAGCTGAGCTGGAATTCGACGACTTTCTTGATTTCTTCATGGGCGAACATGATGGCGTCGAGGATATTTTCTTCCGGAACCTGCTTGGCGCCGCCTTCAACCATGAGGATGGCGTCCTTCGTACCGGCGACGACGATGTCCATATCGCTCTGTTCGCTCTGGGCTACGGTCGGGTTGATGATATACTGCCCGTCTACGCGGCCTACGCGGACGCCGGCAATCGGGCCGGCAAAGGGAATATGGGACATGCACAGCGATACGGATGCGCCGATCATGGCGGCGATTTCCGGGGCATTGTCGTGATCTACGCAGAAATCATAGGCGACGACGTGTACGTCGTGACGATACGTCTTCGGGAACAACGGCCGAATGGGACGGTCGATAAGGCGGGCAAAGAGCGTCGCCGATTCAGGCGGCTTGCCTTCCCGTTTAATAAAGCCGCCGGGAATCTTCCCGACAGAATACATTTTTTCTTCATAATCGACAGTGAGCGGGAAAAAGTCTGCGTCTTCGCGAGCTTCCTTCGAACCCGTTGCCGTAACGAATACAGCCGTGTCGCCGTAGCGTACCAATGCGGCACCGCTGGCCTGCTTCGCCAATTTGCCGACTTCGATAATCAGCGGGCGGCCGGCAAAATCCATTTGGAATTTCTTTTCTTCCATTCGTGTACCTCCTTCATCATACCCGCAGGTGATAGGCACTAGCGTACGGACAGCCCCTGTCCGCGCGCTACAACCTACCACCCTGCGCTTCCTTAAAAAAGAGGCTGATGCATGTACATCAGCCTCAACTATGCAATTATTTACGCAAACCTAATTTTTCGAGAATCGCACGATACCGTTCGAGGTCGTGTTTCTGCAAGTATGCCAGCAAGTTGCGGCGCTGGCCGACCAATTTCAGCAAGCCGCGGCGGGACGCATGGTCCTTTTTGTGGCTGCGGAGATGTTCCGTCAAATACACGATGCGGCTCGTGAGCAGCGCGATCTGTACTTCCGGCGAACCCGTATCGTTTTCGTTAGCGCCAAATTTAGCAATGATTTCTTTTTTCTGATCAACTGTTAACATCTGTCTTCCTCCATTTGTGACTATAATCTATTCGCAAACCGCTAAGTGAACGTCGGAGTCTTCGATTCACTGAGCGCCCGTACGACAATGACTATTATACTATATGGCAGAAGAAGTGTAAAGATTTTTGGCGGAAAATTATGAGCCGGACCTGCAATTGCGGCAAGATTAAAAAGTATATAGGAGCACACAAAAGCAAAACAACCCAATTCGCCAGTGCCATAGATAACAACTTTACATCAGCATTTCTTTGACGTAATATTCCTAAGCTGCCTATTCGGCAGATAACCGGGCTGCCGGGATGAGTTACGGCAAGTATATTTTCTAAACTGCATACTCGGCAGATAACTTTGATAGCCCGCAGGAAGAAGCTGCGTTTTGTTTCTAAACTGCCTATTCGGCAGATAACGATTCCCTATAACAGTATAACCACCGCTTCTTTTTCTAAACTGCCTATTCGGCAGATAACTAGGATTACTAGCAAACTCTAAAAATGCACCATTTCTAAACTGCCTATTCGGCAGATAACGAAAAGAGTATGCCGTGCATGTCCCTTTTATCTTTCTAAACTGCCTATTCGGCAGATAACAACTACTATAAGCCGGATTTGTGGATTGTGCATTTCTAAACTGCCTATTCGGCAGATAACAGCATCATTGCGATAATCCGCTGTTGCTCAAGTTTCTAAACTGCCTATTCGGCAGATAACATGCTGGAATTTTTGATATGGCGGTACGATGTTTTCTAAACTGCCTATTCGGCAGATAACCAACGTGATTTGTTGGCCACGCTGCTGTACAATTTCTAAACTGCCTATTCGGCAGATAACATGCCTTAACACAGGTATTAGGTGGTGTTGCATTTCTAAACTGCCTATTCGGCAGATAACTGGCGATGGCTTTCATCTTGGTCGCTGAACTGTTTCTAAACTGCCTATTCGGCAGATAACAACTCAATAAGACATATTACCTATTTTTAATTTTTCTAAACTGCCTATTCGGCAGATAACTACCTAAGCGACATCGACGCTATGCCTGATAATTTCTAAACTGCCTATTCGGCAGATAACGTCTGGACGTCAAGTGCCCGGTACTCCCGTTTTTTCTAAACTGCCTATTCGGCAGATAACACTACGACAAATCGCCGCAACTGGCGTACTATTTTTCTAAACTGCCTATTCGGCAGATAACGATTTTACGAATATTCCGGAGTCTCCGCAGGATTTCTAAACTGCCTATTCGGCAGATAACAACTTATATTGCATATCACCAACGGACCGAAATTTCTAAACTGCCTATTCGGCAGATAACTTGCACGGTTGCTTTTAATTCTTGTACAAGGTTTTCTAAACTGCCTATTCGGCAGATAACTGTAAGAAAGCATACTGCCATACAGCATACTTACTAGCGTATCAGTGGTTTTACCCTATTTTACCCCAAATTTTTCCGGTTGGCAAAAACCGCATATTTCCAATGTTTTTTCTCTGCCCATTTTATTTGGGTTAAAATTCTGGTACTACGGAATTAGGACTTAATTAATCTATAACTTTTAACACTACGTTTTTCTCCTAATTCAATTTTCGTGCTGAACAATCTAAATGGGGTTCGGCTCGTAATACTGTGCATCTGAATATACAGTAATCGCGCTGCACAATCCTTTGATTTCATAAACTGCAACGCCTGCTTTGTGAAATATCTGGATAATACTGGCTATACAGTCTTGCTTTTTTGATGTCCAGAAAACTCTAACTAATACCTGCTGTATATAACATAATTATTGAATATACTCAAACGGATGTCTTTTCGTATGCTTTTGATGCGAAAATAATCAGCAAAGCGCCCTCACCCTCACACGGAAGATGACGGGTCGCCAGTGTCTTGGTCAATCCACCACGAAATATTTCAATCCACACCCTCGCATAGAGGATGACGTCAAACAGCGCCGACGATATTACGCTGACGCTGATTTCAATCCACATCCTCACACAGAGGCTGACTTGATGATAGATGACCGGGACATGTACGAGCACCAATTTCAATCCACATCCTCGCACAGAGGATGACTGATAAAAACGACAGGCTTCACGGCATACAGCTGATTTCAATCCACATCCTCGCACAGAGGATGACCTAAGTCAGGCAAGCGTTTTGCGAGATCGTCTGATATTTCAATCCACATCCTCGCATAGAGGATGACTTGTATAGTATGCCTTTTGGTAATGCGTTGCCTTTATTTCAATCCACATCCTCGCATAGAGGATGACGGTACGCCGAGTATTACAGCGCCGAGCTGTCCCAATTTCAATCCACATCCTCGCATAGAGGATGACTCCAGCGGGGTAGCCAATCCGGTATGACGGAAACAATTTCAATCCACATCCTCGCATAGAGGATGACGCGCAGGCACAGGCCCAGACGACAGCTCGTCTACGATTTCAATCCACATCCTCGCATAGAGGATGACATATACGTACATACTGGTGGCCAAACTCTAGCATATTTCAATCCACATCCTCGCATAGAGGATGACATAGGGGCGCAATCGCTGAAATAGATTCACTGCCATTTCAATCCACATCCTCGCATAGAGGATGACGCAAATCGGCAACGCAACAGTAACAACTATTTGAATTTCAATCCACATCCTCGCATAGAGGATGACGAGACAGCGAAAGATAAGCAACTTAGGCATGTGCATTTCAATCCACATCCTCGCATAGAGGATGACCGCTACATTTAGTATACCACAGTTTTCCATACAGCAAATATAGATATCTTTATGCAGCATGCTTGCTTCTGACCATAACAAATAGCCGCAAAGTTTAATACCATTAAAGGCTTTGAGTGCGAATGCATTGGCGAAACAGCCTATGCTTTGCATTCGCACTTTTACCTGCTGCAGTCTTACTCTCTAGGGCGTATTCCTTTGCCACTGCAAGATTGCGCTTTTTACTATCAGTGAATCTGCTGGCTCCTTATATCATTCGCATACAGGTTACGCCTGCCGGCACTTTATCTGCATGTACGCGCACTTCATAGTCATCATATGAGCGCGGAACGGCTTCGTCAGATTTTTTTTGAACCGAAACGGCTTCAAACAGCTTATGGGCCGGCGCATTTCCCAATTCGCTGTCGTGTTTAAATACGATGAGCTCCCGTACAGTCATCTTACCGCGAGCTGCCGAATGATCGTGTTCAAACATATTGATAATACTCGTCCACAGAAGCTTCAGGTCTTCTTCTGTAAATCCCGTGACCCTGCGGGCCAAGTTAGCCGACACGTAGCCCTCGGCCTTATACAATCCATAGGGCACAACATACTTTCGGCCCATCGTTCCCGGCGCATCTTTGGCCTCTGCGTCAGCTTCCGTCGTATGCGTGACGCGGGTAATTCCTATTTCCTGCGGAATGATGGGGTCTATGCTTCGGGCAAAGCCAATCTGCACTGGTCCGCGAACCTGTCCGCAATTCAGCGAATTTTTTACAAAGGTCGTCATGACGGCGCCAAAGGTACGGATGTCATAAAAATTCCGGCACATGAAATCCCGGATTTGCATATCCAGTTCCGGATTGCCTTTTTTCAATTTTTTTAATTGATCTTTATTCTTTTGTACCCCAAAAAAATTAAATGCTTCCGTGTCATTGCGCTCTAAGGGAACTCTTTCTTTTACGTAAATCCGGTACCCTTCCTGGTCTTCGCAGGCGATTTCTACGTAATTGCGAATTTTTCGCTTAAGGCAGACATCTGTTACGATGCCGTGTCCCGTTTCCTGATCCATGCGGGGCATATTGCCTGCGTCGGGGTCGCCGTTAGGATTTCCGTTTTCCACGTCAAAAAGTATGACGAACTCATATCTGTTTTTAATTACGTCAGCCATTTACGCTTCCTCCTTATTATGTCTTGCCAAAAGTACTTCTCGCTGGTGATAATACCCTAAAATGAATTCTCCCTGCTTACTCAGCGATACATGCATCGGTATGACCTGTTCCCCGCCTGGTAATGTTTTCAACAAACTGCAAATCAGGCGGTCCATATCCCTCGCTATTCCGGCTTTTTCTTTTCTTAGTTTTGCCAGGTGATGATTGGCCAGCTTCAGCAGTACAGGGAATACAACGGCCGGCCGGGTACAGGCCGAATCGAAGTAGCTGTCTCTAATCGTCGTATTGATCTTGGAATCATACTGGTATTGCACATATTCCAGTGCGGCGAACAATCTCCCCAAAACGTATGCCCTGTCTGTCGATGCTTCATTCAGTCCCACAGTCATATTCCTCCCTTTATTTTTTATGAGATAGGCCTTGATAAAGGCCGCGCGGCGATAATTCACTTTCCCTGAACCCTGGTCGGCATGAATCCGCAGGATAATCGCTTGATACAAAGCTTCCGGATAGGCCTGATCCGTTAAGATGGCTTGTAAAACGGCTCCTGCCAATGCCGGCGAAACAGCCTTATGCTGTGATTTCGGAGATACCGTTTCCTGCAGCAAGACCCAAAGGGGCACGCATTCACCAGTTTCAAAAAAAGGCTTGACGATCGCCATTCGTTCCATGTGATTGGCAATATGGATCATAAAATCTCCAAATGTCCCGGCTAGGAAGCACCGTACGGAAAGGCGGGCTGCATTAGGAGACAATCCCAGGATATAAAAAGGGTTGCTGTATTCCATTCGCAATCCTTTATAATCAAACCAGCCCTGCCGTTTTATATCGTCGAAAACACTTCGCAGCACCTCGTCGCTCATCCCTTCTTCATCGGGCCTTTGGGCACATAGAAATTCGCTGAATGCATTTTGATACGCCTCGCACTGCCTTTCAGCCCAATATACGATCGTCATGTCGCCAATACACTGGGCATTTCGATTCAGTTCTCCAGACAACAGATAGTTCAGGGCTGTCGAATAGGCAAAGGCAGCATATTCTGATACGGGAGCGTTTACGCCCTGCTCGTCGTCATGACCATAGGACTCATAGGCCGGCGCATTAAAGGAAACCAAGGAAGCGCCGCTGGATTGGGCTCCCCTCACACCTTTGATGCTTGGATGCAGTCTGGCAATGGGGGCCTGCTCACCAGTCACCAGACACTGCATGACGACGGCCTCATTCTGACGCTTCCGCTCATTCCAAGCCGCCGTTAATTCTGAGTCCTGCATCACATTGCGGCCATTGACGAAGAATACGATACCGCCGCCTTTGACCAAGCCCTCCCAATGAGCAGCCACAGCTTGATGCTCTCTCGCCCTCTCAGGATTCCATAAAGCAAAAAAATGCTTGATAGCCTCTGCAGCCGTTCCTGAATATGGTCTCAGCAGGTCTTCATGCAGGCGTTTTGCCTGAGCAAAGCACTGCCTCGCCCGTTCCGGCTTAGCCCCATCGATTCCTAAAAGATAGGCCGCGTTATCATATAGAAATTGCGGCGCAATGCCGGAAGACCGTTTCAGCGGCTGCGGCACCGTCATCAGTCGAGGCACATCGATTACCTTTTTTCCTCTGGCCCGGGACTCCATCAGCGTGTAAATTTGCAGCAGCTGCCCGTCAGTCCCTATATCCAAGGCATAGGAAACGTTTGCCTTGGCCCAGCCCATGGGAGGCACTTTATTTTCTTTTATTAATTGTTCATAATATTGAACCAACACTTGCAATATCATCGCTGCACCTCGCAGTCCCGAAGGTCCAAGACGCCGTTCTTCAATACGGCGTGAAAAAAGATAGGCTTAATATGCATCGGGTCCGAATAGTCCATGTCATACAGCATATATCCCAAATCCCTTGTCTCATTAGGATAGGCCGTTTGAATTTCCGTACTACCCCATTCCCGAAAATGGGCTGGAAACTCTCTGAGCCCAAAGTAGGGTTGATGAAAGCACTGCCCGCGCCGCAGTCTCCGCTTGATGATATCGGAAAATTTCCCGTGGTTGTCGGAAGGATTTGCCTTGTCCGTCAGTTCGAAATGGGCCTTAATGACGTAATGCACGTCTTTCAGCATGACAGCAGCCCGCTGCTGTCGATCCTCTGAAGCCGCTAAATACAGCGAACCCTGTTCCCTTTTTATCGCTGCCGAAACCGTCCGAGCATTAATCTTTGACCGCACTTCGTTTTTCTTGACAGCAGCAAATTGGATGGGCTTTAACACATAGATACAGTCTATGATCCATGTCATCCCAGGATGCCAGAAAATGGCCTCTAATATGCCTCGCGCAGCAGACGGCGTGAGTACCTCGTAGGAGACCCTTTCCGCCTTGTGCTCAGGGCGAGTAAACAAGGCGTATTCCCCCCAAACCTCTACGCATACTCCATAACTCATTTTTTCACCTTCTTTTTTTCAGTGTTTTATTGTATAAATTTTAACATCAAATTTACATACAAGTCAATTAATTTGTAATGAATAATGTCCATAGTCCGACACTCTGTAAATAGAAACTAATTTTTGTTATAATAATAACAGTCATTGCATTTTTCAGAATGCAATATGGATTGAAATAGTGTCTTATTAGGACACAAAAATAGGGCAGCTCCGGCTGCCCATTTTTGCTGCATAAAACTAATATTACTGGCATATATCCTCTGCAAGTAAGCCCATCTGTTCATCGTAAGCTTCTGCATCTGTCAATATGCTGATACCTTCATCTAAGATTTCTATTTGCGACCGAGCGCACAGCAGTTCATACGCTGCATCAGGAGAACCGCACGCTGTACGTACCGAATACCGGCCCGCTTCACGCAGCAGTTCTTTACTCCGTTCGCCGTTCCGCAATCGCTCGGCAATATGCCTAGCCGTTTCATCACGATGAGCAATCAGCACTGCCATATCTGCAGATTCAATGATCTTGAACGCATCAGCGACTTGCGCAAAGGGAAAAATTCTCTCCTGGATCAGGTTCATAATCCGATTTTTATCTAATCCATCGCCTTTTATAGTATACAACAGCTCAAAATACGCCCGAACGGCTTCTGGCGAACGGATATCGCCGGCAAAGGCAGAACAAATTCGTTCCGCCGCTTCCCGTTCCTGCCGCATATAGGAAGCTGGCCTGACTTCCTCCGCCTTAAAAGAAAAAACAAAAACGCCCCTTTCTTCAGCCGTCCACTCTCCTTCACGGCTGCACCGCCCCGCCGCCTGAATGATACTGTCCAAGCCAGCCATTTCCCGATACACATAAGGAAAGCTGATGTCAACGCCTGACTCGAGTAATGAAGTGCTAATGACAATGCATCGTTCCCTGCGCCGCAGCCGCTCGCGGATTTCCTTCAGCACGGCCATCCTGTGCGCCGGATACATATTTGTCGACAAATGATATATACCTTCCCCCTGCATCTTCCGAAACACCCTGCGGGCCGTCTTTTTAAGATTTACAATACACAGAGCCTGATGATGTGTCTCTAATGCCGCGGCCAATTCCTTGACCGACATAGCTTTGGGCATAACTCGTATCGCCACTCGCTGCCCCAAAGGATTCATTTCCCTGCTTTGACCATAAATTTCCTGAATATGCCTGCCGCCAAAAAATTGCTGCCACGGCGGCTGCGTAGCCGTACACAATACGGCAGCGCATGTATATCTTGTCGTCAGCTCGTCGATGCACTGCATGCACGGTTTCAGAAATCCGACAGGTATCATCTGCGCTTCATCAAACACGATTACGCTGTCCGCTATATTGTGAAGCTTCCGGCATTTAGACGGCTTGTTATGAAACAGGGATTCAAAAAACTGCACGTTAGTCGTCACGATAACAGGCCCATCCCAATTTTCTGCTGCCAGCCGCTTCATCGTACTGCTTTCGTCTGCATCATCATACATGACGTTCATATGATGTTCTATGACGTTCTTCTCTCCCAATATGTCTTTAAACACGGCGGCATTTTGCTCGATGATGCTCGTATAAGGAATCACATAAATGATGCGCCGCTTTTTCATCCGGCAAGCGTAGTGCAACGCAAAGGCCATAGAGGAAATCGTCTTGCCTCCGCCCGTCGGGACCGTCAACGTATACAACGTATCGGCAGCCGCTTCGCCCATAGCGATACATTGACGCAGCGCGTCTGTACGCTTGCGCTGAATTTCTGTATGCTGCGATTTCAGAAACTTCTGTATATAAGCATCCAATCGCTCCTTCAGCGTATCTAATCGGTCAAACGTCTCCGTTTCAGCAGCTCGGCGTCTCTGCATAAAGGCGGCCGTATCTAAAAAGTCCGCATCGACCAGACAGGAAAACAGCATGCGTATGTAAAACATGGCGTTAAATGCCGACCTTTGTATTTCTTCGCATACGTCCATCGATGCTGCGGCCTGAGGCTTGGGAAAATCCTGCCGATAGGCCTGGTAATCGGGAATATCGTCGGGAACTTCTTTTTTTATTCTTCCTAAAAAGGTCCCGTCATATTTGCTGCTGACGCGGCTGCCTCCGTCGAGCAGGCCGCTGTGATGTCCCGCTGAGCAAACAGCCTCCGGAAACAAGCTGGCTTGATATAATTCTTTCGCACCGGCCGTCGAGTGATCATACGGACGCCCCTGGCCTGTCTCCATACGCCGCCGCACCGGCTCTGCGTATTTTCCGATATCATGATAGGTACCTATTATCCGTCCCGCTTTCCCTGCACCAAACACCGCGGCGAAGGCTTCGGCAATTTTTCCGACGTTCTCTAAATGAACGGGCAACGGCTGTACTTCTCCCGTCTCTTGATTTTTATGCCCAATGAATTTCTTTATATCGTTCATACAAAGTCTCCCATTGATAGTAAATTCTAGTATGCTAATACGGTGATAACTGAAGAAATACTCCACAAAGGAATGCGGCGTCCTTATCTGACAAATCAAGCAGTTCAAACCATAGTTTCGTACGAAAAATGACGAGGCTTCGCCCAGCACCATTTATGGTCTACGAGATTTTAATTTACATCCTTGTATGAGAAGTGACAAGCGTTAAAACAGCCCTAATACACAGACATAAATATTTCAATCCGCACTTTCGTGCGAAAAGTGACGCGCAAAAACAACGCTGGCGGGCCAGCCGCAACTTATTTCAATCCACACCTTCGTACGAGAAGGGACGGAATGTGCCCTGTCCGGTTTGACGGGTATCGAGATTTCAATCCACACCTTCGTACGAGAAGGGACTTGCCGGAATCCATTCGTTGAGCTGTCACAAACGATTTCAATCCACACCTTCGTACGAGAAGGGACTGCTCTTTTTCATAGTTGCTGTTGACCCATGCCGATTTCAATCCACACCTTCGTACGAGAAGGGACAGGAGGACACCATGAATACTATTGCTGAAAAAATATTTCAATCCACACCTTCGTACGAGAAGGGACTGCTGCATTTAGTATATCATGAAAGATACTTTAGCAAATGTAGGTATTGGTAGCTATATACGGCACTGCATACCGTTTTTCCGCATCAACAAACAACAATATTCCCATACATTTTAGTGCGAAACCAAGGGAAAACTGCCACATGCTTTCGATTCGCACAGGCTGACTTTGTTATCTCACTATTCGCATTCTTATCTTTATTATACCAGATGAAGCCTGCCTATCGTTTATTTTTATCACTGCATATATCATTTCCTGTCTTACCTAATTTGCCAACAGGGCATGCTTTCCAAAGTTCCTTACGTTTCAGGCAATCTATTATAGGAAAACTACTGTACGAAACGACACGACGCATGCGATACACGGCAAATAGACGGATGAAGCATATCGAAAACAACGAGTATCGCCGCTTCCTCCATTAGACAGCAACAAGCTGCTTGAAATCGTATCACCCAAAGAAATACACGGCTGCCAAGGCAGCGATGATAAAGCGGTAGACGGCGAAGGTGGTTAGCGTCGAGCGGTTCAAGAAGTTCAGGAACCAATAGACCGACGCGTAGGACACGGCGAAGGCGACGAAGAAGCCGATGGTAATCATGTCGAAGTCGTTGTCCGTCAGGACGTACATGTTGTTCAGCAAGTCGTAAAAGCAGGCGGCCAGCATGACCGGCACGGCCATGATAAAGGAAAAGTCTGCCGCCGCCTTGCGGCCGACGCCGAGGAAGAGGCCGCCGGCGATGGTCGAGCCGGAGCGGGAAAAGCCCGGCCACAGGGCAAGGATCTGAAACAGGCCGATACCGAAGGACTGGGCGACGGTGAGCTTGTCCACATTGTCGCACAGCGTTTTGCCATGGGCTTTTTCAGCTGCCATCATGAATACGCCGCCGGCGACGAGTCCGACGAGGACCGTTTCTACGGAAAACAAATAGGTCTTAATGAAGTGATGAAGCAAATACCCGACGGGCAGGACGGGGACTGCACCGGCGGCGATGTGAACCAGCGTCAGGCCCGTATCGGAGCGCCGCCAGTTTTCCCGCCGCAGCAAGGGCCGCCAGCCATTAAAATGCAGCATGGTCAGGATTTTTTCCTTATATATGACCGTCACGGCCATGATAGCCCCCAGCTGGATAAAGACTTCGAATACGCCGGCCTGCTGGCCGTCATAGCCCAGCAGATGCCCGACGAGAATCATATGCCCCGTCGACGATACGGGCAGGAATTCCGTTGCCCCTTCGACGATGCCCAGGACGACGGCGATAATATAATCATACACGATGAGTCCCCTCTTTTCTGTCCGATATTATTGGTTTTCATAGATGAGCCAGCGGCCGGCCTTTTTCACGCCGACCCAGTCGCCGGGAATGCCGGCCTTGTGGAAGTTGGCGTCTTCGTTTTCATGGACCAGAAGCACTACGTGGTCGTGCTGCGCCAAGTCTTCGATCGCCATGAAGGGCATGATGTTCTTGGCGTTCCAGTTGATGCCGCCGGGCAGGGAGTCTTCTATTTCATCGGCCCATTTCAGCCGCTTGGCGTCATAGCCGGAATAATAGGCCAGCGATACGGGATAGCGCCCGCCGTAGACGGCGACGCAGGTACGGCCGTCGGCCATGCGCTGTACGGCCTGGGCGGCATCATAAGCCGACGCCTCCCGGCACAAGGGTACGGCGACGAAGAGGGTCACGATCAGATAGAAAGTAACGCCAACCGTCGTCAGAACAGCGACGAGGCGCTTATGATGGCGCAGGTACGCAGCAAAGGCGATGGCAACAGGAATCATGTACGGGAACGTATAGGTCATGTATTTCGTAGCCATGCACTGGTAAAACACGAAGACGACGACGGCCCAGGTCACGAGGAATTGTTCCTTCATGGACAGGGAATCTGCCATGCGGCGCAGGCCGGCAAAGCCTCCCGTTCTCAAACAAGCTCTCAGCTTGTGAACCGGTTTATATTTCTTTGCGGCCAGAGGCAGCGTGAATACCCAGGGAAAGAAGCCTAACAGAAACACGGCCGTATAGTAATACCACACGTTATCCCTGGGATGCTCCGACACGGTAGCCCGCAGGACGTTGTGGACGCCGATGAACTGGCTGATGAAATCGCCGCCGTGCATCACGTACATGGGCACGTACCACAGGCCGGCGATGACGAAGAACAGCAGCAGCCCCGACCCCAGCTTGATATGCAGGAATATGGATTTGAAATCTCTCCGCCACAGCAAAAACAGGACGATAATCAGCCCCGGCAGAACGAGGCCTACAGGCCCTTTCGTCAGGACGGCCAGGGCGGCGCAGGCATAAGCTCCATAATACAGGCGCGGCCGCCCTTCACTGTAGGCGAGATAAAACAGCATGAGCGTCGCTGAAAAGAAGACGAACAAGGTCATATCCGTAATGACGGCGTGAGAAAGGTAAAAGTATTCCAGCGATGTCACGAGGACCAAGGCCGCGACGAAGCCCGTCTTTTTGTCGTACAGGCGCGACGCGAAACCATAGGCCATGACGACGCCGATGAGGCCGAAGACAGACGGGAAAAAGCGGGCGGCAAATTCCGTCGTGCCGAACAGGGAAAAAGCGGCCATGATCTCCCAGTAAAACAAGACGGGCTTGTCGTACCAGTAATTGCCGAAAATGCGCGGCGAAACGTAATCGCCTGACTGCAGCATTTCCATCGCCGTCAGGGCATAGTTCGATTCGACAGGGTCGGTAATTTTGATCAGGGCGTTGCCTGTAAAGCAGACGAGGACGGCCGCAGCCAGCAGGATTGGAACATATCCTATGTCGTCCAGCAGCCGCTGCAGCAGGTTCGGCGCAACAGCCGGCGCAGCGTTCAGCAAGCGTTCTTCACTGCGATGTAAGCATTCCATCTCATCGTCCCCCTTGTCCCGCAGCATACTGATATGTCAGGATAATGCCGTCTTTCAGTTTCATGTACGGCTCCCAGCCCAGAAGGCGGCGGGCTTTTTCATTCGATAATACGGAGCGGTATATATCGCCGCTCCGCGTCCTGGCAAAATTCGGCGTCAGCTCTTTACCCGAAGCGCGGCGCAGCTCGGCCAGTACGTCCAGGAGCGACGATTCCCGGCCCGTGCTCAAGTGGTATACTTCGTCAGCCTGCTCCGTCGTCAAGGCGCAGACGATGCCGTTGGCAATATCGCCGACGTAGATGTAATCCCGCGACTGGCTGCCGTCGCCGTAGACCGTAATGTCCATGTCACGGGCAGCCCGTTTGGCAAATACGTTGATAACGCCCCCTTCGCCGCCGACTTCGGCCCGTTCGCCGTAGACGTTGGCAAAGCGCAGGATGACGTAATCCAGTCCATACCACTTGTGATACAAGCGCAGGTACGATTCGATCGTCGCCTTGCTCAGGCCGTAAAAGGACAAGGGCGACAGCCGATAGTCTTCCGCCAAGGGCAGGTCTGTTTCCGGCGGGTCGCCGTATACGGCTGCCGACGAAGCGAAGACGACGCGCTGCACGCCGGTCTTGCGGGCGCATTCCAATACGTTGACCGTGCCCATGATATTGTCCCTCGTGTCGCCGTAGGGGTCCTTGATGGACACGTCGACGCGGGTCTGGGCCGCCAAGTGGACGACAGCTTGAAACCGCCCTCTGTCCATGATATCCAGCAGCGACGGGCTGTTGATATCCAGACAGACGAAGCGGGCTCCTTCGGGCACGTTTGTCCGCAGGCCGCCGCGCAGATCGTCGACGACGAGGACATCGTGTCCCATGGACAGCAGTTTGCGTACGAGATGCGAACCAATAAAACCGGCGCCGCCGGTAACGAGTATGTTCATGATGCTCCCTCTTTCTCCTAATGTTTAAGTCTTTATCATTTGACCCAAGTATAGGGAGAAAAATTAAACAAAGTTTGAACGAATAACTACGAAAGCATAAACAGAGGGTAAAGAAATTTCCCGGAACATAAACGCAAAAAACTGCCGCGCCGAAGCACGACAGTTCTCGTATACGCCATATGCAGTTATAG
Organism: Megasphaera stantonii; assembly: GCF_025567065.1. NCBI lineage: Bacteria > Bacillati > Bacillota > Negativicutes > Veillonellales > Veillonellaceae > Megasphaera > Megasphaera stantonii. The sequence continues at coordinate 49,464 of NZ_JAOQKD010000011.1, forward strand.
TACCATGAACAGCGTCCCTATGGTGATGAGGACTGCGCCGACGACGACTTTTAACGTTGCCGTTTCATGAAACAGGATAAAGGCCAAGAGCAGGGTAATGACGACGCTCAGCTTGTCGATGGGCACGACCTTGGACACGTCGCCCAGCTGCAACGCCTTGTAGTAGCAAAGCCACGACGCCCCCGTCGCCAGTCCCGACAGGATGAGAAAGAGCCAGCCCTTCCGGCTGATGCCGCCGAGGCCGTCCCAGTTTCCCGTCAAGGAGACCATGCCAAAGGCCATGATTAAGGCCACAGCCGTCCGGATAGCCGTCGCCACATGGGAATTCACGCCTTCGACGCCGATTTTTGCCAAAATAGTCGTCAAAGCTGCAAATACGGCCGATCCCAGAGCTAACAGCGCCCACATCATTCTTCATCTCCCTCTCGGCCTATTATCGCGAGCGGAACCGATAGCCTGCGCCCCACACCGTTTCGATATACTTCGGCTTAGCAGAATCCCTTTCTATCTTGTCGCGGATGCGGTTCACGTGGACCGACACAGTCGCCGTTTCGCCCAGGGATTCTGCGCCCCAGACGCGGTCAAAGAGCGTCTCCTTGCTGAATACCATGTCGGGATTTTTCGCCAGGAACAAGAGCAGTTCAAACTCCTTATTGGCCAGCGCTATTTCCTTGCCGGCGATGAAAACCCGCCGCGCCGACTCGTCGATTTCCAGGTCGCCGTACTGGAGGACGCCCTTCGACGCCTCCCGGGCCGTCAGCCTGTCGTAACGAGCCAGATGAGCCTTAACGCGGGCGACGAGCTCGTTGGGGCTGAAGGGCTTTACGATGTAGTCGTCTGCGCCCAGTCCCAGGCCCCGTATCTTGTCGATATCTTCCTGCTTGGCCGACACGAGAAGGACGGGGATATTTTTATGTTCGCGAATATGGCGGCAAATCTGGAAGCCGTCCTGGCCGGGCAGCATGATGTCCAGCAAAATCAAATCGAAGGGCTGCCGCAGCGCCTGCTCCTGCCCCTTGATGCCGTCCACTTCAATGGACACGGCGAAGCCGTTGGCTTCCAGATAGTCCTTTTCCAATTCGGCAATGCCTTTATCGTCTTCAATGATCAGTATATGCTTCATGATGGTTCCCTTCCTTTTGTACAGGCAGCTCGATGCAGATCGTCAGTCCCTTGGGCTGGGTCTGTTCGGCCCAAATCTTCCCTTTCATTTCGTCGATGATCTGCTTGGCTACGGCTAGGCCCAGGCCGCTTCCCTTAGCCACGTTGCTGCGGGCCTTGTCGGTCCGGTAAAACGAATCGAACAGCTTAGGCAGGTCGGTTTCGCCTACGCCGCGGCCGTCGTCGGCAAAGGTCAGCCGTACGGCGCCGTCTCCGGCAGCGTCCAGGGATATAGCTAAATGTCCTTCGTCGCCGTCTTTATATTTTACGCTGTTGCCGATGATATTTTCCACGACGCGCTGAAAATGAGTCCGGTCCATAGCCACGACAGCCTCGTCTACAGAGGCCTTATAAGAAATGTCCAGTCCCTGATGGCGGAAATGCTCGGCCTGCTCGCCCGTATAGTCTTCCAAATAGCCGCACAGGTCTACGTTTTCCCAGCAGAATTCCACCTGTCCCAAATCAAACTTGGAAAAGAGGAACAGCGTCCGCACCAGGCGGGTCATCATCTTCGACGTATCCAAAATCATGGCGACGTAATGGCGGCGCTTTTCCGCCGTATCGGCAATGCCGTCCTTCAAGCCGCTGGCATAGCCTTCGATGCGGGTCAGGGGCGTCGCCAGGTCGTGGGAAATGCCGGCGATGAGCTCCTTGCGGTTTCTGTCGTACTTATCGCGCAGCTCGCCGGCTGCCTTGAGCTGGAGACGCATGTTTTCAAAAGACCGGCATGTGTCGCTGATTTCATCGTGCCCCTTGACCGTCACAGGATGCTCCAGATTGCCGCGGCTGATATCGCCGGCAATATCCCGCAGTTCTTCCAAGGGCTGCACGATTTGCCGCGACAGCTTTCGAGCCAGGTACAGGCCGACGCAAATCGTCAAAATAACCGTCGCAATCGTCAGCACGTAAAAGGCGACTTTCAAGATGTCTTTCGTGTGCAGATTTAAGACTCTCGTATGGGAATGCAGAGGCACATTGCCCGTCACAGCCAGGACGATGCCCGTTTTCGTGGAAACGTAGGAAAAGTCAATGCCCTGATCCGACCAGACCCACGAGGCCGTCGACTGGGCCGGCACCTTTCGCTGCACGTTGTCCATCGTCTCCTGCCCGTCGGTGCCGTTTGTCACGTATAAAAACCGGCCGTCCTTCCAGATCGCGACGCGCAGCCCTTGGTCTTCCAAATGATCGCCCGACTGAAACAGCGGCTTCATATCGCCGTCATACTGGTCAGCCCGCACGCACAGGCGGCTCAATTCAAACTGAACGGACAAGGTCGGCCCGCTGCTCTCCGGCCAGATAAAGGAAATCAGGGCCGCCCGGTTGATGTTGCCGAAGTGCAGGCCCAGAAAAATCGCGATGCTCACGACGAGCGTGAAGGCGACGGGAATAAAAATCATGATAAAATTAGACAGCAGCAGCCGCTTGCCAATCGATATGTCCCTCGAATCCATACGTATCTACATCTTCTTTCTCCCAATACTTCTGCGCAATATTCTGCTTATTGCATTATAGCACCGCCTGCGTCCCTCGCGATATGTTCTTCCTGTCGATTTCACGATGCCGTTTTTGATAAGCATACGGCAAAAAGATAAACAAAACGTAAACAAAGCTACAATTCTTCATAAAACCGTCCCTATCCCCCTTCGGCGGCCGCCAAACGGCCCACCTGCTTTGCTCCTCCAGATAAACGATAAATATTTTTATCATATACAGATTTTTGATAAAATGTATTACATATTTCCTCTAATACCTGCATTTTTTCAAAAATTAAGGGCATATCCACGACAGGCTCCTCTCTTTTTCTCACATTTTACATACCTGCCCAGCTCTTGTATTTGACAACACCCGTTCCTTAGTGATAATATGTTAAGCAACAACCAAATATACAAGTTCATCCAGAGCAGCTGAGGGACTGGCCCCATGACGCTGCGGCAACCCCCGTCAGGGAAGGTGCCAATTCCAACGGAGTATTCCGGCAGATGAAGCGACATACATGAAATACCGAGCCGTCATCTGTTTGACGGCTTTTTTAGTTGTACTGCCACCCGGTTGAACTCGTACCTAATCAAGGAGTTGATATTGTGATAAAACTGGAAAACATTACGAAAACCTATGACGGTAAAGCTCAGGTCCACGCCCTCAAAGGCGTTAACCTGACCATTGAAGACGGCGAAATCTTCGGCATCATCGGCAAGAGCGGCGCCGGCAAATCCACCCTCGTCCGCTGCATCAACATGCTCGAACGGCCGACGAGCGGCAACGTCATCATCGACGAAAAGAACCTGACGAACATGACCGACGCCCAGCTGCGGGCGGAACGCAAGCATATCGGCATGATATTTCAGCATTTCAACCTCCTCTCGTCGCGGACGGTCTTCGACAACATCGCCTTCCCCCTGGAGCTCATCGGCGCATCGAAGGAAGCCATCCAGAAAAAAGTCGCCGACCTTTTGGAATTAGTCGGACTGACGGACCGGCAGTTCAACTACCCGGCCCAGCTGTCGGGCGGCCAGAAGCAGCGCGTCGGCATCGCCCGGGCCCTGGCCAGCGACCCGAACATCCTCCTGTGCGACGAAGCCACGTCGGCCCTGGACCCGCAGACGACGAAATCCATCCTCGAGCTGCTCAAGGACATTAACCAGCGCCTTGGCATTACCATCGTCATCATTACCCACGAAATGGCGGTTATCAAAGAAATCTGCAACCGCGTCGCCGTCATCGAAGGCGGCGTCATCAAGGAAGCAGGCCGCGTCGTCGACGTCTTTACCAATCCCCAGTCCCAGACGATGAAGGACTTCGTCAAATCGGTTATCAACATGGAGCTGCCCGCCGGCATCGCCAAGATGGGCATTACGGACCAGCCTGCACCGGGGTACGGCATGCTCGTCCGCCTGCGCTTCAAGGGAGCCGCTACGAACGAACCGGTCGTCGCTTCCGTCGTGCGGCGGTTCAACACCTACGTCAGCGTTCTCTACGGCAACATCGACTACATTCAGGACGAGCCCTTTGGCTACCTCATCGTCGTTATCATGGGCGACATGGAAGCCCAGGCCAAGGCGTTCGCCTTCATCAAAGAATTACCTATCGGAAGCGAGGTTTTAGGATATGTCCCAAGAAATCATTAATTTAATGCTCCAAGGCATTCAGGAAACTGTTTTCATGGTCGCCGTCGCGACGATCATCGCCGCTATCATCGGTATTCCCCTCGGCATTACGCTGGTCACGACCAGCCGGGGCCATATTCTGGAAAACCGCTTTATCAATCAGATACTGGGCACCATCGTCAACATCATCCGCTCGATTCCCTTTATCATCCTCATGGTCGCCATCATTCCTCTGACCCGCATCATCGCCGGCACGTCCATCGGCACGACGGCGGCCTGCGTGCCCCTGACCATCGTGGCCATTCCCTTTTTGAGCCGCCTCGTTGAAACGTCTATCCGCGACGTCGACTTCGGCCTCGTCGAAGCCGCTGAATCCATGGGCGCCACGCCCTTCCAGATCATCCGCAAGGTCCTCATTCCCGAAGCCCTGCCGACGATCATCAACAACATTACGGTCCTCATCGTCAACCTCATCGGCGCTTCGGCCATGGCCGGCGCAATCGGCGGCGGCGGCCTCGGCGACATCGCTATCCGCTACGGCTACCAGCGCTTCCGCGCCGACGTCATGCTGGCGACGATCATCATCCTCATCGTAGGCGTCAACCTCATCCAGGCCTGCGGCGACTTCGCCTCGCGCAAGAAAAATAAAAAATAAGTAGATACGATATAACCCAGACCGCAGCAGAACCTGCCATGGTCTGGGTTATGTTATACAGCGCCGGATTTGACAAAGAAAGGGCCGTATGAGTAAGATGTATATATACGTATGCAACAAGGAGGCATGAAGTATGAAAGCAATGGTACTGTATTACTCTAAAACGGGCCACACGCAGAAGATGGCCGAAATCATCGCCCAGGGCATGGAACGGGTACAGGGCGTCCAGGCCAAAGCCTGCTCTATCGACGATTTGGACGAAGCGTGGGCTGCCGAAAGCAAATGCATCGTCCTGGGCTCGCCTATTTATTTCGCCAGCGTCTGCGCCGACGTCAAGTCCTGGCTCGAAGGGCCATGCAAGAAATGCCAGCTCGCCGGCAAGCTGGGCGGAGCCTTCGCGACGATGGATTATCTCCACGGCGGCGGCGACCTGGGCATTCGCCTCATCCTCGACCATATGATGGTCTACGGCATGATGACCTATTCCGGCGGCGGCTCATGTGGCGCGCCTGTCATCCATCTGGGCCCTGTAGCCTTAAGCAAAGATCTGGACGGAAGCAAGGAAACCTTCCTGACCTACGGCGAACGCATGGCGGCTAAGGCTGTCGAGTTGTTCGGCATAGAGGGATAATACTATACTTGACCCAATACTATGTATCATACAAAAGGACGCGTCATCTTAATCTGGCGGCGCGTCCTTTTTCTCTGCCTCATTGCATAATCTCCCTATGTTATATCGCTTCCAGCTTCACGCGGAACGAAATCATCCGCGCCGTGTCCATGGCATCGAACTGCACGACGTAGGCTTGCCGGTCCATATCGGCGTCGATGACGGTTCCCTCGCCGAAGACGGCGTGCCGTATCCGCTGGCCCGACGCAAAGGTCGTTTTGCCCTCCCGGTCAGGCCAGTATTTGCCGCTGTATTCGATGTAGTCCCGAGTCGCCCGGACGAGGCTGTCCGGCGGCGGATTGTCATACGCCAGCACGTCCGGGCCCATATCCAGGATAAACCGCGACGGATAGCGGACGGTACCATCAAAGTGCTGCCCGTCCGCTTCGGACAAATACAAGCCCCTTTCGGCCCGCGTCAGGGCTACAAAGGCTAGCCGCCGTTCTTCTTCCATGGCCTGCATCGTCCGTACCTTCCGCGACGGGAAAATGCCTTCGTTCAGGCCGCACAGGAACACGTAGGGGAATTCCAGCCCCTTGGCGGCGTGAACCGTCATGAGCTTGACCTTGTCGTCATCCGGCGCGGCGTCGGCGTTGGTAAGCAAGGCCACGTGGGATAAATAATGCTCCAACGTGACTTCCTCACCGCACGTCGTTTCATACTCGTACACGGCCTGCTTGAGCTCGGCCAGGTTGTCCAGCCGCTCCTGGCTGCCTTCGGTGCGAAGGGCTTTCTCGTAGCCGCTGGCGTCGAGGATTGCCGACAGGACCTCCGATACGGGCCGGCCCTCGTATTCAGCGGCAAAGGACTCGATGAGATCTACGAACTGGCGGGCCTTCGTCCCCTTAAACAGGCCGTCATCCATCGTTTCGACCAAGGCTTCATAAAGAGAACAGCCGCGGGCGTCGGCGTATTCCTGCAGAAAGGCCATGCGCCGCTTGCCCAGATTGCGCTTCGGCACGTTGGCGATCCGCCGGAAGGACAAGTCGTCTTTATAGGCGATGATGCGCAAATAGCTGAGGGCGTCCTTGATTTCCTTGCGGTTGAAAAACTGGACGCCGCTGTATATGACGTAGGGTATGTGTTCCTTCAGCAGCGCTTCCTCCACTGTCCGCGTCACGTAGTGGGCCCGGTACAGGACAGCCATGTCCTTGTAAGGCACGCCGCGTTCGCGCAAGGCCTTCATGCGCCTAGCCAGCCACTGCCCTTCAGCCTGAGGGCTTTCGGAAAAATGGCAGACCACGGCGTCGCCGTCGGGCAAGGTCGGCCGGAGAGACTTGGCCATGCGGCACACGTTGTTGTCGATGAGGGCGTTGGCTGCCGCCAGAATCTGGGGCGTCGAGCGGTAATTATCCATCATCAGAATGGTCTTCGTTCCCGGGAAGGCCTTGTCGAATTCGAGGAGATACTTCACGTTGGCGCCGCGCCACGTATAAATCGTCTGGTCCGGGTCGCCGACGATGAATAAATTCTTGTGATAGCCCCACAACACGCTCATGAGCTCGTATTGGAGCAGGTCGATATCCTGAAATTCGTCGATCATGATGTATTCCAGCCGCCGTTGCCATTTCAGCCGGATGTCGTCGTGCTCCTTGAAAATATACAGGGAAAACTTGATGAGGTCGTTGTAATCGAGGCCGAAGCATTTCTTTTCCTGATACAAATAGCCGTAGAAGATGATGTCCGCAGCCGACGAGGCTTCGTCGTACTTCTTTTTCAGCCGCTCCAGGGACATCGTAATCATGTCGGCGTAATACTCCGGCTCTTGGACGAGCTTGCGCATTTCGATCATATCCCGGGCAGCGGAAAAGGTCATATTGCGCAGCGTCAGCCCCCGTTCCTCGTAAATCATCTGAAGCATGGCGTCGATATCGGCATTATCGAGGACGAGAAAATTCTTGGGATACTGGACGGCGTGGCTGTCTTCCTGCAGGACCGATACGCAGAAGCCATGGAACGTGTTGACGTAGCCCGTGTCGTTGTCGCCGGTCAGGTTGTGGATGCGCCGGCGCATTTCCGCCGCCGACTTATTCGTAAAGGTGACGCAGAGGATATGGCCCGGCAAGATGCCCAGCTCGTTGACTAAAAAGGCAAACCGATGCGACAAGGCTCGCGTCTTGCCCGAGCCTGCGCCGGCGATAACCCGCACGCAGCCCTCCGTTGTCGTCACGGCCTGACGCTGGGCGTCGTTCAGTCCCTGCAGCAAATCCATCATCGTATCCTCCCTTTCTGCGAACATTCGTTTTTCTCATTATAACAGGAATTCCGCCGCCGCTCAATACGAAAGCCCGCCATTCTCCTGCCGCAAAAACGCAGCCCCCCTCTATTCTTTTCATCTATCTAATGATATAATAAATAAGTTATACAAAAGGAGGCATACATGTTAGAAAAATTTCAAACCTTACAAATTAGCGACGTCATTCTCAACGCCTTAAACGAAATGGGCTTTGAAGAACCGACGCCGATTCAGGCAAACGCCATCCCCGTCGCCATGTCGGGCTGCGATATGATCGGCCAGGCACAGACCGGTACGGGCAAAACGGCAGCCTACGGCATTCCCGTATTAGAAAAAATATTAGCGTCCGAGCCGTCGAAGGAAATACAGGCCGTCGTCCTGTCGCCGACGCGCGAGCTGGCCATGCAGGTCGCCGAAGAGCTCAACCATCTGGCCCAGTTCACCCACATCCAGGCCCTGCCGATTTACGGCGGACAGGATATGGAACGGCAGCTGCGCCGCCTGCGCAAATCGCCGCAGATCGTCGTCGCCACGCCGGGCCGCCTCATCGACCACATGAAGCGCGGCACCATCAGCCTGAGCCATATTTCGACGATCGTCCTCGACGAAGCCGACGAAATGCTGGACATGGGCTTCATCGAAGACATCAACCTCATCATGGCCGCCACGCCCAGCACCCGTCAGACCCTGCTGTTCTCGGCCACCATGCCCAAGCCCATTCAGCAGCTGGCGGAAACCTTCCTCCACGACCCGCAGATCGTCCGCATGAAGGCCAAGGAAGTAACTATCGACCTCATCGAGCAGTCCTACATCGAAGTGCCGGACCGCCAGAAGTTCGACATCCTCTGCCGCCTTCTCGACCTGCAGGAGCCGGATTTGGCCATCATCTTCGTCCGCACCAAGCGCCGCGTCGACGAGCTGTCCGAAGCCCTGAAAAAGCGCGGCTATTCCGCCGAAGGCATTCACGGCGACCTGACGCAGGCTAAACGGGACACGGTCATCCGCCAATTCCGCGAAAAGACTATCGATATCCTCGTCGCCACCGACGTCGCCGCCCGCGGCCTCGACATCAGCGGCGTAACCCACGTATTCAACTACGATTTACCCCAGGACCCGGAAAGCTACGTCCACCGCGTCGGCCGTACAGGCCGGGCCGGCCAGAGCGGCGAAGCGACGACCTTCGTCATTCCCCGCGAAATCGACCACCTGCGGGCCATCGAACGGCTCATCAAACGGCGCATCGCCCGCCGCAAGGCCCCGACCTTCTCGGAAGCCCTGGAAGGAGCCCAGCAGGCGGCTATCCGCCGTCTCGTCGCCGCGACAGAAGACGACAACTACAGCATCTACCGGGCCAACGCCGAAGAGCTTCTCACCCACTTCGACTCCGTCGCCCTCTTGTCGGCAGCCATCAAGCTGCTCACGAAGGAGCCGGACACGACGCCGGTCAACATTACGGAAGAAGCGCCCCTACGCGTCCACCGCTCCCGCCGTCCCTACGGCGACAAAAACCGCCGCCGCGACTATCGTCACGACCGGAACGACCGTTCCGAACGAAACGACCAGAGCGAACGCAGCGGAGACTATCGAAGCGGCAATACGAAACGCCGTCACTTTGCGCCGCGGAAGCAAAACGACAACGCGTCGGGAACGTTCCGCCGCAGCGGAGAAAAGAAGGTCCGCAAGGAACCAAACCGCTCCGTGTTCAAGCCCTATTTTAAAGACTAATTCGCCTATCAAAAAAACCGTACCCTCTGACGAGGATACGGTTTTTTCTTATTCATATGGCAATATCAAGGATATTATTTGCCTGTGAACGTAGCTTTACGTTTTTCAACGAAAGCGCCCATGCCTTCTTTCTGGTCTTCCGTAGCGAAGCAAAGGCCGAATACTTCGTCTTCATAAGCAATACCAGTGATAACGTCGCAGTTGATACCGCGGTTGATAGCTGCTTTGGAGAGCTGTACGGCGATCGGAGCGTTTTTCGCGATCTTCTTAGCCAATGCATATACGGTATCCATCAGTTCTTCCTGAGGAACAACTTTGTTTACGAGGCCGATACGATATGCTTCCTGAGCGTCGATCATGCCAGCCGTGAAAATCAGTTCTTTGCCGTAGCCGCGGCCAACGACACGGGGCAGACGCTGCGTGCCGCCGAAGCCCGGCGTAATGCCGAGGCCAACTTCGGGCTGACCGAATTTAGCGTTTTCAGAAGCATAACGGATGTCGCAAGCGCAGGACAGTTCGCAGCCGCCGCCCAAAGCGAAGCCGTTAATAGCAGCGATAACCGGCTGCGGCATGTTTTCGATTTCCGTAAACGTATCCTGACCGATTTTGCCGAATGCGCGACCTTCAACTGCATTCTTCGTGGACATTTCAACGATATCTGCGCCGGCTACGAAGGATTTGCTGCCGGAACCCGTGATAACGACGACTTTAATTTCGGAATCAGCGGCGATTTTGCCGACGAGGTCTCTTAATTCCGAAACCGTTTCCGTGTTCAGGGCGTTCAGAGCTTTCGGACGATTGATCGTAATCGTTGCAATACCGTTTTCTGCCGAGTAAAGAATGTTTTTGTAGTCCATAATTAGAACCCTCCCAAAATAATATATTCAAACGTAGGACGTGCAAACAAGGGGCGTGAATACTCACGCCCACTGCCTGACAAATATAAATCGCTTGAGTTTACATTGCTTGCTTATAGAGTTGTGTTTGTACTGCTCGCCTATTATTTCGTGTAGTCGTAGAAGCCTTTGCCCGTCTTGCGGCCGAGGTAACCGGCGTTGACGTACGTTTTGAGGAGCGGGCACGGACGATATTTCGGATCGCCGAAGCCTTCATAGAGAACTTCCATGATGTGAAGGACAACGTCGTTGCCGATCAAGTCGCTCAAAGCCAAGGGGCCCATCGGATGGTTGAAGCCCAGTTTGCATACGGAGTCGATATCTTCTTTGGATGCTACGCCTTCCATCAAAGCCTGGATAGCTTCGTTGATCATGGGGATAACGACGCGGTTGCCTACGAAGCCCGGGAAGTCTGCAACTTTAACCGGGGATTTGCCGATTTCTTCGGATACTTCTTTGATTTTTGCGAACGTATCTTCAGAAGTAGCGATGCCGTTGATGAGTTCGATCAATTTCATGACCGGAGCCGGGTTGAAGAAGTGCATGCCGATAACTTTGTCCGGACGTTTTGTAGCTGCGCCGATCTGCGTGATGGACAAAGAGGACGTGTTGCTGGCCAGGATCGTGTGTTCCGGGCAGAGTTCGTCTAATTCTTTGAAGATAGCCGATTTGATTTTCAGATCTTCGATAGCAGCTTCAACAACGAGGTCGATGTCTTTCATGTTGTCGGCCGTGCGGGTAACGAAACCGGAAATGCGGCCCATTACGGCGTCTTTTTCTTCCTGCGTCATTTTTTCCTTGCTGACCAATTTCGTCAAGGCTTTATCAATTTTAGCTTTGCCGCCGGCGATGAATTCGTCTTTAATATCATTTAAAACGACTTCGCAACCGTTAACAGCAAATACCTGAGCGATACCGGAACCCATGGTGCCTGCGCCAATAACCATTACCTTTTTACAAAACATGTTAAACTCCTCCTTATTTCGCGTGATTTTTTTCACGAGTTCTTTTCAAAAACTCACGCGCGATATTAAAATAAGTTTCACTGCTTACACTCATAGTATATCACGTTTTCCAAAAAAATCTACCGAAAAAACGCGATTTTTCCAAAAAACTGCATATTATGTATACGTTTTTTTAATACATAAACCATGTCCAATACTTTTATTTCATCATTCGATACCAAAAGCGCCGTTTACTACGTTATATTATGAACGTTGGTCATACCAGATTATGTAATTTTTCACAATTCATTTTTTTGCCCTTCGCCGACATTTAAGGCCTGCAAGATATGGCGTCTTTGTTCGTATTGCCGCCTGTACATGGCCGTGTTGTCCTTGTTCGGCCCAAAGGTCTTGTGAACGGCGAGCTGCCGCTGGAGAGCCTGCTTGAGGTCGGCAATATCGCCGGCTCCGTAGGCGGCTACGATGCAGTTTGTCGGCACGGCCCCGCCGGCGACGCGCAGCGTCGATACCTGCGTGTCCAGCATGTCAGCCTTGATCTGATTCCACAAATCGTCACGGCTGCCGCCTTCCGTAATGGTCAGGGTCGTCAGGTCGATGCCTGCCGCCCGGTACCGGTCGGTAACTTCCATGTAGTCGTAGCCGATGCCTTCGAGGACGCAGCGCCACATCGCCCCCTGGTCCGAGTCGAGGGTCAGGCCCGTGAAGGTACCGCGCACATGGGGGAAATCGCCGTTGCCGCCCGTCAGGTAGGGAATGAACATCGCCCCGTCGCAGCCCGCTGGATGGCGTTCCGCTAACTTATCCAGCTCGGCGTAGTATTCGTCGTCTTCGCGGCGGCAGACAGAGTCCTTAAACCAGCGCAGGGCCAGGCCGCCGGTCCGCACCATGCCCCAATAGAAATACGTCCCCGGCAAGGTGCCCGAATTGAAGATGAGGCCGCTTCCCGGTACGGACAATTCGGGGATGATGCCGTCCGTAGCGGCGCAGAACATAGCGCACGTGCCGGCTACGTCGACGGCCTTGCCCGCTTCCAGAATGCCGCTGCCCATCATGGATTCCATCGTATCGCCGGCGCCGGCGCAGATGGGAATGCCGGCGGGAAAGCCCGTTTCCAGGGCGTCGGCTTCGCAGAGACGGCCAATGATGTCCCAGGGCTTGACGATGCGCGGCATGTATTTCTTGTCGATGCCCAGGATGCGCAGCTGCTCATCGGACCACTCCTTGGTCACGACGTTGTAGCCCAGGCCCCAGCCGGACATGGCGCCCCAGTCGATAAAGGCGTCTTCTCCCTGCAATCCGGCCAGATGCATGAGGACGTACGGGCAGTTGTGGACGAACTTGACGCCCTTTTCCTTAAAGGCCGGAATATGCTTCATGAACCAGCGGGCAAACATGGCCGGGAACATGACGTTCGGCTCGGCGTTGCCCGTTTCGGCCGCCCAGATATCCAGCTTCAGGGCCTTCAGCCCTTCTACGTCGTCGGCCGTGCGGCTGTCCAGATAATTGACGTACGGCGTCACGGCGTTTCCTTCGGCGTCGATGCCGGCGATGCCGCAGATGATGCCGTCGCCCATGATAGCCCGCACCGCCGCCGGGGAAATCCCCTTTTCTTCCAGCTGGCGGCTGCACGACGCCATGCACTGCTTGATGAGGCGGTAATATTCGTCTACGTCCATCTGCACCCAGCCGGGATGAGGATAATACAGCGTCGTCTTGGCCGTATCCATAGCTACGCATTCCATGTCCTCGCTGTACACGGCGACCTTTACGCTCTGCGTCCCGGCGTCAAATCCCAAATAATATTTCTTTTCCATATCCATTACCTGCCCTTCTATCTTGCGGCAAATCAAAAAAAGGCCGGAATACATCCAGCCTTTTCGCACTTGAGAACGGCACGGCAAACACACCTGTGCCACGCCCGAAGTCTTTTCTCATCCAGACTATACTGTCGGTCCCGGAATTTCGCCGGGTCAGCTCCCTCACGAGGTTGCGGACTATCACCGCCGGTCAGGACTCTGAAAGGATTTCCCTTTCTCACCTTGCCTCAAAGACTAAATATATTAATGTAAATATATTATGTATTTTTTACATATATATCATACTACGATGGAATGGAAAAAACAAGTAAGACGACGGCAAAAGCAAAGCCCGCCCGGTGAAACGCCTTTGTCCAGACGCCGGTGCCCTATTCACCGCGCTGCGCTCCATAGTGCTCCTGCAGATATACTTCCGTAAACTCGATGAACCGTTCCAGCAGCGGCGACAAGAACTGGTTCTTTTTCCAGACCATGTAGCTGCCGTTTTCGATGAACGGCTTCATAGGGCGCATGCACAAGCCCGGCAAGACCGTGTCGAAGTCCAGCCCCAAGGCCAGGCCGACGCCGTTGTCCGTCAGGACCATCTTGTTGTATGCCGACAGATTCATGTACACGGCCAGGCGCACGTCGGACTGCCAACGCCCCAGCCAGGCTTCGACCTGATTTTTTACGGACAAGCGGGCCGGCATGATGAGGCGCTGTCCTGCCAGATCCTGCGGCTCGACGGCCTCCTTGGCCGCCAGGGTATGATCCTGCCGCATCAGCACGGTCCATCGGTCCTTGAGAGGCATGCGCAGGTAGCTGTACTTGCTCACGTCTACGGGCTCGATGAGCAGTCCGAAATCGAGGGTCCCCTGCTCGATGCGCTCCTTCACGTCGTCGGCAATGCCCGTATACAAGATAAACTGCACCTCTCCATAGGCCTGCTGAAAGGCCGCCATGACCTTGGCCATAGGTTCCAGATTCTTCGTCTCGCCGCAGCCGATGGCGATTTCTCCGGAAATGACCTCGTCTTGACGCGACACTTCCTTCGCCGTCTTTTCGGCCAGGTCGACGAGCTCCTGGGCCCGGCGGCGCAGTATCATGCCCTCCTCAGTCAGTATGATGCTGTGCTTGCTGCGCTTGAACAGGGACACGCCGAACTCTTCCTCCATCTGCATGAGCTGGCGCGACAAGGTAGGCTGCGTAATGTGCAGCATCTTGGCCGCCTTCGTAATATTCTCTTCTCTGGCAACGACTAAAAAATACTTCAGCACGCGCAGTTCCATGTCCCATTCCCCTTTCGGCAAACATCCCTCGAACCTTGAAGGCCATTCTTAAAATATATACGTAATCGTATCATTTTTCCCCATAAAATTCAATCTTGGAGCTGCTGCAAGGAAAAAGGGCCTTCTCCTCTGCGGGAAAAAGCCCTCTCTCGTTTATTTATTGATGATCTTTCCGATATTCTTCAATTCGATGGAAATGGTGCCGTCGGGATTGTTGATAAACTGGATATAGTCCGTGTTTTCGATGTATTCCGACGGGAAAATGATTTCAATGCCCGTGTCGGTCTTGATCTTGTGGCTGCGGCCGGCCCGTTCGGCAAAGGCCTTGGCGATGGGCACGTCGGCAGGCAGCTTGGCTTCTTCCAGCTGGGCGGCAAATTCATTCCGCATGGCCTGCGAACCGGCGAATACCTCTGCCCCCAAGTCCTGCGGCGAAAAGGCTTCGGCCGTCTCGGCGTTTTCGACAAGGTAATTCTTGGCCTTCGACAAGACCTCTACCGTATTTCCGCCGTGATCCTCGGCGACCTTGGCGGCAATCTTGCTGACCAGCTTGACAGCGTCCTTGGCCGAAATGACCGACGTACACTGCAGGAGCCGTTCCGGCAGGATATAGATGTCTTCCCCGTCCATCTGCCGCTTCTTGTCGACAAAGCGGATGGAGAAATCGCCGCAGTGTATGAGGGCGTAGGCCTCTATCTTCTGAGACGCGCCGGGCAGGATAGCGTAATGCTTGATAAGCTTGTTGTACACCGCCCCGTCGTCGTCCAATATCTGATGGGTGTAGGCCGTCTTGTTGTCCAGCAGGAGCACGCCGATGCAGCGCACGTCGGCGTCATCATTGAAATCAACGACGAGGACGTCCAGCGACGACGGCCCGTCGCAGTGCGATAAGATGTCGTAGAGCTGCCGCGCCGTCTGGGACGCAAATTCATCGAAGTCCATCTCGCCGCCGACGAGCTGCTGCAGCAGGGCCTGATAGGAGCTCGTCGCGTAAAATACGCCCGTCTGCTGGCCTGCGTCCTGCAGGATGCGGTTCATGCGCTTGTCCACGTATTCGTACACGACATCGCTGCTGAAATCAAGATCCTTCTGCGACAAGATGCACATGTTCGTATTGAAATCCAATATATGTAAAATCGCTTTCTGTATCATCATACGTATCTGTAGTTACCTCTTGGTTATCCTTTATGCAGGGTAAAGACCGTCGCCTCGCGGGAGCAGAATACCCGGAAGGGCAGCCAGTGGCCCGTGCCGCGGTTGACGTAGCCGTACGAGCGGCCCTGACGGTACATGCCCCGCAGGTACTTGAAGCCGACGGACTCGACGACAGGCCCGATGAGAGCGAACTGAGCGCCGTGGGTGTGTCCGCACATCGTCAGTGGGATGCGCCGCTCAAAGCCTTCGTCAATGAAATCGGAATGATGAGCCAGCATGACGACGAAGGCCGACTCGGGAACGCCGTCCAGAGCCGTTTCCACATACTCCCGCCGCTGGGCCGCAAAGGCCTCGTCGCCGCGGGCAAAGCTGTAATCCGTGCCGGCAATGTAAAAGGGCGCGTCGTCCCGCCCGAACTGACCGGCCAAGCCCCGCCCCCTCCCGGGCGAAGCCTCTATGGCGCTGTTGCGCAAAATGCGTACCGGCGTTGTCTCCAGCATGGCCGTAATGGCCTCGAGGCCGCGGTAATACTCGTGATTGCCGTAGCAGTAATCCATGCCGTCGGGAAATTTCGCCGCCATCTCCCGCAGCACGTCGCCGCACTGCGGCAGGAGAGACAGCTCATCGATAAGGTCGCCCGTAATTTCCACGCGGCTTACCCCCTCCGCCGCCAGCGCCTCCAAAGCCTCGCGGAGCCGCTCGGGACTGACGAACAGCCCCAGGTGGACGTCGGAAATCTGGCCGATTTTATAGCCGTCGAGGTAGTCCGGAAGGCCGGGATAGTGCAAGTCGTGACGTGTTACGGCCAGATAGCTCTCGCCAACGAAATTCCCCAATACGCTCGTGCCGGCCGCCGCCACGGGGATGACCGCCGCGACGCCGCGCAGGAAGGAACGCCGCGTAATCCCCCGCCCCTTCTCCGGCGGTACAGGCGGCATAGTCGTCACGCCGCGCCGTTTCTGCTTCCACCGCCGCAGACGCCGCTCGATAAAAACAGCGGCAGAGGCGACGACCAAGACGGGAAAGGCCAGGAAAAACAGGAAAAACCAGCTGATAGCCCCCAAGGATCCGTACATGAGGAGCATCCCCTCGACAGTTCCCTGCACAGCCGGAAACACTCGCCCGTAGTAAGACAGGCCTGCGCCGGCAATAACCGTCGCTGCCGCCACGAAGACGACCAGCGCCAGCCAGCGGCTGCGGCGGTAGATGTAGTTCCACAGCACGGCGGAGCATACGCAGATGCACGACATGATGATCATGAAATTGATAAAAAACGGTCCCTTCATCTCGCCATGGCAGTAATTTTACCGTGAGGCCCCGCCCAAGGAACGGACGTCACGTCGCCTTGCGGCAGCCACTGCCAATCCTCCTTTTCCATAAGCTCTCCGCCAATCCGGCGGCCTTCGTAAATGGTCATCTGCCATATCTTGTGGGAAAAGACGTGCTTCAGCGTCCCTATGGGCTCGTCGTCGACGGCAATCGTCACGCCGACGCCTGCCGTCAGCTGCCGTACGCCGTCCAAGCCGTCCGTCCCGTTGGGAAACTCCCACATTGACGCCAGCAAGCCCTGCGGCGGCCGGCGGTGGATGAGCCAACGCCCCTTGTCCTCTACGACGACGATCGTTACCTGCTCCGTCGGCACCTTTTTCTTCACGATGCGCACGGGCAGCTCCTGCTCCCGGCCGGCCCGCTTCGCCATGCATACGTCGGCCAGGGGGCACTCGCCGCAGCGGGGATGCTTGGGAATGCAGATCATAGCGCCGAAATCCATGAGCGCTTCGTTGAACGCCCCGGCCCGGTCCGGAGGAATCTGAGCCTGCGCCAAGGCCGTAATTTCCTTTTTCACCGGCCCCGACAAGATATTGCCGTCTATGTTGTACAGGCGGGCGAAAACCCGCAGGACGTTGCCGTCTACGGCGGCCTCGGCCTCGCCGTAGGCGATGCTCAGGATCGCCCCGGCCGTGTAGTCTCCGACGCCCTTCAAGGCCAGTATGTCCTTTTTATTCTTCGGCACCTTGCCGCCGTACGACGCCGCGACCTCGCGCACGGCCTCGTGGAGATTGCGGGCCCGCGAGTAGTAGCCCAATCCCTGCCACTGGCGCAGCACGTCGTCCTGCGAGGCCGCCGCCAGCGTAGGAATATCGGGAAAGCGGTCCATCCAGCTGTCGTAATAGGGCCGCACCGCTTCGACCTTCGTCTGCTGCAGCATGATTTCCGACACCCATACCTTATACGGGTCCCGCGGCACGTCGCGCCGCCACGGCAGGTCCCGCCCGTGGGCGTCGAACCATTCCAGCAGCACCGGCGACCACAAGGCCCCGTCCTTCATATCCTTATCATTCATATATCTACCATCCTTTCGCAGCTCCCCCGTCGCCGGAAAAGCTGTATCTATAATTATATCGCATCAGGTTTAAAAAAGGCAGTCCGTATGCTACAATATATAATGAATAAAAAAGGAGCATACACTATGGAACAGAATCCATTGCACCATATTCTCGAATACAATTTAGACATAGGGAAAACGAAGCCCGACACGGTCCATCGCGACGAATCGTACTGCCCCTTCTGCGACGTAGGCCATTTGAAGAACATCATGGACACCAGAGGCCATATGATCTGGCTGGAAAACGCCTATCCTGTCCTGAAGGATTCCTGGCAGACCCTGATCATCGAAACGGACGACTGCGACGGCGACTTTTCTACCTATGACGCCGCCTACGCCGTCGATCTCATCCGCTTCGGACTGGAAAAATGGCGGCAGGTTAAGGCCATGGAACGCTTCCGCCGCGGTTCCGTCGTATTCTACCGCAACCACGGCTACATGTCGGGCGGGACGATTCACCATCCCCACTCGCAGATCGTCGGCTTCGAGCACTACGACTACCACGACGACATTCAGGCCTGCCACTTTGCCGGCACGCCCATCCTCTGCGAAGAAGGCATAGAAGTCAACCTGTCCCTGCGGCCCATCATCGGATTTTATGAAATTAACCTCATCCTTTCCGACGAAGAAAAGCTCCCCCAGTTCGTACGCTATATGCAGCGCACGGCGGACTATTTCATGTTCAAATTCATCCGCAGCAACGACAGCTACAACATCTTCTTCTACGACTTTCCCGGCGACGACAGGCTGTACGTCAAGATCATGCCCCGCTTCCTGACCAACCCCCTGTTCGTCGGCTACATGATTCCCCAAATATCCAATCCAGGCCATCGGGCCCAGTTCATCGAAGCGATGAAAGGGCAGCTCGCCCAGCCTTAACTCACCAATCCCCTATAGAAAGGAAAGATACATGCGTTTATTTGCAATCGGAGACTTACACTTATCAGGCCATCCGCCTAAAAAGCCAATGGAAATATTCGGCCCCCGCTGGAAAGACCACTGGAGCCGCATCCAGGAAGACTGGAACAGCCGCGTCACCGCCGACGATACAGTGCTCATCGCCGGCGACACGTCGTGGGCCATGCACCTCAAGGACGCCCAGGAAGACCTGGACGAAATCCGGGCCCTGCCGGGACGGAAGCTCATCATCCGCGGCAACCACGACTTCTGGTGGGAAAGCGCCGGCAAGCTCAACCGCATGGACGCCGAGAACAACATGCAGTACCTCTACGGCACGACAGTCACCCTCGACGAAGGGCGCATCGCCGTCTGCGGCACCCACGGCTGGGTCTGCCCCGGCGACATCCACTACAAGGAAGAACGGGACGCCAAGCCCTACCGCCGCGAGCTCCTGCGCGTCGAGCGCACCCTGCAGGAAGCGGAAAAGCTAGGCTGCAAGCACACCATCCTGCTCCTCCACTACCCGCCGGTCTGCGACCTGACCAAGCCCAGCGGCTTTACGGAGCTCCTGGAAAAATACAAGGTACCCCTGTGCATCTTCGGCCATCTCCACGGCATGCAGCCCAATACGATGTTCCCCCGCCGCTACAACGGCACCCTGCTCCACCTTGTATCGGCAGACTATCGGGACTGCAAGCTCCTGGAAATCACCTTTGACGAGGAGGAAGGAATATGAGCCAAATCGCCCAAAAACACCTCCTGGCCGGCATCATCTTCGGCGACGCCGAAACGGGAGAATACATCTACCTGCCTGGCGGCGAAGTCGGCGCAGACAATCCCCTTTGCGTCTTCGAACACGACGGCGCAAAGGAAGACGTCACCCTGGAAGAAGCAGGCTATCTCGTCGACCACCTGACCCTAAAATCATGCGCCCATCCCACCTTGGGAAGGCGGTCGTTTTAATACAAAAAATATAAACCCAGCGTCATGAAGCGCATACACCTTTCATGACGCTGGGTTTTCGTATGTTACAAAACTTTCTTCCACAGCTGTCGGCATCGCTGCTGACAACAACGCCTGTGTCAAGTCAATTTCGCCTTCAGCAGCTCGACATCGGCTATAGACAAGCCCGTCGCCGCGGCAATCAGGGAGATATCCATACCCATGCGCAGCATGTTAACGGCTATGAAAGATTTTTCTTCACGTCGGGCCTCGGCCATGTCGCTGCGGTAATCCCGCAGGGCTTTTTCCCGCTGCGCGTACTGCCGCCGCATGATTTCGTCTTCTGTAAAAGCCATTTCGGCGTTGACGACTTCTTTCATAACCGGGTCGCTCATGGCTAATTCCTCCGTTTCTTCGGCATCGTTATTGACAACAAAGCCTGTGTCAACGCAGTTTCGTCTTCAACAGCTCGACATCGGCTATAGACAAGCCCGTCGCCGCAGCAATGTGAGACACGTCTATCCCCAGCCGCAGCATGTTGACAGCAATAGAAACCTTTTCTTCACTTCGCCCTTTTTGCTCCCCCTCACGTCTCCCTTTTTGCTCTCCCTCACGTCTCCCTTCCAATATACCTTCACGTCGGGCCTCGGCCATGTCGCTGCGGTAATCTCGCAAGGCTTTTTCCCGCTGCGTATACTGCCGCCGCATGATTTCGTCTTCTGTAAAAGCCATTTCGGCGTTGACGACTTCTTTCATGATCGGGTCGCTCATGGCTAACTCCTCCGTTTCTTCAGCGCTGCAATTTGAAAAATAGGCCGTCCATTTTCCCAATCGGTGCAGCGACTTAATATCACTATACGTAAACTTCTTCAGTTCAATAAAATGCATGGCGAAATGATGAGTCAGCACCTGTTTCGACACGTCGTTACAAATATGATATACATTATGCCAGCTTTCCTCAGGCAAATACTCAAAGTCCATCAGCACGATGGAAACAGCCGGTTTCAAAGCGCTGTATTCATCGCCCCGTTTGAGCTGCCCGCCGTACATCTCGGCCCAGTAATACAAAAACCGCCCGGCCAGATGTGGGTGGCGCTGTATTTGTACTTCAATATCGATGAGCATGCCTGCGTCGGTCCGGGCCAAAATATCCAGCTTTACCAGCTTGCTGTCAGTCTGCTGCGGCTCCTTGTCCTTGTCGATAAATACTACATCCGTAATATGAGGCGTCTCGTCGCCATACAACACGGCGTTGAGGAAATGAATCGTCAAGTTTTTCCGTTTTTCATTTCCCAGTAAATACTTAAAATAAAAGTCGTTCAGCCGATTGATTTCTGTCGTATACATAGGTCACTTCCTTTTTCTGCGCAATGACTCCGCGCGATGGTATCTTTACCTTATTATACCATACGCCGACCGCCATCTCCCAGCAGCCAGCCATGCCGTTTACGCCATCAGTTTCCACTGTAGCCTTCAACTGAATGTATACAGCGCCATGAGGCCTATATGCCTTCATGACGCTGTTTTTCTTATCCATTCAGCTGAATTAGCTCAGAAAAAAAACGAGCCGAGGTTTCCCCCGACTCGTTTCGTATATGCTGCGCCAACGCGCATTAGTTATGAATAGGAATTATGCGTTTTGATTAGCCGCAACCTGTTCCATTTCCGGTTTGAATTCATTTACCAGTTTCTGGTCGACCTGTACGCCCTTGCTCATGGCCTTGTAGATGATTTCAGCCATTTCGTAGCGAGTCATGGTGCGGTCGCCGTGGAATTCGCCGTCAGGATAGCCAGCTACGACGTCGTTGCCAGCCAATTTCGTAACAGCTTCATATGCCCAGTGGTTAGCCGGTACGTCGGGGAATTCCTTGCTCAGAGACGTATCAATAGCCCCCAATACGTTCTTCAGGTCCTTATTTTCCTGTTCCAAAGCAGCGATCTTCTGATCCATTGCTTCGAGACGAGCCATGACATCGTCCGATACAGACTTGCCGGAAGCGCCTTCGCCAACGCGGAAGGTTACGCCGATATTGGCAGCCGTTTTCTTATCGCCTTCGAAGGACGTTGCCCCACCGAGGGACAGCATGACGTCGCGGTTGAAGTGATAGAAGCCGCCGATAGCCGCTGCCTGCGTGCCATCATAGGTACCCATAGCCGCAGAAATCTGGAACTTCGAACCCGTGCCATCGTAATCGAGCGGATGGAGACCGGCCAAGGCTGCGGAAATCGCACCGACGCTGTCGATTTCATCGCCCAAGTCGGATACGCGATGTCCGAGGGAGTTGATGGCCTGGCTGTTCTGAGCAATAGCCGCCGTATTCTGGTTAATGCCCGATGTCAAATCAGCCGCGCCGTTATCCAGCTTGCCGCTGCCAACCGTCGTTTTGACTTCATTGATAGCCGTCGTATTGTTGTTGATGCCAGTAATTACGTCAGATGCACCATTATTGATAGTCTTATAGCCGCCGTCTTCGTTAACGCCGATTTGTCCTTTAATGCCAGAAACATCGGCACCGGTCGCTACAGTTTCCCCACCTACGGTCAGTGAGCCGTCAACATTCAAATCACCGCCGACATTCACATCACCAGTAGTCGTTACAGTATCAGCTGTTACGTTGCCGTCTTCAAGGCCTACGCCATTAATCGAATTGGTATAGTTGCCGCTATCATCTTTATCCCATTTAACAGCACCTTCTGTCGCTTCGGTAACAGCGCCGTCAACAGCCTGACCCAATTCGCCTTTCGTAACGACGCGGTTATTTTCATTCGCCGAATCGCCAATATACATATTCGACGCTGTAATTACACCATATTTATTAATTGTCGCTTTACCGTAGCCAACGGACAACTGCCCATCCGGATCGACAGAGAAAGCGCCATTACCCATAGCAAGGCTGCCGTCATTACCAAAGTATATTTTATCACCAATCCTAAGATCATCTTCAACCGATACATCGCCCCGGACAGTTACGCCGTCTTCATTAAGCCCAATGGACGTATTCGGACCATAGTTCATGCCCACATAATCCCCACGCACTTGAAGCTGGGACTTTCCAACCTGCGAATACATTGTACCGTCAGAATCTACCGTAAATTTGCCACCTGCCACATACAAGCTGTCAGCGTCTAAATCACCGGTATCTAATGCGCCATCCAATTTAAGGTCTCCAGAAATAGATACGCCATCTTCATTAACCATTACGTAATTATTTGTACCATATTGCATCGCAACCAGATTATCAGTTACCTGGAACTGAGATTTTCCATTTTGCGAATATACATCGCCGTCGCCAGTAACTCGGAAGTTGCCATTGCCGGCCCATAATTCACCGTCTTTATTAATTTTTACAGCACCGTTGCCTGCTTCAAAGTCACCAGCAACCGCCACGCCGTCTTCATTGACAATTATGCCGTTATCTGCATGGCGCAATACTGACTGATCTTCTGTTACCTGTAATTCAGACCGACCCGCATGAACATAGGTCGTGCCATCTGCATCAATGGTGACATCACCATTTGCCGCCCAAACATTGCCATCTTTATCGACTCGGAAAGAACCTTGCGCCGTAGAAAAACTGCCGTCGGCGCCCATTTCAGTTCCATAAATCGGGGCAAAATCATTATCAGCATCGTAACCTACAAGACCAACTTTAATGCTGTTATCTGCTGCAACGTCGCCAGTCAAAGTTACGCCGTCTTCATTAAGCCCAATGGACGTATTCGGACCATAGTTCATGCCCACATAATCCCCACGCACTTGAAGCTGGGACTTTCCAACCTGCGAATACATTGTACCGTCAGAATCTACCGTAAATTTGCCATCTGCCACATACAAGCTGTCAGCGTCTAAATCACCAGTGTCTAAAGCACCGTCTAATTTAAGATCTCCAGCAATAGATACGCCATCATTATTGACAATGACACCATTCGTGCCATGACGTAATACAGCTTGAGTATCTGTTACTTGCAATTCAGACTGACCTGCATGAACATACGTCGTACCATCCGCATCAACCGTAAAGTTTCCCTGTGCAGCACGGAGACTGCCATCTTCACCAACTTCAAAGTTATAAATGCCGTTACCATCGCTATCATATGCAGCAACGCCAACTTTTAAGCCATTATCAGCCGCAAGGTCACCAGCAACAGACACGCCATCATTATTGACAATCACTCCGTTGTTACCATGGCGCAATACCGCTTGATTATCTGTGACCTGCAATTCAGACTGGCCTGCATGAGCATACGTCGTACCATCCGCATCAACCGTAAAGTTTCCCTGTGCAGCACGGAGACTGCCATCTTCACCAACTTCAAAGTTATAAATGCCGTTACCATCGCTGCCAACTTTTAAGCCATTATCAGCCGCAAGGTCACCAGCAACAGACACGCCATCATTATTGACAATCACGCCGTTGTTACCATGGCGTAATACCGCTTGATTATCTGTGACCTGCAATTCAGACTGGCCTGCATGGGCATACGTCGTGCCATCCGCATCAACCGTAAAGTTTCCCTGTGCAGCACGGAGACTGCCATCTTCACCAACTTCAAAGTTATAAATGCCGTTACCATCAACGCCAACTTTTAAGCCATTATCAGCCGCAAGGTCACCAGCAACAGACACGCCATCATTATTAACAATCACTCCGTTGTTACCATGGCGCAATACCGCTTGATTATCTGTGACCTGCAATTCAGACTGGCCTGCATGAATATATGTCGTACCATCTGCATCAATGGTGACATTACCATTTGCCGCCCAAACATTGCCATCTTTATCGACTCGAAAAGAACCTTGCGCCGTAGAAAAATTACCATCTTCTCCTATTTCAGTTCCATAAATCGGTGCAAAACCATTATCTTCATCGTAACCTACAAGACCAACTTTAATGCTGTTATCTGCTGCAACGTCGCCAGTCAAAGTTACGCCGTCACGGTTAACGATGACACTATTACTACCATAGTTTAATCCAGTCAAATCGTCTCTTACCTGTATTTGAGACTGTCCTGCACGAATATGTGTTGTGCCATCTTCACCAACCGCAAAATTACCATTCGCAGCCTCTATAGTACCATTATCTAACGTTACGCCATGAATCGTCTTAGTTGCTTTATCACTGGGATCTTGCAGCTGACCTACGGTTACAACGTCATCAGCATCGGTACCAGCCGCTACATTAACAATTTGACGTTTCAACGTAGCATTACCAACAGAAACCGTATTCGCTTTTGTTGCTTTACTAAAATCACCCAATGCTACAGAGTCTTCTGCTTGTGCATCTGTATGATATCCTAACGCTACAGAGCCTGCGCCATTTGCATGACTATTTCTTCCTAAAGCGACAGCATTTTCCCTGCTTGTAGAACTACCTTCCCCAATAGCCACACTATATGGGCCATGTACAAAACTATCTTTCCCTATAGCAATAGCAGCCGGAGACCATTCATCTACTCTGGCGTTCTTTCCTATAGCAACAGAATTATCGGCTGCTGCACTGCTACCTGGTCCTTCTGATACGGCATTCTCACCAGCCGCCTGCACACCGCCAACACCCGCCGTCAGCACAAAAGCCGCCAACGCAGCCAAGGCGCTCTTTCCTACGCGGCTCGTCGTGCTTTTCGTGCAGCTATGCGCAAATTCCGACGTGACGACATACTGATGCTTTACTTTACTCCAAATGACTTTGTAAATCTTATTCATACTATATTCCTCCCTTAAAGAGTTTTGAGCTTCATGTGTGTTTTCTTCGATGCAGGGAAAACCAGTGCTGTCGGCAGGCCGCGCTGCAAAAGATAGTGCGCCGGTCGTACGGCTCCGTCACTTCCACAAAGGTATCGCAGTTTCGACAATGGAACGAATGGCGTATGGCTTGGGATCTGACGTTTTTAGAATGTTTCCAGTACAGCCGTTCGCAATGAGCCGAGCAAAACTTCGTCCGCCGGTCCGTCGACTCCGTGACCCGTACGAGTCGTCCGCATTTCAGGCAGCGGAAGGTACGCAGGGCTTCTTTTTTCCGCGACGAACGACCGCGGTTGTTGACGCCATGCCGATGAGCATAACGGCGGCAGTAGGCGCTGCAGTATTTCTGCGTGATTCTGCCTGCTTCAAATTCTTTGCCGCAAACAGGGCATTCAGCCTTTCGTTTCATAGGTAAACCTGCTGATCTCCAGCGGGAATATGCATGCCCCATGAAAAGCTCTTAAAAGCACGCAAAAAAGGCGGCACAAACGTATGCTGCCTGAAAAGCACGGTATCGTG